>DATKNR010000133.1:0-6144 GCA_035541255.1 Patescibacteria group bacterium | reverse complement strand
TCCGCCAGCTCCAAGAGACGAATCCGCACCCGGTCCGCCGTCGTGCACCGCGCCCGCAGGTCGGAAATGAACATCGCCGGCGCCCGCAGTCCATACACCGAATAAAACTCCAGGAAGTCGTTCCGCAGCTCGAAGTTTTCCCCGATCTTCATGGGCGGCATGTTCAGCCCTTCTTCGAACCGCGATTTCGCGCTCACCGGCATCCCGCCCGGCTCCGTCGCTCCCGTTTCCGTCGTGTGCAGCGCCGCTGAGGCCCACGCCAGCAGCTTTCCCTTGTAAAACACCGGCATCAGGCACACCTGGTCCGGGTTGTGGATGCCTCCGTACAGCGCGTCGTTCGTGTACCAGATGTCTCCCTCGCGGATCCCCGGATTCTCCGCGTAATACTTCTGCACGAATTTGATGATGATCGGCTGGATGATCGCGTGCAGATATGTCCCGCACGACGCGTTGATCAGGTCTCCGTTCGCCGTGAAAATCGCCACCATCGAATCGCCCGACACGCCGAAGTAGCTCCGCGACGAACGCACGAACACTTCCATCGCCTCGTCCAGAATATCGTTCGTAATCTGCACACCGATTTCGTAGTCGCCCTGCTGCACCTGCGCGGCGCACGCCCGTTCCTCCGCCGTCGCCGCCGCCGGCTTCAGCCATTCCAGTTTTTCCGCCAGTGTCGGGATCGGCATCGCTCCCTCGCTCCCCTATGCTTCCAGGATTCCCAAGCCATGCGCGTCAATGCGGTACTGCATCGCCGGCGGCACCACCACCGTCGTGTATTCGCTCTCCACCACCGCTGGCCCGCGCACCAGGTTCCCGGGCCGCAGCAGCTCGCCGGCGAAAATCGGCGTCGGCCGCGACTCACCTTCGCCAGGCCAGTAGACGCCCCGTTCGCCTTTTCGCGCCGCTGCCGGGTCCGCTTTCTCCAGTTTGTTCTCCGGCAGGCTCACCTTTTTCGTCGGCACCACGGCCTTCAACACAAAGCTTTCCACGAACACGCCGCCCTCTGGGTTCACCACAAACGGGCTGAACGCTTCGCTGAATTCTTTGTGGAATGCCGTGCAGATCGCCCGCACGTCCTCTCCCGAATGGATTGCCATCCGTGGCGAAAGCGCCCGTTTCACGTGGAACTGGCCGCCGTACAGCATGTCCAGTTCCAGCGCCAGGGTTGCCGCGCCGGGATCGAACCCGTCCGCCGCCAGATCTCTCGCCGCCTGCGCCACCAGCCCTTCCACCGTCTCGTTGAATGCCGCGTAGTCCTCCGTCAGCGTTTGTGTTCCCGGCGCCATCAGCGTCAGCCGCCTGGATTGCTCGTACACGTGCAGGATGTCCATGGTCGAAGAGCCGTACGCGCAGAACACCGGCGAGAAGGGAAACGTGAACGCCTTCGGAATATCGCCTTTGAATCCCTCCGCGTGCGTCGGCCCCGCTCCCCCGCCCACGAATAAAATAAAATCCGAAGGGCTGTACCCGCGCAGGTGCACCTCTTTCATGATTGCCGACGCCATGTTCCCGTTCACGATTTTCCGCACCAGCGCCGCCGCCTGTTCCACGCTCACTCCCAGCGGCTGCGCGATTTTTTCCCGGATCGCCCGCGCCGCCTGGTTTTTGTCCAGCCGCATCCGTCCGCCGAAGTAATACTCCGGGTTCAGATAGCCCAGCATCACGTCCGCGTCCGTCACCGTCGGCTCGCGTCCGCCCAGGTTGAAGCATGCCGGCCCCGGCATCGATCCCGCGCTTCTCGGACCCACCTGCACACGGTTTTCCAGCAGCGGATTCACCGACGCGATCGATCCGCCCCCTGCCCCGATCGACATCGTTTTGATCATCGTGATGCCCACCATCCAGCGGTCGATGATCGGCCGGAAGTCGTAGCTCCGCACGCTGTCTTTCACCACCAGCCCGACGTCGAAGCTCGTTCCGCCCATGTCCGTCATCACCACGTTCTGGTAGCCCAGCGACTGCGCCACGTGGTGCGCGCCCATGAGGCCCGAGACCGGCCCGCTGTTGAACGTCCGGCTCGCCGTCGTGCGGAAAACTTCCGCGATCCCTCCAGAGCTCTGGATCATGTGCAGCGGCCGTTTGTATCCCCGCTCGCGCAGTTTGTCCCACATCGCCGAAAGGTCGATCTGCATCGACCGTTGCAGGTACGCGTCCAGGATTGCCGCCATCGTACGTTCGTATTCGCCCAGTTTCCCCACCACCTGCCCGGCCAGCACCACCGGCAGGTACCCGATGTGGAATTCCTTGTATTCGTCGCGGATGATTTCCTTCACCCGCCGCTCGTGCACCGGGTTCAGGAATCCCCACAGCAGCGACACCACGAATCCCCGCGCGCCACGCGACACCAGCGTCCGCACCTTCTCCCGCACGTCCGCTTCATCGAGCGGACGGATCACCTTCCCCCGCGAATCCACTCGCTCTTTCACTCCCGCGATCAGGTGCCGCGGCACCAGCGGCTCCGGCTTCCTCTGGATGGCCAGGTTTCTCCGCTCCTGCACGCGCGTCCCGTCGATCCACTGCGCCCCGCGGCCGATCAGCACCACGTCTTCGTGTCCTTCGGTGGTCAGCAATGCCAGCCGCGGCCCTTTCCGTTCGATCAGCCGGTTCATCGCGATCGTCGTCGAATACCGGATCATGTCGATTCCCGGCAGCAGTTCCTCCATGCCCACGCCCAGCGCCTTCGCGCCCTCTTCGATCACCCGCGAGAAGCACACGGACAGGTCGTACGGCGTCGTCGGCACTTTCCGCGCCGCCGCCCGCCCGTCGTAATTCACCACCAGGTCGGTGAACGTCCCTCCCACGTCGATGTCGATCGAATTCACTTCCCCGCCTCGAGTCGTCCTTCGCGAATCGCAAACTCGCCCGTGTCCAGACGCTGTTTCAGTCGCGCGATATCAATCTCGATGTCATGCGTAATCGGGTGTCCCGGCGGCAGATATTCCGTTTCAATCTGCGTCCCGCATCCCGGGCAGTAAAACTCCACAATGCGCACCCACTGTGGGTCCGGAGAAAAATTGAACTCGCCTCCTACAATCGGCGGATGAATTTCCCGCGGGTCGCGCTCGTGCACCAGGCAGCCCTTCTTGTAATTCTCCCGCGCCGGGCCCAGCTCCCTGCCGCACCGGTTGCACAGCCAGCGCTCGCCGTCCAGGTCCAGGTCCAGATATTCCGTCACGCGAATCCGTTTCTGCCCGTCCGCCGCCATCCTTCACCTCGCTGCCCGAAATCGCTGTCATCCCGAATCCGGCCCCGATTTTCGGGACGGATGAGGCCTGCCTGCCGCCGCCTGCCCCAGGCATGGCAGGCAGGGACCTGCTTTTTCCTATTTCCTCTCCACCCTCGCGTTACCGTATCCGTCCATCTCCAACACCCATCCCTCCGGCACCAGATACGTCGTGTTCGCCCCCTCGAGAATCGCGCATCCTTCCACCCGGTTTCCCGGTTCCAGCGCCTCCCAGCGATAGAGAGTCGCCTGGCCGCTCCGGCTTCCCCACAGCACGCTCCTTGTCCCCGTTTTCGCTCGCGCTGCGTCCGCGCCCGCCGGCTTCCGCGACTCCAGTCTCGGCCGTCCCATCGGTTGCTCCACGCGCACGCGCATCAATTCCACGCGCGCATCGGCGATCGCCTTCCGCATCGCCTCCGCGCTCTGGAGCGCCGATTCCTCGCATCGCACCGTCGTCGTGCGCCCCGCCGCTCCCGCCACTTCCAGTTCGATGCCCCACTTCAATCCGTTGGGACGGATTCCTTCGCCCAGCAGGTCTTTCACCGCCTCCCCGCGAATCTCTTCCATCGCCGCACGCAGCGCGCTCCTCGCGTCCTCTGCTGTTTTGTGCTCCGCCAGCGCCCGCTCATACACATGGCACACGTCTGACACCGACGAGCCGAACGCGCTGAACACCGGCCCCAGCGAAAATATCTGCACCCGCCCGATGCCCGCCTTCTCCGCCACGCCGCACGCGAACAGCCCGCCGTTTCCTCCGTACGCATACAGCGTGTGTCCGGCGAGATCGAGCCCCAGCTCCGCCTTTGCCTCTGCAATCACTCCCGCCACCATCTCGAACGCCCTCGTCACGATCCGCCGGCACGCATCTTCCAGCGAAATCCCCGCCGGACCCGCCACGCGCTCCTCAATCGTCTTCCGCGCCAGTTCCGCGTCGATGTGCTTCGCGCCTCCCAGGAAATATTCCGCATTCAGAAGCCCCGCAGTTAGAAACGCGTCGGTCAGCGTCGCCTGGTCCCCGCCCAGCCCGTAGCACGCCGGCCCCGGATACGAGCCCATGCTCTCCGGCCCCAGATGGATCTTCGCGGCGCTCCCGTTGCCCTCCGCGCCCACCACGCTCCCGCCGCCCAACGCGATCGAACGGAGATACGGCCCGGAAATCTCGACGGGTATACCGAAGAAATCCGACGGCCGCCGTTCCACCGCCTCACCGCCGCGCAGCACTCCGATTTTTGCCGTCGTCCCGCCCACGTCCATTGCCACCACGCCGCCAGCTCCATAGGCCCGCGCCTGATGCGCGCTCGCGTGCAGCCCCAGGATCGGCCCCGACTCGATCGTGTCGATTGCCCGCGTCTTCGCGATTCCCGCCATTCCCCCGCTCGTCTGGCTCACCAGAAACGTTCCGGCAAACCTCATCGTCTCGCGCAGTTCGTCCTCCGCTTTGAACAGCGTCGCTGCCAGCGCCCCGTGCGTGTACGCGTTGATCAGCGCGCAGTAGGTCCGCGTCGCGTCGTCCGCGCTCTTCGATACGTCGCTCCCCGCCAGCGACGGCACCGACCCCAGGTAGTGGTCCGGGTACTGCTGCCCCAGGATCGCTTTCATCCGCAATTCGCGCGCCGCATCCCGGTGCGCCCCCGGCAGGCTCACGCAGATGCGCCGCACTCCGCGTTCCAGCAGGGCACGCGCCGCTTTCACAATCGCGGTCTCGTCTGCCGCGTCGCCGATGGCGGCCACATCTGTTTCCGCCACCAGCCGCCCCAGCGCCGGGCTGCGTGCATCGCGGCCGTACAGACGTTTCTCCTCGCCAGACGCCACCAGCAGGCCGATCCGCGGCCCGCGTCCTTCCGCCAGCACGTTCGACGTGATCGTGGTGGACCAGCGGATCAGTTCCACTTCCTCCAGGAACGATGCCGCGTCCGGAAATCCCGCGCGCGTCGCTCCCTGCGCCAGGCAATCGAACAGGCACACCGTCAGGTCGTGCGGCGTGCTGTCCACCTTCACGCATTCCACACGGTTGCCGTCGCTGAACAGCCCGTCCGTCAGCGTTCCGCCAACGTCAATATCTACGGTCCACACGCCGCTCTCTCCGCCTCCCTCAGCGCAGCAACATCGACAGCTCTTCCGCCGCCGCCTGCAGGTGCGGAAGAAATGTATTCTGCAACTGCTGGATGGACACGCGCTGCGCGTGTGTCCCCACGTTCAGCGCCGCCACCGCCGTACCCGCCGCGTTCCGGATCGGCACCGCCATCGACCTCAGTCCCAGCTCCAGTTCCTGGTCCACAATCGCGTAGCCGTTGCGCTGCACCTGCCGCAGGATCTGCCGCAGTTTCTCCATGCTCCGCACCGTGCGTTCCGTGCGCTGTGTGAATTCGATTGACGGCAGCAGCCGCTCCAGTTCCTCCGCGGGCAAATTAGCCAGCAGCACCCGGCCCATCGACGTGCAGTACGCCGGCAGCCGGCTCCCCACGCGCAGATCGATCGACATGATCCGCGTCACGCTCGCACGCGCCACGTAAATCACATCCACTCCGTCCAGCGTCGCGATCGAACACGATTCGTGCAGCAGTTTGCTTGTATGCTCCAGCACCGGTTGCGCCGACGAGGAAAGCGGCATCGAGCTGATGTACGAGTGTCCCAGCGCCAGCACGTGCGGCCGCAGATAGAAATGCCGGTTGTCGTCCGTTCCCGCGTACCCCAGTTTTTGCAGCGTGTACAGGCACCTCCGCACTGCCGCGCGCGAAAGTCCCGTTTTCAGGCTCAGCTGCGAGATGGTCATCTGCCGCTTCCGCTCCGTGAACGACTGGATCACCGCCAGCCCACGCGCCAGCGAGGTCATGAAGTTCGGATCGCCGCTCAGCGATTCGATGTGCGCGCACGGAGTGATCTCCGCCTCGCCCTTTGCCGCGGGCGCCGGCGGTCGGCGA
>DATKNR010000132.1:0-4335 GCA_035541255.1 Patescibacteria group bacterium | reverse complement strand
ACCGGGTATAACTGAGAGTAGACGGAGCTAAATGCCGAAGCGCAAAGACATCAAGAAGATTCTCATTATCGGGTCGGGGCCGATCATTATCGGCCAGGCGTGCGAATTCGACTATTCCGGCGCGCAGGCGTGCAAGGCGCTGCGGGCCGAAGGCTACGAGGTCGTGCTGGTGAACTCCAATCCGGCGACGATCATGACCGACCCGGAGTTAGCGCACCGCACCTATATCGAGCCGCTTACGAAGGAGTATCTCGAAGAAATCCTCATCAAGGAGAAGCCGGACGCGCTGCTCCCCACCGTCGGCGGGCAGACGGCTCTGAATCTGGCCGTCGAACTTGCCGAGGGCGGCATTCTCGAAAAGCACAAAGTCGAAATGATCGGCGCTTCCTTGCGCGCGATCAAGGTGGCCGAAGACCGGCTTTGGTTCAAAGACGCCTGCCGCAAGATTGGCCTCGAAGTGCCCGCCTCCGCCCTGGTCAACAATGCGCAGGACGCCATGCGCCTCTGCGATCAACTCGGCTTCCCGCTGGTTATTCGCCCCTCCTTCACTCTGGGCGGCACCGGCGGCGCGATTGCCTATAACAAGGAAGAGTTCGCCGAATCCATCGCCCACGCGCTCGACATGAGCCCCGTGCACGAAGCCCTTGTCGAAGAGTCGGTTCTTGGCTGGAAGGAATACGAGCTCGAAGTGATGCGCGATTTCCGCGACAACTTCGTGGTCATCTGCACCATCGAGAATTTCGACCCCATGGGCGTGCACACCGGCGATTCCATCACCGTCGCCCCGGCGCAGACGTTGACCGACAAGGAATACCAGCGCATGCGCGATGCCGCCGCGGCCATCATCCGCGAAGTCGGCGTCGAAACCGGCGGCTCAAACGTGCAATTCGCGATCAATCCCGAAAACGGCCGCATGGTCGTGATCGAAATGAACCCGCGCGTCTCCCGCAGTTCCGCGCTCGCCAGCAAAGCCACGGGCTTCCCAATCGCCAAAATCGCCGCGCGCCTCGCTGTTGGCATGACGCTCGACGAAATTCCCAACGACATCACGCAGAAAACCCCGGCCTGCTTCGAGCCCACAATTGACTACGTCGTGGTCAAGATTCCCAAGTGGCAGTTCGAAAAATTCCCCGGCTCGGACAGCACGTTGGGCACGCAGATGAAGTCCGTTGGCGAAGTGATGTCCATTGGCCGCACGTTCAAGGAAGCGTTGCAGAAGGGTATCCGGTCGCTGGAGCCGAGCACCCCCTGGCGCGCGCCTGCGGAAACTCCGGATTCGCTGCTGCGGGAAAAGCTTGCGACACCGCGACCGGATCGCATCCACTGGTTGCTGACCGCCGTCGAGCGTGGATTGCCGGCGGCGGAAATCTGCGACCTTACGAAAATCGATCCTTGGTTCATTCACCAGATCGAGGAACTCACCGCCGTCAATCGCCGCGTTGCGTCGGTCACCGTCGAAACCGCTTCCAAGGATTTGTTGCGCGAGGCCAAGCGCGTGGGCGCCAGCGATGAGCAGCTCGCGCAAATCTGGAAGACCACGCCCGCTGTGGTTCGCCTCCAGCGCGCCCGCTACAACGTCGCCCCCGTTTTCAAGCGCGTGGACACCTGCGCCGCCGAGTTCGAATCCTTCACTCCCTACATGTACTCCACGTACGAGGACGAGGACGAAACCAATCCCACGCAAAAACCGAAGATTATGATCCTCGGCAGCGGACCAAACCGCATCGGGCAGGGAATCGAGTTCGATTACTGCTGCTGCCATGCCTCCTACGCCCTGCGCGCCGACGGCTTCGAAACCTTGATGGTCAACTGCAATCCGGAGACGGTTTCGACCGACTACGACACCTCCGACCGCCTGTACTTCGAGCCGCTTACCCTCGAAGACGTTCTCGCAATCGTCGAACGCGAAAAGCCTGCCGGAGTCATCGTGCAGTTCGGCGGTCAAACGCCGCTGAACCTGGCGCTGGAGCTCAAGCGCAACGGCGTGTCCATCGTCGGCACGGCGCCCGAGTCCATCGACCTCGCCGAGGACCGTCGCCGCTTCGGCCGCTTGCTCGATGAGTTGCGCATTCCTCAGCCTCGCAACGGCACGGCGTTGGTGCCCGAAGAAGCCGCGCGCGTTGCCGGCGAGATCGGCCTTCCCGTGCTTGTTCGCCCCAGCTACGTGCTCGGCGGCCGCGCTATGGTCATCGCCTACGACGTGAACACGGTTCAAGAATACGTTGCGCAAGCGGCGCTCATGGGTCCAGCGCGCCCCGTTCTGATTGACCAATTCTTGGAAGAAGCCACGGAAGTGGACGTGGATGCGCTCGCCGACGGCACCGACGTGGTCATCGGCGGCATCATGGAACACATCGAGGAAGCCGGCGTCCACTCCGGTGATTCTTCCTGTGTGCTGCCTCCCGTCAGCCTTTCGCCCAAAATTCTCGACACGATCCGCGACTACACCAAGCGCCTGGCGCTCGCCCTGAAGGTCGTGGGTCTGATGAATGTGCAATACGCTATCCAGCGCGACACCGTCTACGTGCTGGAAGTGAATCCGCGCGCATCCCGCACCGTTCCCTATGTCAGCAAAGCCACCGGCGTGCCGCTGGCGAAAATCGGTGCGCGCCTGATGGTTGGGCGTCGCCTCGCCGACATGAATCTCCCCCTCGTGCACAGCAACGGCGTCGCGGAAATCGCCACCCACGATTTCTACTCCGTTAAATCCCCCGTCTTTCCGTTCAACAAATTTCGCGGCGTGGACACCATCCTCGGTCCCGAAATGCGTTCCACCGGCGAAGTGATGGGCATTTCCACTTCTTACGGCCAGGCCTTTGCCAAGGCCCAGCTCGCCGCCGGTCAAAAGCTGCCCAGCCGCGGCACGGTTTTTATCAGCGTGAACGACCGCGACAAACGCCAGTTGGGCACCATCGGCAAGGAACTTGTTTCCATGGGCTTTAAGATTGTGGCCACGCGCGGCACCGCCGCTGCGCTGCACGCCACGAACGTGCCTTGCGAGGAAGTCTACAAAGTCAACGAGGGGCGTCCCAACATCGTCGACCTCATCAAGACCGGCAAGGTCAATCTTGTCATCAACACGCCGCTCGGCCGCGAATCCTTCTATGACGAAAAATCCATCCGCCGCGCCGCGATTCGCTACAACATTCCCTGCATCACCACCCTTTCCGCCGCCCATGCCGCCGTGCGCGGCATCCACGCGCTGATCGAATTGCAGCGCGAAGTCTCTTGCCTGCAGGACCTGCACAACAATCGGGTTGCGGCTTCCGGCTCGCCGGGAAGCGGAGATTAGGCATGAACGTCAGCGGAATCTTTCCCGCGCTCACCACGCCATTCGAAGCCGACGGCAGCGTTTCGCTGGCGGGGATGAAGCACAACATCCGTCTCTACAATCAAACCGGCCTATCCGGGTACGTTGTGCTTGGTTCGACCGGCGAGGCCGTGATGGTGTCTCGCGACGAAGCCGACCAGATTCTCGCGGCCGTGAAAGAAACCGCCGCTCCCGGCAAAATTCTGATTGCGGGAACCGGTGCCGAATCCACGGCCGAAACCATCGCCCGCACAAAGCGCGCCGCTTCCCTCGGATACCAGGTGGCGCTCCTCAAGACTCCCTACTATTACAAACCTACTTATCGCGGCGAGCATTTCATTCGTCACTATCGCGCCGTTGCGGATGCCTCGCCGATTCCGGTGCTGCTCTATTCCGTGCCGATCTTCACCAACATCACCCTCGAGACTCCCGAAATTCTCGCCCTGGCGCAGCACGCGAACATCGTTGGCATCAAAGACAGTTCCGGCAGCCTGCAGCGCATCGGCGAAGTTGTGGCCGGCGCGCCTCGCCAATTTCAGGTGCTCACCGGCGGCGCCTCGGTCGTTTATCCCTGCCTGGCGATGGGCGGGTGCGGAGCGATCCTGGCTCTGGCGGACCTCTTCCCGGAAAAGTGCGTCGAGCTCTACCAGCTCTTCCAGCAGGGGCGCCACGACGAAGCGCGCGAGTTGCAGTTGCGGCTGGTGGTCGCTTCGAAAAACGTCGTCTCGGACCACGGTATTCCCGGCCTGAAATACGGCATGGAGTTACGCGGTTACCACGGTGGATTCCCGCGCTCGCCGCTGCTGCCGCTGAAGGAAGACAGAAAGCACCATATCGCCGCGACCGTGGGCGAACTCCATCCGGCCGCCGCCCGCGTCTAAACAGCGGAACTATCGCGTCACCTTTTGACGGGACTATCATCTAAACGCCCATGGACTGTCGCGCCCTGCTGCCGCACGAGCTCCCGCACTCCACCCCGCTCATCCGGGATTTCACGGAGAATTTTCCCCGCCTGGCACATTTCT
>DATKNR010000131.1:0-3621 GCA_035541255.1 Patescibacteria group bacterium | reverse complement strand
GGCCGGCCGGCAGCGTGAGCCGCCAGTGAAACGTCGTCGCAGCCAATTTCACTAACTTTTGCAATAGAGCTCAAGGGTAAACCTGTCCCCAGAGCTGGAGGGTACGGCAGCGCACAGCGCAAAGGAATTTTCGGGTTCTTTTCGTTTGAAAATAGCAGGCTGCGATATGTATACTCCCACGCAGTAGCTACGGGTAGCAGGTTGAGACGTGAAAGCAAAGATCCTGTTGATTGGAGGCCCGGAGCACACAGCCGATTCAGAAGGCTCGGGAAGCGTGTATGCTCTGCAGGCTTGTGTATCCGGCTGCGCCACGCGGCGGGAGTCCTGGGAGAGGTTTCCAGGGGAGAGCCTGCTCCACTCCGGCGTGGATCTGGTCGTGCTAATCGGGATTCCCGATCCTTCCCCGGCCCTGGACGCCTTGCGGTGGATCGAGCGCCACAACGTGCGCAGCAGCGTTCTGGCGATCCTCCCGCGAGACGTGGAGCCCGCCGCGATCGGGTCGGCTTCTGCAAACGCGGATGATCTCATTCTCTGGCCGGAAGAGCAGGAGATCCTGCGGCAGCGGGTTCGGCGGCTGGTCGATTTCGGACCGGAAGAGGCAGGCACTGAGGCGTATGAGAATCTCATCCGCGAGCTCGGCCGGACCAATCTGGTGGGGCAGGATCCGGTCTTCCTGCGGGTCGCGGAGCAGGTTGCATCCTGCGCTCTGGCCGCTTTCCCCATCCTGATCACCGGCGAGACGGGGACCGGAAAGGAGATGTTCGCGCGCGCGATCCACTTCCTCAGCGAACGCCGGAACCACCCGTTCATTCCCATGGATTGCGCGGGTGTGCCCGACCACCTGATCGAAAACGAGCTCTTTGGCCACGCGCGCGGCGCATATACCGACGCCCACGCGGAACAGCGGGGCCTCGCGGCACTGGCGCATGGGGGAACGCTGTTTCTCGATGAAGTGGACTCGCTTTCGCACGCGGCGCAGGGCAAGCTCCTGCGCTTCCTTCAGGAACGCCAGTTCAAGCCGCTGGGCTCAGAGCGGTTTGTCCACAGCGACGTCAAGATCATTTCGGCCAGCAACCGGAACCTTGAGCAACAGACGGCCGCGAAACAGTTTCGTGCAGACCTGTATTACCGGTTGAAGGTGCTGCACCTGGATCTGCCGCCCTTGCGCGACCGGCCACGGGATATCGCTCTGCTGGCGCAGCATTTTCTGAAAATGTATCTGCCCGCGGGAGCTCAGAAATCATTCTCTCCCGCGGCCCTGCACCGGCTGGGGGCATACGACTGGCCGGGCAACGTTCGCGAACTCGTGAATGTAGTGCAGCAGGCGATCGCATTTTCGAAGGGCGCGCAGATCAACGGCTGCGACATCGCGGTTCCCGCTTCCTCTCGAGCCACAACCCCTCCCACCGCCTTCCGGCAGGCGCGGGAGCAGAACATCCAAAACTTCGAGCGGGAATATGTCCATGAGTTGCTGCAGCGTCACGCCGGAAACATCACGCATGCCGCACGCGAGGCCGGCAAAGAACGGCGCGCCTTCGGGCGGCTGGTGAAGAAGTATGGCCTCGCCGCGCATGCGCGCGCGGCGGGTCGCTCCTGACCCGGCGGGAAGACCGGCTTTCCCTCCGTCCTCATCCTCCTTTCAGAACCTCCACTTGTCAAAATGGCCGGGCGATTGCACTTCGCCCGGCGCCGGGTCCGGCACGACCCGCTTGCGAGCCTCCGGATCAAGTTTGCACTGAAAATTTCCTTCTATGTCAACACGAGATGCTTTGGAAGGCGGTTTGCGGTTGATCGGTGACCGAGTCGGGAGCTTGGAACAATCAACGTGACAACGCCCCGTCGCGCACCGCGGCCTGCGCGCGAGATATTGGCCTATTTTTTGCGAAATCCGTCGGCGGCTGATTCCCTTGAGGGCATCGCACGCTGGCGGCTCTTGGAGGAAGAGATTCACCGCAAAGTGGTGGAGACCCGGAGGGCGCTCGCGTGGCTGGTTCGCGAGGGGCTGCTGATTGAAACAACCCCAACGGCCACAGGACGCCTGTACAAACTGAACCCCGACCAGCAAGACCAGGCGGAGCTCCTTCTGAACAAGCCGCGCGCCACGGGGCGGCGCCAGACGGACAAACCCTGATGGCCACCACATCGGCTGTTGCGGCCACCACGGAAGCAATCATTCGCCTGCTGCGGAGCAGCTACAATCCCGCGGACTTCAACGGCGCGTCCCTGGATTTTCAGGTCTACGTAGCGAACGACTTTCTGAATCCCATGGACGAAGGGGTTTCGATTCTGCTCTACCGGATCTATCACGACGGCACCAGCCGCACTCCGCCCGGACGGGTCTTGCCAAATGGACAGCGGACCCGCACCAAGCTTCCGGTGGAGCTGCACTTCCTGCTTACCGCATGGGCCAAGACGGCGTCCTTGCAGCACGAGATCGCCGGCTGGATGATGCGCACCCTGGAAGACAACCCCATCCTGTTCCCTGCCTTGTTGAACACCTACAAGCCCGGTGTCTTTTTCCCGGAAGAGACCGTCGAGATATCTCTTGCGCAATTGAGCGTCGAGGACATGTTCAACATCTGGGACGTCATCATCCGCCACGTCTACCAGCTTTCGGTGCCCTATGTGGCACGCGTGGTGCGCATCGAGTCCAAGCTGAGCGATGCACAAGGCGTAGAGGTACAGGAACGATTGATGGACTTTCGAAAGGCCCAGTTGATCAACGGGTAAAGAGCAATGGGAACGGCGATCAATCCGGCGTTTGGACCAGGCGTCCCACTGGAAACCCTGCGGATCTTCACGCCGCTGGGCATCCGGTTTTGGGACCTGGCGCTGAACAGCGAAGTCACCGACGGCCTGGCAGTCAACCTGAGGCTGCTCCATTCCCAGGCGCCGCCGCTCTATGCCCGGCAGACGCCATCGGGAGCATTCGCGTTCTTCGGGCTGCCGGGTCTGCGCACCGCCGAGTACCCCGATGGCCAGGACCAGACCGGCCCGGTGCGCACCTTCACATACATCGTGACGGTGCTTGACACGCTTGGACGGTTTCTCCCGGAAGTCCTGGTATACACTCTCGATCAAACCGGTGCCGTATTGATCAACGGGATTCCGGACCCGGCCCGGGGAGCCCGCCCGGCGTACCTGTTTTCTGCTCCCACGCGCCCGGTGCCTCCCGGATTGGGCGGAGTGCGCGCGTACCTGATCGACGACGCAACGAACGCACCCGCGGCGTGGGCCGTAGTCCGCGTCCAGGTTGACGGGCAGGCGGAAGTGTGGCCCGGCATCGCGGACGACCGGGGACAGGTTCTGATTCTGGTGCCTTATCCGCTGGTGGACCGCTTGCGGTTGGGCTCGCCGCCGGGAAGCGGTCAGGGAACCCTCAACAGCCAATCATGGCCGGTGACCGTGCAGGTGCTCTACTCACCGGGGGCGCTCACGTTTCCACTGACGAATATGAACGGCATCGTCTGGCCGTTTATGGTTACGCCGAATCTCAAAGGCATTCTGGAGGACCAGCAGCCGGCAACCATCTGGGCCGGCCCGGGCACTCCGGTCACGCAGCTTGCAGCCACCCTGAACCTGGGTCAGGACCTGATTCTGCGCTCGGCCGGCGCCAGCCCT
>DATKNR010000130.1:0-6072 GCA_035541255.1 Patescibacteria group bacterium | reverse complement strand
TTCTGGCCGTGGTTGCCGCCGTGGTGATTGTCCTGTGCCTCAGCGAATTTTTCCGGCTCATGGCCGCCGCCGGGGCTTCCGGCCATCCCCGCTGGACCACCATCTGTGGCCTGCTGTTGGTCGGACTCGAGTGGCTGGACAGCGTTCACCGCGGCGTGTGGGTGCGCAGCGATTTTGGGCTTCTGTATTCGCCGGACCGCACGCCACTCCCCCCGGAGTTTGCGCTCGCTCTCTTTCTGCTGGGAGCCGCGGCACTCACGCTCAACGCGCGAGGCGGCTGGAAAGAAGGCCTGGCGGGGCTGTGCGCGGACTGCGGTGGAATCCTGCTGGTGGCGCTTCCGCTCAGTTTTTTGGTGCCGTTGCATGCCACATCTCCCCTGGGCCCGCAGATGGTGCTGTTTCTGCTGGTGCTGTTGTGGGCGGGCGATTCGCTCGCGTACTTCACCGGGCGTGCCATCGGCCGGCACAAACTGGCGCCCGAACTGAGTCCCGGCAAGACCTGGGAAGGCGCGATCGCGAATCTCGCCGGATCTCTGCTTGTCGGCGTGGTGGCCGGGCGGTGGATTGCACTGCCCGCCGTGCATCTGGCGGCGATGGCCGCGCTGGCCAACGTGGCCGGTCAGATCGGCGACCTGACGGAATCTGCCTACAAACGGGCCGCGGGCGCGAAGGATTCCGGCATGCTTCTTCCGGGCCATGGCGGAATGCTCGATCGCGTGGATTCCCTGATTTTTGCCGCCCCGGTGGTCTGGTACTATTTTCGTATGCTGTTGCCACCGGCCAGTTAGCCGACGCGCGCCATGAAATCCATTTCCATCCTCGGGTCTACCGGCTCGATTGGCCGGCAATGTCTGGATGTGGTCGGCCGTCATCCCGACCGGTTCCGGGTGGTGGCGCTTGCCGCGGGCTCCAGCATCGATACGCTCGCGGAGCAGGTGCGGGCGTTCCGCCCCGAGGTTGTGTCCGTGGGCGATGCGAGGGGCGCGGCGGAGCTGAAATCGCGCCTGGGTTCCTCGAACGGACGCGGCCCCGAAATCCATACTGGCGCCGCGGGGCTGGAAGCGGTAGCCACCCATCCCGGCGCCGAAATTGTAGTCTCCGCCGCGGTGGGAGTGGTTGGGCTGCCCGCCACTTACGCGGCGGTCCAGCGCGGGAAAACGGTGGCCCTGGCGAATAAAGAAGTGCTCGTGGCCGCGGGAGAAGTGGTGATGGCTGCGGCGCGGAAGGCGGGCGTAATGATGTTGCCCGTGGACAGCGAACACAACGCCATCCACCAGTGTCTTCGCGCGGGCGGGCCGAAGGAAGTGCGCCGGCTGGTGCTGACGGCATCCGGCGGGCCATTCCGCACGACGCCTGTGGCGAAACTGGCGCGCGTGACGCCGAAGCAGGCACTGGCGCACCCCAACTGGCGTATGGGCCCGCGCATCACCATTGATTCCGCCACGCTGATGAATAAAGGTTTCGAGGTGATCGAGGCGCGCTGGCTGTTCGATATGCCGATCGAGCGCATCGACGTGGTGATCCACCCGCAGTCGATCATTCACTCGATGGTGGAGTACGTAGACGGGTCGGTACTCGCGCAACTCGGCCCGCCCGACATGCGTCTTCCTATTCAGTACGCGCTCACGTGGCCGGAGCGGATCCCTTCGGCGGGTTTCTCGCTCGACTGGTCGCGCATCGAACGATTAGAGTTCGCCGAGCCCTCTCCACGGAAATTTCCGTGCCTGGAGCTGGCCCGCGAGGCCATCCGGCGCGGCGGCGCGGCGCCGTGCGCCCTGAACGCCGCGGACGAAACCGCCGTGGCAGCGTTTCTCGACGGGCGCATCCCGTTCCCCGGGATCGCGCGAACTGTGGAGCATGTTCTGGAGCGGACCCCAGCGGGCCCGCTTGGTTCGATTGAAGACGTGCTCGCCGCGGACCGCGAGGCCCGCCGGCGGGCGGAAGAATTTGTGTCGGCGGAAGGTAACCGCCAAAGGAAAACGGTGAAGAAATAACCGATGGAACTGCTCGCTCTCGTTTCGGGAAGTGCGCTGCCGCTGGCTTCGCTGCTTGTGGTATTGCCGGACTACATCCGCGCGGCCGCAGCTATGGTGTTCGTGATCGGCGTGATGGTTTTGGTCCACGAATGGGGCCATTTTGTGGTGGCGCGATTGTTCAACGTGCGCGTGGAGATTTTCTCCGTCGGCTTCGGCCCGCGCCTCACCGGATGGCGCCGCGGGCCCACCGACTATCGCATCAGCGCCCTGCCCATCGGCGGCTACGTGAAGATGGCCGGCGATACGCCCGAGGAGAGCCGTACGGGGGCGCCCGACGAATTCCTCTCCAAGCCGCGCTGGCAGCGGACGCTTATCATTCTGGCTGGGCCGACGATGAACATCGTGTCTGCCGCGGTGCTCTATTTCGGAATTTTCTACGGCTACGGAATTCCCCAGGCCGCTTTCCTGAATCAGCCGCCGGTGCTGGCAGGAGTCCTGAAAGATTCGCCGGCCGCCAAAGCGGGCCTCGAAGCGGGAGACCGCCTGGTGGAAGTAAATCACACGGCCACAGCCACCTGGCAGGATGTGGCCAAAGCCCTGGACACCACTTCCCCGAAGGAAAAAGTGGACGTTGTATACGAGCGCGGGGGCCAGCGATTCACCACGGCTTCGCAGGCAAATCCCTCCAATCGCGACTCGCTCCGTCCCGCGGCCCTGCTGGGTTTTCCGAATGATCCCATTGAGCTGGACACCGTGGTGCCCGGCAAACCCGCCGACCGCGCCGGGTTGAAAGTGGACGACCGGATTGTGGCGGTTGACGGCTCGCCGATTCTCAGCCTCGATCAGTTTCTCGACGCGGTGAAGGGCTCCGGTGGAAAGATGCTGCAGATTACCGTGCTGCGGAACGGACAGTCGCTGACGATTCCCGTCACGCCGCAGGAGGACGCCTCCGCGGGGTCCGACAAGGCGTGGCGCATTGGCGTGCTTCCCGTGGCCTCCGAAATCCACTACCACAGACTTTCGCTCGCGGAATCCGTCAGCCTGGCCGGCAACCAGACCGTGGGCCTGACGGGCCAGATCTTCGTGATCGTGGGCCAGCTCGTCAGCGGACGCGCCTCGATTCGGGAGGTGGCCGGTCCTGTGGGCATCATGCGGTATTCCGGCGAGGCGGCAAAGCGGGGGTTCTATGCCCTCGCGTTTCTCACCGCGGGCATCAGCCTGAACCTGGCCGTGCTGAACCTGCTGCCAATTCCCATTCTCGACGGCGGGCACATCTTCCTGCTGCTCCTGGAAGGCATCCGCCGCCGCGACTTCAGCCAGGTGGTGCGCGAGCGATTTCTGCAGGTTGGCATGGTGTTCATTCTGCTGCTCATCGCCATCGTGATGTACAACGACATCCGCAACCTGATTCCCGCAAAGTGGCTGGGTTAGAGGCATCCCCGGGGATTCTTGGCAGGGCCGGGATGGGTTCCGGCGGGGGTGTGACCCAGCTGGTTTCTGCTAAACTACACAGGTAGGGAAGGGAATCTCGATGGTAACTGCCGCAACCGCCTCTCGAGTCTCGAGCGGTGAGCGCATCAACGCGGGACAGCGCGCGGGCCGGCTGGAAGCCGAACTGGGCTCCCGCGGCCGGCGCCTGACCCGGCAGCGCCGCGTGATCGTCCGCGTGATGGATACGGCGCAGCGCCACCTGGACATTGACGAAATCTACGCGCGCGCGCGCAAACTCGACCAGCATATTCACCGCGTGACGGTGTACCGCACCGTGGACATGCTGAAGAAGCTGGGCCTGATTGACGAGCTGGACTTGCTGCACCTGCGCGGCGACCGCCATTATTACGAAACCCATGCTCCGCGCGAACACATCCACATCGCCTGCCTGCGATGCGGAAAGGTGCGGGAGTTCGAGTCCGAGCTGTACGACGAAATGAAGCGGCAGATCGAGCAGCAGCTCGACATGAAAATCACGATGAGCCGCACCGAGGTGGGAGGTTATTGCCGGTCCTGCCTGCCCGCGGGCACCCGCGCCGCGCACGGAGGAGCGAAGCACTAATCCTCCCGGCGGCGGCCAGGCCGTCTGTCACGCTCCCGGCACGCCCTCCAGTTCCGCAAAGTATTCGCGGACCTGGCGGATGTCCTTCGCGATTTGATTTCTCAACTCTTCGGCCGAATTGAATTTCATTTCGCCGCGCAGGCGCTTCCAGAAGCGCACTTCGAGCCTCTCCGCCGAAATGTCGCCGGATCGATCGAGCAGGTTCGTCTCCACGGTCACGTGCGCGCCGTCGAATGTCGGCCGCACACCGACATTCGTGGCGGAGCGGTGCCAGGCGTCGCCGAGGCGCGTCTCACTGGCATAGACGCCGTGGGCGGGCAGAACTTCCTGCTCCTGCTCAAGGTTCAGCGTGGGCACGACCTCGCGGCTGCCGCGTCCCGTGCCGGCAACTACGCGCCCCGTGAGAGAAAACGGACGGCCCAGCAGGCGCGCCGCCGCGTCCATGCGTCCCTCGGTGACGGCCCGGCGCACACTGGTGCTCGATACGATTTCGCCGTCCATTTCCACGGGAGCGACGATTTCCACCTGATAGTGGAATCTGCCCGCGAGAGATTCGAGCAGGCGCACATCCCCCGCGTGGCGGTGCCCGAAGCGGAAATTGGCGCCCACAAAGATGCGGCGCGTGTGCAGGACGCCTGCCAGCATCACTTCCACGAATTCTTCCGCCGTCACAGCCGCCAGCTCCCGGGAGAACGGAAGAATCAGAGCGGCGTCGAGACCCAGCTCCTCCATCCAGCGCAGCCGCTGCTCCTGCGTGGAGAGAAGAGCGGGCGCGTGCTGGGGCCTCAGGATTTTCAGGGGGTGAGGGTCGAAGGTGACCGCGGTGGCCAATGCGCCCGTCTGCCGCGCCGACTCCACGACCCGGCGAAGAATGGCCTGATGGCCCGCATGTACGCCGTCGAAATTGCCGATGGCCAGGGCGGTCTCCCGCGCTCCGGCCGCCGCATCGGCCCGCCAGCCCTCCACACCCCGGACGACGCGCAGGCTCATCCGAGCTTCACCTCAAATGTCAGCCCGTCGTAGCCCATGCGCACGTTTGCCGGCAGGCGCGCGTTAGTCTCTTCGTGCGGCAGGTCGTGGCAGATGTGCGTGAACCATGCCCGGCGCGGGGCCAGTTCGCGCACGATCTCCAGCGAATTCGCCACAGTCGAATGCATGGGATGCGGTTTGTCGCGGAGCGCGCTCAGGATCAGGTCGTCGAGCCCGCGCAGAAGTTCCATCGAGGCGGGCGGAATGGCGGAAAAATCCGTTATATACGCCGCTCCGCCGAACCGGAAACCCAGAACTTCCGTGTTGCCGTGGCGCGCCGGGACGGGCTGGAAGCGCACGCCCGCGGCTTCAAATGGCCCGGCAATCTCCCGCATGTCCACGGCGGGCACGCTGCTCATGGTGGGTTCGTCGTCGAAGATGTAGGCAAACGTGCGCCGGATGACGGCCTGCGTCTGGGCGTTGGCGAAGACGGGCACATGCTCGTGCTGCTTCATGTTGAAGGGACGGATGTCGTCCAGACCCAGGATGTGGTCGGCGTGGCCGTGCGTGTAGAGCACCGCGTCCAGGCGCGCGAGCTGCGCCCGCAGCGCCTGCAGCCGGAAGTCCGGGGAAGTGTCGATCAGGATGTTTCTGCCGTTGGCGCTGAGCAGAATCGAGGGACGCGTCCGGCTGTCGTGCGGATCCTGCGACCGGCACACGCGGCATCCGCAGCCGAGCGACGGCACACCCATCGAAGTGCCGGAGCCGAGCATGGTGAGCCGCGCCGAGGTGGGCCGGTCGTGTTGTGAGGGCGAATCCATCGAAGCTGGTTCTTTGAGTGTACTAAACCTGCGTGGTATCCGGCGGGCTGTCTCTTCCGTTCTGAACTCCGCGCGATTTGGCCCTGCGTCAGACGCGGTTCTTCTGCCTGGATTTCGACTATCGCCTTGAGGCTGACTTGCGCGGGCCGGCATGCTGCGCAGCGGCCGAGGCGGCCGCTTTGCTCATTTCGAGGTAACTGAATTTAAGCGAGCCGAGCATCTCGGCGAGGAGCTTGTCTTCATCGGGCGCCAG
>DATKNR010000129.1:0-7090 GCA_035541255.1 Patescibacteria group bacterium | reverse complement strand
GGATCAACTGCTACGGCGTGCTGGATTCGGCGATGCCGTTTGGCGGGTACAAACAGTCAGGATGGGGCCGGGAGATGGGGCACGCGATGCTGGATCTGTACACGGAAGTGAAGGCGGTGTGCGCGCAGATTTCGTAGGGCGATACAAGACGAGGAAGGTTACGACCACGGCCGGCATCCCGCCGGCCGTGTTTTTTCTGGAAGGAGGAAGACCGCCAGGTGAGCAGGGGTTGCGTATAATCGCGGCGATGGCTGCGGAACCCAGCGACGGCAAGAGCCAACTGGCGAAGGCTATGGAGTTCTTCCGGCTAGCGTATGAGCACCAGATGCGCGGAGAGCTGGACGACGCGGTGCGGCTGTACACGCGGTCGATCGAGGCGTATCCAACGGCGGAGGGGTACACGTTCCGGGGATGGGTGTACAGCTTCCAGGGAAAAATCGAGGAAGCCATCGAAGAGTGCAAGAAGGCCATCGACGTGGACCCGACGTTCGGGAATCCGTATAACGATATTGGCGCGTACCTGGTGGAACAGGACAGGCTGGACGAGGCGATTCCGTGGCTGGAGAAGGCGCTCGTCGCGCCGCGGTATGAGAGCTACTGCTTTCCGCACGTGAACCTGGGACGCGTGTACGAAAAGAAGCGGATGTTCCGGAAGGCGCTGGAGCATTATCAGGAGGCGCTGGAAGAAAATCCCAAACACCTGGGAGCGTGGCAAGCAGTGGCGCGGCTGAAGGCGATGAGTAATTGAGCGTCTCCACAGACGAAACATGGCCGAACTGAATTCCCATCCGCTGGAGGAATATGCGCAGTTTGCGGAGGACGCGGCACGGGCGGCGGGAGAAATCACGCTGCGGTATTTCCAGAAATTGCCGGGAGTCGAATACAAGGCGGACCGGTCGCCGGTGACGGTGGCGGACCGTGAAAGCGAACAGCTGCTGCGCGAACGAATCGAGGGGAAATTCCCGCAACATGGAATTCTGGGAGAAGAGTTCGGGCTCACACGGCCCGAGGCGAAGCTGCGCTGGCTGCTGGATCCAATTGACGGGACGGCGTCGTATGTGCGCGGCGTGCCGCTGTACGGAGTGATGATGGCGCTGGTGGAAGTTGGGAAGAGCGGCGGGTTTGAGGGGCGAAAGCCGCCAGGAACTGGCGAAGGGCACGGCGGGGTTAAAACCCCGCCCTTCCGGGACGAGGACGACCCGGTGGTGGGAGTGGTGCACTTCCCTGCCCTGGCGGAGACGCTGGTGGCGTGGCGCGGAGGCGGGTGCTGGTGGACGCACGGCGGGGTGAGAACACGGGCGCGCGTCTCAGAAGTGGCGCGGCTGGAGGATGCGCTGCTACTGGGGACAGACCCGAAAGCGCTGGGGGGCGGGGCGAAACATGCGGCGTACGAGCGGCTGCGGGCAAGCGTGAAGATGGAACGCGGGTGGGGCGATTGCTACGCGTATCTGCTGGTGGCGACGGGGCGGGCGGAAATTGCGCTGGACGCGGCACTGAGCGAATGGGATGCGGCGCCGCTCGTGCCGATCATTGAAGAGGCGGGCGGGAGATTTACGGATTGGAGGGGACGAAGGACGATTGCGGGCGGGAATGGATTTGCGACGAACGAAAAACTATATGAGCAGACGTTCAAGCAATTGGCGAGTGACGAGGGACAGAACGACTGAACACCGGTGCGCGAGCTAGGAGCCGGTGGTGGCGGAGCGGGCTTTGCGGGCAATGAGTAGAAAACCCGAGGCGCGGGCTTCATTTTCAAGTGCCGCGAGCGAAGCGCGGGCAGCAGATGCGTTGCCGGACTTGAGCTGGAGCTGGGCGAGAGCCAGGCGGGCGTCGAGCTGATAGTAGGCGAGATTGGCTTTCTGGGCCTCGGCGAGCGCGTCCGAGAGCGTCTTCCTGGCCGCGGCGAAATCGCCGGAAGCCGTGAGAATGCGGCCGAAGGTAACGGCCGCGGCGAGACGCGCGGGGTGGTTGACGCTGCCGGCAAGGAGGCGCCGGGACGATTCGATTTCCTGCCGCGCTTCGGGAAGTTTTCCCGAGGCAAGAAGAGCGCGAGCGATGAGGTCGCCGGCGAGGGCCTGGTATTCCACCTGCTTCTGGGACTGGAAGACCTGGGCGGCCTGGCGTGCGGCCTCCAGCGCGTCGGCGGGCTTGCCGGCTTCGAGAGTCAGCGAGGCGAGGGCGAGGACATTCTGCGCAGCGTTGGACTTCTCGCCGAGCTGGGTGCGCAGGTCGAGTGCTTCCTGGTGATATCTCCGCGCGGCGGGAAGGTCGTCCTGGAAATAGGCGAGGTCGCCGAGGGTGGAGAGGGTGTAGGCCTGGGAGTGGCGATTGTTGAGCTTGCGCTTGATCTCGAGAGCGCTCTCAAGCATTTGTTTCGCTTCGGAAAGATTGCCCTGGTCGAGGGAAAGCTCGCCGATGTTTCCCATGAGCATGGCAACGCTGAACTGGTCGCCCGCCTCGCGGAAGATGGCCAGGGCCTCCTGATACTTGGCCTTGGCGCCCGCCTGATCGCCCGTGTCGGCGAGGACATTGGCGATGCTGTTCAGGGAATTGGCAATGTTGATGCGGTTGTCGATCTCGCGCTGGGTGCGCAGCGCCTCCTGGTACATGGCAAGCGCGTCCGTCAGTTTTCCCTGGTCATAGAAAATTATGGCGATGTCCTGCAGGCAGACGCCGATGCTCTTCTGCGAGCCGAGTTCGCGGAAGACGCTGAGAGATTGCTGGTAGAGCTGGCGGGAATGATCGAGGTCGCCGCGCTGATACGCGGTGGTGGCGAGAGCCATGCGGGCGGTGGCGGCGCCGAAGCGGTCGCCGGCAGCGGTGTAGGTGCTCTCGGCTTCGGAGTAGCAGACGTCCGCCTTGTCGAATTCATTGAGAAAACGGTGGGCAATGCCCTGGTCGACGAGGGCCTCGGCAAGCAGAAGGCGGGCGCCGGTGGCGCGCGCCTTGGCAACCGCGCGGGCTGCGGCGTCGCGGGCCTCCTTCCACTTGTTGACGAAGAAGTAGGCGCTGGACTCCTCGATGTCGATGCGGGGATCGGCGGAGGCGGGAGGCGGCAGAGCCCTCAGAGACTGGAGAACCGTAAGCGCGTCGCCGGCCTTGCCGGCGGAAACGTGGGCGGCGGCAAGGCGGAGGCCATATTCGAGATTGTCGGGGAAAAACTGGAAGAGCGTCTGATAAACGGAGATGGCGGCCGGCCAGTCGTGTGAGGTCTCGCGGAAAAGGGCTTCAATGGCGAGCCGCTCCTCGCGCGGGAGCGAGGCGGAGAGATCGAAGGCGCGCTTTGCCTCCGTGGCGGCGCGCGCATCGTAGCCGAGCGAGGTCCAGGCGGAGGAGAGCGCGGAATGCGCCTGGGCGAATTTGGGATCGAGCGCGATGGAGCGCTGGAGGAGATCGCGGGCAACGAGAGCGTCGCGCGCGTGGAGTCGCTCGAGGCCTTCGGCATAGAGGCGCGCGGCTTCGGGATTGGCGGGGAGCGAGGCACGGACGGCAACGGCGTCGGCCGGAGCGATGGCGCCGGCTCCGAGCTTCTCGCGAAGCTCAGCGCCCGCGCGGCTGACGAGATCGTCAATCTGATCCTCGCGGCCCTTTTCGGAGATGGAGGCGCGAGTTTCTCCGACGACGGTGTCCTGCAGGCGGAGGTCGAGGCGAATCTGGTTCTGGCCGAGGGGAACGAAGGAGCCGACGACGACGGCATCCGCGTTGAGGTTTTCGCGGATGCGGGCGAGCGTTTCGCGGGCGTAGCCGTCAGCTTCGGGGAGCGAGAGGCTGGCTTTCATGCGGGCAACGTTTTCTCCCGCAACGGTGCGGAGCGTGCCGCCGGCGCCGAGTTCGGTGGTGAGCATCTCGGCGAGTGCGGTGGAGAGCCAGGCCTTGCCGGACTGGCCGGAAATGTTCTTGAAGCCGAGTACGGCGACGGAGGTGCGAGGATGGATGGAGGAAGGCGCGCCGGCAGGAGGATTCCCTGCCCCGGGAGGATGCGAAACGTTGCCGGAAGCGGGGGCGGGACTGGGAAGACTTGCGCGGCGGAGAGCGGAACGCGTGGTGAAATAAGCCGTGACCAACAAAGCGACGGCGAAGGCGGCGAGTGCAAACAGGGCCTTGCCGCGAGCGGAGAAAACGGGGCGGGGAGAAATGGAAGAGGCCGCGGAGCGCGCGCTGCCGGAGTCGGAGGCGAGAGCTTCCAAAGCGCTGAGGAATTCGCGGGCGGACTGGTAGCGGCGGGAGGGCTCCTTCTCGAGCGACTTGGCGACGACGGATTCGAAGCCGGAACTGACGTGGGGATTCACGAGGCGGATGGAGCGCGGAGAAGTGTGCAGGATGGCGCCCATCAGCTCGGGGCCGTTGTTCTGCGGGAAGGGCCGCGAGCCAGCGCTCATTTCGTAGAGGATGGCGCCGGCGGCGTAGACGTCCGAGCGAGCGTCAGCGGGGAGGCCGCGCAACTGTTCGGGAGACATGTAAGGAAGCGTGCCGACGAGGAGCCCCGCGTCGGACTTGATGCTGCGGGTGAGATCGGCGCCGGGCTCGGGCAGAACGAGCCGAGCGAGGCCGAAATCGAGAATCTTGAGGCGGCCATCCTTGGTGACGAACAGATTGGCGGGCTTGAGGTCGCGGTGGACAAGGCCCTGCTCATGAGCGGCGGCCAGTCCTTCCGCGAGCTGCACGGCGAGGCGCACCGCTTCCTGCTGGGAGAGAGGGCCCTGCTGGAGGAGATCCTGAAGGGAGTGGCCGGAGATGAGCTCCATGGCGAGGAAATCGATATCGCCGTGAGTACTGAATTCGAAGACGGTGGCGATATTGGGGTGATTGACGCGGGCGAGCGCAAGGGCTTCGTGGCGGAACTGCTTGCGGGCGGCGTCGTCAGCGAGGGTGCCGGGAGGAAGGACCTTCAGTGCGACGTCGCGGTCGAGCTGCTGATCGTAGGCGCGGTAAACAACACCCATTCCTCCCGCGCCGATTTTCTCGACGACGCGGTAGTGGCCCAGAGTCTGACCGGTGAGGTCCAGGGGACCACTCATCGGGAACAATGCTAGACGCGAGGAGGAGCGGGGTCAACGAAAGCGAGGAAGATGCGCGGAAACGGATGTGCGACCAGCGCCACACAGTACCAGGAGAGGAAGAGGATAGTGACTGGCGAGGGAGGGGCCGCGTGCCAATCAAAAGCCCGCCTGCGGCAGGCAGGGCCGGCGCTACGACGGGTGTGGAGGGCGGCAGGCGAAGAGAGAGGCGACGGCGCGGGGAGACTGGCATTCGCGGTAGAAGATGGGCACGAGATGGGAGAAGGCGCGGGGGAGTTCGCCGGAGTGGAGGAGATGCTCGGGACTGTGCGGGCCTTCGGCGTGGAGGGTCTGGGGCTCGCTGAACGTCTCGTAGAGGAGATAGCCGCCGGGAGCGAGTGCGCGCTCGATGGCCGGAAGCAACGGGCGGTGGAGATAGTGAAAGCAGAGGATGAGGTCGAAGCCGAACGCCGGCGAGTGAGAGTGGGGAGAGGGGCGCGCGGAGGGGCGGGCCCGCCCGGGCGGGAAGGCCTGGTTGAAGAAAAGCGGCGTCAAGCCTGCCTGCGCAGGCTGGCCGTCGCACTCCAAACGAGAAGTGAGGTCCGCCTCGACGAGCACGATGCCGTGGAATTGCGCCGGAGTGGCGCCCGGGGCGACCCGCTGGACGGCGATGCCGCGGGAGGCGGCGAGAGCGGCGGCGCGGTCGAGAGCTGCCGAGGAGAAATCCACGGCGACGACGGGCCAGCCGCGCTCGGCGAGATAGACAGCGTTCTGGCCGGCGCCGCAGGCGAGGTCAAGCGCGAGCGAACGCGAGGAAGGACGCGGGAGAAGCGGGAAACATTCGACGAGGAACGCGGCAGGCGGTGGAGGGGCATGCGAAGCGGCTTCGCGGTGGCGAATGTTCCAGGACTGAAGGTCGTGGGGCACACAAAGAGAGTAAACGGAGAGGAGAGTTTCTCGCAAAGGCGCAGAGGGGCTAAGACCGCAAAGGGAAGAATCAAGACATGGGGAGAATACTGTATTACTGCGTCGACGGAGCGGAAAGAAGCACAGGCTAAAAGCCTGTGCTACTTAGACGCTGAAGGAACTGCCGCAGCCGCAGGTGCTCTTGACGTTGGGATTGTTGAACTTGAAGCCGGAGCCTTCGAGCGTCTCTATGTAATCAATCTGGACGCCGCCGAGGTACATGAGGCTCATCTGGTCAACGTAAACCTTGAGGCCGTCGAAATCGAAGACGCGGTCGGTGCCGTTGGTGTTGTTCTCGAAAGCCATGTGGTACTGGAAACCGGAACAGCCGCCGCCGACGACGGCGACACGCAGTCCCGTGGGAGCAGGATTCTGCATCCCCATGATTTCCTTCACTTTAGTGACTGCAATGGGCGTCAGACTGACCATTTTGTGAATCCTCCGGGCGGCGTGAATCGCGGCCGCCGCTCATCGACAAAAACATTATAGCAGAGCCCGGAAGGCGGTGCTCGCTACTAGTTGGATGCGGGTGCGAGAGAGAAAACAACATGGGGCAAGTGGCGAGTATGAGCGGAAAACCCGAGAAGGCAAGAAAGATCAGAGAATAAGCGGGATTTCGCCGCAGAGGCCTGCCGGCCGGCAGGCACGCTGAACACGGGGGGCGCGAAGAAAGAAGGAGAACTGCGGAGAGGACGGGGGTGGATGGCGGAGGGGGCTTTCCCGTAGAATGCAGAGCATATGGAACACACAGTCACATCGATACCGGGAGAAGGAATCGGGCCGGAAGTGTCGCGTGCGGCGCGGCGAATCCTGGACGCGAGCGGGGCGCAACTGAAGTGGGAAGAGGTGGCGGCACGCGCGGAAATGGAACGGCGAGGCGGAGGATATCTGGCGGCGGAGGCCATCACGTCGCTGGAGCGGAACCGCTACGGGCTGAAAGGGCCGATGACGACGCCAGTCGCGTCGGGACCTCCTTCGATCAACGTGGGGCTGCGCAAGGCGCTGGACCTCTACGCAAATCTGCGTCCGGTGAAAAACCTGCCAGGAGTGAAATCGCGATACGAGGGCGTGGACCTGGTGATCGTGCGGGAGAACACGGAAGACCTGTACAGCGGAATCGAACACGA
>DATKNR010000128.1:0-45861 GCA_035541255.1 Patescibacteria group bacterium | reverse complement strand
CTTCCCGCGAAAATCACCTTTCCGCAAGGCGCGGCCGTGAACGTCCCGTATGCCACGGCCTATCGCGCGTTGTTTCAGATCGGCCAGGCGCGCGCGGGGGAAACCGTGTTCATTCACGGCGCTTCGGGAGGCGTAGGCGTGGCCGCAGTCCAACTGGCTCGGGCCGCCGGGCTGAACGTGATTGGCACCGCCGGCACTCCAAAAGGACGGGAGCTGGTGCTGCACGAAGGAGCGCATCACGCGCTCGATCATCGCGCCGCGGACTATCTCGACCAGCTCCGCCCGATCACCGGTGGCCGCGGGGCCGACATCATCGTGGAGATGCTCGCCAACGTAAATCTGGGGAAGGATCTGCCGCTGCTGGCCGCGCGCGGACGAGTGGTGGTGGTGGGCAGCCGCGGCCCCGTGGAAATCAACGCGCGCGACATCATGGGCCGCGACGGCAGCATCCGTGCCATGTCGCTGCTCGTCGCGCCGCCGGAGGAGCTCGCCGGGATCCACGCCGCCATTTACGCAGGGTTGGAAAATGGTACGCTGCGGCCCGTCGTCGGACAGGAAATTCCCCTGGCGGAGGCCGCGCGCGCGCACAAGGCGGTGATGGAGCCGGGGGCGCACGGCAAGATCGTCCTGGTTCCCTAAACAGAAAGGCGGAGAAGACGGATGAAAGCGTTTCAAGTCGTTGGTGCATTCGGCCTTGAAAATTTGAAGCCAGTGGAGATGCCCGAGCCCCAGCCCGGCCCGGGCCAGGTGGTCGTGCGCATGCGCGCGGCATCGCTCAATTTTCGGGACCTGGTGGTGATCAAGGGCGGTTACGGTCCGCGCCAGAAGGTGCCCGTCATACCGCTTTCAGACGCCGCGGGCGAAATTGCAACCGTTGGCGCGGGCGTGAGCCGCGTAAAGCCGGGCGACCGCGTGATGGGCTGCTTCGCGCCCACCTGGATGGAAGGCCCGGTAACACAGGAAAAAGTGGATGCCTGCCTGGGTTGCTACGTGGACGGCGTGCTGGCCGAATCCGTGGTGATGAACGCGGAATCCGTGCTGCCCATGCCGCCGCATCTTACGTTTGAAGAGGCGGCAACCCTGCCCTGCGCCGCGCTTACCGCCTGGAACGCGCTGTTCGTGACGGACCACATCGCTCCGGGCTCCACGGTGGTGCTCCAGGGCACCGGGGGCGTCTCGCTGTTCGCATTGCAGTTCGCCCGGATGGCTGGAGCGCGGGTGATCCTCACTTCCAGCAGCGATCAAAAGCTGGCGCGCGCCAAGGAGCTGGGCGCGCACGCGGGCATCAACTACAAGACCACTCCCGATTGGGACAAGGAAGTGCGGAAACTTACGGAAGGACGCGGCGCCGACCACATTGTGGAAGTCGGCGGCGCCGGTACACTCAACCGTTCGCTTGCCTGCATCCGCATGGGCGGCATGATCAGCATGATTGGAGTGCTGGCCGGAGCCAGCGCCGAGGTGCGCACCACGCTGATTCTGTTCCGTGCCGCGCGCGTGCAGGGAATTTTCGTCGGCTCCCGCGTGATGTTCGAGGAAATGAACCGCGCGGTTTCCCTCCACGGCCTGCACCCCGTGCTCGACAGGACGTTTCCTTTCGCCGATGCGCCCGCCGCGCTCCGCCACCTGGAGAGCGGCGCGCACTTCGGAAAGGTCGTGGTGGCATTCTAGGGTCGCAGCCGCTTCGCTGCTGCGATCCGCACCCGCGATGAGAGTCTTCGAAGCCACGATCGGTGCCGTTATCGTCCTGCTCGTGCTGTGGGACGCATTTGAGGCAGTCGTCCTGCCGCGCCGGGTGACGCGCAAATTCCGGCTCGCGCGTGTCTACTACATTTTCGCCTGGGGCATTTGGTCCGGCATCGGGCGCAGGCTGACGAAGGGAAAATTCCGCGACGTCTACCTGAGCGTTTTCGGCCCGCTTTCCATCCTGGGATTGCTCTTCATCTGGGCGCTCGGATTGGTGTTCGGGTTTGCCCTGGTCCAGAGGGGAGCCGGTGGCGCCACGGCCTCGTCCGGCGAGCCGGTGACGTTCCTGGTGGATCTGTACCTGAGCGGTACCACGTTTTTCACGCTCGGATTGGGCGACGTGGTTCCGCGCACTCCGCCCAGCCGCGTGGTCACGGTTGCGGAATCGGGAGTCGGATTCGGTTTTCTGGCGCTGATCATCGGCTATCTGCCCATCCTGTATCAGGCGTTTTCCCGCCGCGAAATCACCATCTCCCTGCTCGACGCGCGCGGCGGCTCGCCGCCATCCGCCTCGGAACTACTCCGGCGCTTCGGCCGCGAGGAGAATCTTCCCGCGCTGAAGGAACTGATGCGCGAATGGGAACGCTGGGCCGCTGAAGTTCTGGAGAGCCACCTTTCCTATCCCCTGCTGGTTTACTACCGTTCGCAGCACGACAACCAGTCCTGGCTCGGAGCTCTGACCGCGATTCTGGACACGTGCGCCTTCGCCATCGTTGCGCTCGAAAAGCAAAGGGCGCTCCAGACGAAGCTCACGTTTGCCATGGCACGGCATGCCGTCACGGACGTGGCCCAGGCCATCCGCGCCGTGCCGATTCGCGAATTGCCGGACCGCCTGCCCCCCGCCACACTCGAGCGCCTTCGCTCGATTGCCGAGCAGGCCGGTGTTCCCAATTGCGGCGCTGCGGCATGGGGCCCCGAGGCGCGGGCGCGCCTCCGCGAGTTGCGCGGGATGTACGAACCCTACGTCGCCGGCCTGGCGGAGCGTCTACTGGTCCCGCTGCCGCCTTGGGTGCCCGAGGGCGAACCGCATTACAACTGGCACACCACTGCCTGGCAACGCGAACTGGAACCGGGAACCGTACTGGTAGACGAAAAAGACGACCACCGCTAGTCCCCGGCATCGGCTCATGCGCGCGCCATTGCGCGGAATCGGATCTCGAGGAGGGCTGTCATGAACGTCGGTTTCATTGGACTCGGAAATATGGGTCGCGGCATCGCAGAAAATCTGCTCAAAGCGGGCCATTCGCTTGCGGTGTTCAACCGCACGCGCGCAAAAGCGGAGGAGCTCGCCTCGAAGGGCGCGCGTGTGGGGAACACTCCCGCCGAGTGCAGCCGCGGCGACGTGGTGTTCACCATGCTCGCCGACGACGCTGCTCTGGAATCTGTCTCATTCGGGGAGAACGGCATCCTCTCCTCGCTTCCCGCGGGCGCAATTCACATTTCGCTCAGCACCATCAGCGTGGACCTCTCCGCACGCCTCGCGGAAGCGCACGCCCGCGCCGGCAGCGTCTACGTTGCCGCGCCGGTGTTCGGCCGGCCGGAAGCCGCTGCTGCGGCAAAGTTGTTCGTCGTCGCCGCGGGGCCCGCCGCTGCTCTGGCGCGCTGCCAGCCTCTGTTCGACTCCATCGGCCAGCGCACCTACACCGTCAGTGATAAACCGGCCAGCGCGAATGCCATCAAACTGGCCGGCAACTTCATGCTCGCCTGCGCGGTGGAGAGTATGGGCGAAGCCTTCGCACTGGTGCGCAAGCACGGCATCGACCCCGCCCAGTTTCTCGATCTGATTACCAGCAGCGTGTTTTCCGCGCCGTTCTACAAAGCCTACGGCTCGCTCATCGCTTCCGGCACCTATACTCCCGCGGGCTTCCAGCTCCCGCTCGGGCTCAAGGATGTGAAGCTGGCGCAGGCCGCGGCGGAGTCGGTAAACGTTCCGCTGCCGCTGGCCGGCGTTGTTCGCGACCGGATGATCACCGCTCTCGCCCGCGGCTATCAGGATTCAGACTGGTCCGTGATCGCAAAAGTCGCGGCGGAGAGCGCCGGTCTATGAGTTCCACACCCGAAAAGCGCGTGAACACGCTTGCGGAAATCAGCAGGAAGATCGCCAGCGGAGACGCTCCCGCGCCTCCCGTTGCGAAGTTGATCGGCTTTCACCCCGTATCCGCAGGCAACGGCGAAGCCGTGTTCGAAATGCAGGCGGATGAACGCCATTGGAATCCCATGGGCACTCTGCACGGCGGAATCCTGTGCGATATCGGAGACGCCGCCATGGGCTTCGCCTACGCCACGACGCTCGCGGAGGGCGAATCGTTCACCACCATCGAGCTCAAGATCAATTTTCTGCGCCCGGTGCGGAAGGCGCATCTTCGCGCCACGGCGCACGTCGTCAAGCGCGGACGAAAAGTCGGCCTGGTGGAATGCGACATCACGGACGACAAGGGCAATCTCGTTGCGCGCATGTCGTCCACCTGCATGACGCTGGCCGGCGAAGATGCCCGAGGCCGCTGATCTCTGCGGCTCGTCCTGCGATCCCACTCCCACGATATACTGGCATGCGATCGTTGCAGCAAGGAGGGCACTGCTTTGGCGGAATCCGTGAAGCTGACGGCGAAAGCCAAAGCCGCTGGTTGAGCGGCCAAACTGAGTCCAGGGACTCTGGACTCCGTCCTGCGCCGGCTGCCGCGGCAATCTGACCCCAACGTGCTCGTAGGTTTCGACACCTACGACGACGCCGGGGTGTATCTGCTCGCCGGCACCCAGCAGGCCCTCGTGCAAACCGTGGATATCCTCACGCCCATTGCCGACGATCCGCGCGAATTCGGCCAGATTGCCGCCGCCAATTCGCTCAGCGATGTCTACGCCATGGGCGGCCGCCCGCTCTCCGCCCTCTCCATCGTCTGCTTTCCGGAGAAGGAATCGCCCGAGGTGCTGGAGGCCATCCTGCGCGGCGGTCTCGAAAAAATGACGGAGGCGGGCTGCACCGTGATCGGCGGACATTCCGTCCGTGACGAAGATTTGAAGTTCGGCTACGCCGTCACCGGCGTCGTCAGTCCGGCACACGTGTGGCGCAACGCCGGCGCTCGCCAGGGCGACGTCCTTCTGCTCACAAAACCTCTCGGCACCGGTGTGCTGGCCACGGCCCTGAAGCAGGGCCGCGCGTCCGACGAGCACATGGCCGCAGCCATCGCGTCGATGGCGCGCCTGAATCGCGCCGCCGCCGAAGCGCTTGCAGAAGCGGCCGCCGCGTCTGGCCGCAGTGATGCGGACGGCCCCATCCACGCAGTCACGGACATTACCGGCTTCGGTCTGCTCGGCCACGCGCGCGAAATGGCTGCGGCCAGCGGAGTGTCCTTCGAATTCGATCACGCAAAAATTGGCCTGCTGCCGGGCGCCATCGAGGCCGCGCACGCAGGCTTCCTCTCCGGCGGCCTGAAGAACAATCGCGAGTTCATCGCCTCGTGCGTGGGCTTTACAGACGGAGTGGCGGAGGAATTCCGCAACCTGCTGTTCGATCCGCAAACGTCGGGAGGGCTGCTGGCCAGTGTTGCTGCGGACGCGGCGCCCATCGCCATGGCCGCACTCGAACGCCGCGGTGTTCCCTCACGCGCCGTCGGTCGCGTCGTGGAAAAAACTTCGCCTCTGCTCCGGGTGATCTAGGCTCCCGCACGCTCATGGATCCCGTCACGCACGCTCTCTCCGGCGCGGTCCTGGCGCGCGCCATCGTACCGGGCGCCGCAACAGAGAAGCAGGTCCGCACCGCGCGCTGGACGCTCGTCCTCGGCGCGATTTTTCCCGACATCGACGTCTTCGCAAACTCGTTCGATCCCGACCATTTCGGCACAATCCGCATCCATCGCGGCGTTACACATTCGTTGGTCTGTTTACCGGTCTGGGCGTTCCTCTTTGCCTTGCTTGCGGCCTGGTTTTGCCGCCGCCGCGGTATCGCTGCGCCGCCCCGCTCGATTCTCGGTTTGCTGTTCGGCGTCGGAATCGCGCTGCACATCCTGTTCGACTGCATCACCTCGTTCGGCACCATGGTCTGGAGTCCCATTTCCTGGACGCGCGTTGAGTGGGACTGGACCTTCATCATCGATCTTTCGCTCACCGGTGTGCTTCTTTTCTTCCTCCTGATTTCGTGGGTCGCGGCGGAAGGGAAGAATCGGACGCGGCACGCGGCGTTCATGTTCGTGCTGATGGGCGTTCTGGTGGGCCTCTATGCCCTGGCCAGCTCCGCGCTGCAGCAGCCGGCTCCGGCCTGGGTGCTGGCCGGAATTCTCGCTGTGTCGGTGCTCCCGCTGGTGCTGGCGCTCGCGGGTAAAGGGCTGGCTCTCTCTCCGCGCGCCTGGTGTTGCATCGGCCTGGTCGCAACCAGTTTGTATCTGGGCTCCAACGCGTGGGCGCACGCTCATGCCCTCGACCGCGTCCGCGAATGTGCCGCCGCCGGTCACCTTGCGATCACGGACGCCGCCGCCATTCCCATGCCTCCGAACTTGAACCACTGGCAGGGATTCGCCCGCACCGCAGACAGTGTTCACCAGTGGAGCATTTCGCTCGCGCAGTCCCCGAATGCCGGGTTCGCCGCCACCGCTGTCCCCGCCTGGAGCGGTGCGCCCTGTCCTCCCGTTCTGTGGACTATCCCGCAGGTCCGCGCATGGCTCCACTTCGCGCGTATCCCGGTGGTGAGCTGCTCCCTCGCGTCCGGCGGGAACTCCGCGGAGTTCACTGACCTTCGATTCGAGCGGCCTTCGTTCGCCGGCGAAGAGAACACTGGCCGCCGGCGTCCCATCTCATTCACCTGGCGTGTCACGTTCAGTCCCGCCGGACGGGTTCTCTCGGAAGGCTGGGTCCTCGACTAGCCTTACGGCGGGCTGCTGGCGCGCAAGAATACAAATACGAGACATTTGGAATTCCGGAGCCTATAATGCGCCCAAAATTCAGGGACACCAGGGCTCCCTGTTTAGCAGATTCGATTGAGGAGGCAGACTTCTATGTCATTCTTTCGCCCAAATTTTCTGCACGGCCTGGCGCGATCCGCTGTGATCGTTGGTCTCGCTGCCGTGCCCTTTGTTCTGCCCGCTCCTGCGCGGGCGCAGACCGACATTCCCGTCGGCGTAATCATGCCCACGACTGGCAAAGAGGCCCGGCCAGGCCAGTATCAGCGCGAGGGGATTGAGCTGGCCATCAAGCAGATCAACGACGGCGGCGGAATCTATATCAAGAGCCTTAAGAAAAAGCTGCCCATCCGCGAAGTCTTCTACGACGATGGTTCGGAAAACGCCCGATCCGCCTCTCTCGCGGAGCGCGCCATGTCATCGGATAAGGTCATTGCCGTGATCGGCGGTTATTCCACTCCGCTCGGAGAGGCTGAGTCCGTCATGCCCGATCGATACCAAACTCCATGGATCACTCCCGGCGCCGCCGCCTCCAGCATTTTCAGCCACGGCTATCAATACACCTTTGGCGCTCTCAGTACTGTGGAATCGCTCGGCTACACAACGGGCCAGTTCCTCGGCTGGCTCGCTGACGGCGGAAAACTCCGGAAAGGTCTCAAGATTGCCATGGCCGTGGAGAACACGGACCATGGAAAAGACTACGTCAACGGTGTCACGAAGTGGGTCGGGCAGCACCCCGGCTACTTCACTGTGGCCTTCAATGAAAAGTTCGAGGAACACTCAACGGATTTCTCCGGCCTGCTTCAAAAAATCAAGGCTGCCCACGCCGACATTTTTCTCTCCGACGCCCATCTGCCGGACTACGTCACCATGCAGCGGCAGTATCTCCAGGCCGGCATGTTTCACCAGATGGTCAGTTATGGCGCCCGCGGTCCGGAAGCCGACGCGCGAAAGGCCATGGGAGCGGGGGTGGACTACATTTTCGCGGGAGTCTGGTGGTCAGCCGACCTCAAGTACCCACAAGCAAAGAAATTCGTAACGGACTACACCGCGTTTGCTGGCCATGCTCCCGATTCCTGGTATGCGGCCATCGCCTATGACGCCATGCGCATTCTGGCTCAATCCATCGAGCGCGCCGGCAGCCTTGATAAAGCGGCAATCCGCGACCAGTTGCGGTCCGGCGACCTCAAGAACTCGCTGGTCCCGGGTCAGACCTTGAAATTTGAATCCAACGGACAGGCCGCCTACCCATTTGTCATTGTGCAGAACAAACCCGACGGCAAAGTGGACATCGTTTATCCTCCTGACGCTGCCACCGGTCCGGCCGTTGCCCCCATGCCGCGGCCCTAGTGCCGCGCGTCGGCCCTGGCTTGGCGGACAGTCGGCATCGCTCATCGGATTTGACCCTCGCGGAGGAGCAAAAGCGCAAGCCTATGCTGCCGGCTGAATGACCGCTACCGACTTCCTCAATCTTCTGATCGCCGCCCTCCTCTTGGCCGGCACCTACGCCGCCATGGCCGTCGGCATGACGGTTATCTACGGCGTGATGAAGATCGTCAATCTGGCCCACGCCGGATTCCTGATGCTCGGCGCCTATTATGTCTATGAGTTGCACGAGCGCCTGGGGATCTTTCCTCTCCTGGGAGTCCTCCTGGCCTTTCCGGCCTTTTTCGCCGCGGGAGTACTCGTCCATTGGGTGCTGGGTCGTGGTGTGCCCGTGTCGGACACGCCGACGCTGGCTTCACTGCTGCTGATGTTCGGGCTCTGGCTCGTGCTCCAGAATGTGGGCTACCTGATCTGGGGCACGGACGACCGCTCCATCCTCACGCCTATGACGTTTGCCACCATCCGGTTCGGCGAGATCACCATCCCGAAAATTGGTCTGGTGGTCTTTTTGAGCGCCATCGTTTCCCTCGCGGCACTGGAGTTCGTGCTCCACAAGACCTGGTTTGGCCGTTCCATTCGCGCTCTCATTCAGAACCGCTACTCGTGCCGAATTGTGGGGATTCCCGTGGAACGCACGGCCCGCCTCACATTCGGACTGGGCGTCGCATTTGCCGGGACCGCGGGCGGCCTTCTGGCGTTGCTGTATCCATTCAGCCCGGATTTCGGCCGCCCGTTCCTGCTGCGTTCCTTCGTCATTATCGTTCTCGGTGGCCTGGAATCGTTCTCCGGTGTCTTCGCGGGTGCGCTGATTCTGGCGCTGGTGGAAACCTTCGGCATCCTGTTCGTGCCTTCCAGTTACCAGCCGGCCATTTCCTTCAGCCTGCTCGTACTCGCGCTGATCGTGCTCCCGGACGGAGTGGCGGGCTTTGTTGCAAAAATGCGTTCCCGCGGGGCCGCATGAATCCGCGCGCCGAGCCGGTGGGGCTGGCCGCGCGTGTTCTGCGGACGGCGCCTCCGCTTCTCTTGCTCGCTGTCATGGCCGCGCTCCCGCTGTTTCAGCTCGGCCCCAATAGCCTGAAGCTGTTGTTCCTCACCTGCGTCTGGATCGCCGCGAGCGTCGGATGGAACATCCTGGGCGGTTTCGCCGGCCAGGTTTCGTTCGGCTTTGCCGTGTTTTTCGGACTCGGCGCTTACACCACTGCGGTCGGCATCAACCAGGGGATCAGCCCGTATCTGACGTATCCGCTGGCCGCGGCGATCGCCGCCTTGGCCTCTCTTCTGATCGGTCTGCCCACGTTCCGTCTCCGCGGTCCCTATTTCGCGATCGCCACCATCGGCGTGAGCGAGGCGGTGCGCGTGGTGATGACCAACATCGATTTCACCGGCGGCTCCAGCGGCTACCGCATCACGGAGCACGGACCCTTCCGTCAGGCGGAGCATTACTACACCGCGCTCGCGCTCGCCGCGCTCGCCGTGGGAATCTCCATTCTTGTGCGCCATTCGCGATTCGGCTTGGGCCTCCGCGCCATCCGCGACGACCAGGACGCGGCTGCTGACAGCGGCGTGAATCCCTACGCGTTCAAGCTGGCCGCTCACGCCATTGCCGCGGCCTTTACCGGAGCCGCTGGCGGAGTTCTGGCGCGCTACGCCGCCTTCATCGATCCGGAAGGCGTGTTCGGCTTTCAACGCAGCGTCGGCATCCTGTTGATGCCTGTTATCGGCGGCGTCAACACCATCTGGGGGCCGGTGATCGGCGGCGGGGTGTATGGCTTGATCGAAGAGGAACTCGTGGCGAAGTTTCCCCAGTTTCACCTGCTGCTTTACGGTGTGCTGGTGATGCTCATTATTCTGTTTGAGCCCGGAGGCGTGGTCGGACTCTTTGCTCGCGCGCGGCGCTTCGTGCTGCGCAGGAGGGTGGCGTCGTGGCAGCCCTCCTGACCGTGGAACATTTGACCAAGTATTTCTCCGGCCTGGCCGCGCTCGACGGCGTCAGCTTCGAAATCCGCGAGGGCGAAATCGTCGGCCTCATCGGGCCCAATGGCGCCGGAAAAACCACTCTCTTCAGCATCATCGCGGGCTCGCAGCCGCCCACTTCCGGCAGGATCACCTTCGAGGGCCGCAATTTCACTCGCGTCAAGCCGTTTCGCGCTGTCCACGCCGGCATCGCCCGCACTCACCAGATTCCCAAGCCGTTCCACTCCCTCACCGTTCGCGAAAATGTCGAGGTCGGCCTTCGCTTCGGCCGCGGCCGGGCGGCCGCCGATTCCGCCAAAGAGTCGATGGAGATTCTGGAGCTGGTCGGCATCCCTTCGCTCGCCTCCATGCCCGCCGTGGCGCTCTCCGTCGGCGATCTGAAGCGCCTGGAGCTGGCTCGCACCCTCGCCGCCCGCCCGCGCCTGTTGCTCTGCGACGAGGTTTGCGCCGGTCTCACCGAGAGCGAAATGCAATCCATCCTCGGCCTGCTGCGGCGCATTCAGTCGCTCGGCACCACGATCATTTACGTGGAGCATAATCTTCGCGCAATTCTTTCCACCTGCCACCACGTGATCGTGCTGAATTTCGGAAAGAAGCTGGCGGAAGGCCCGCCGGAAAAAATGCAGAACGATCCGGCGGTCATCGAAGCGTATATCGGAAAAAAGACGGAGGTCTGACGCGCGCACGGGAATCTGTCCCGGGCACGCGACGCCGCACCTTTCATGGCCGAATTGCTGAACATCGAAAAACTGGAGGTCGCTTACGGCCAGATCCAGGTGGTGTGGGGCATCTCGCTGGCTGTGGAGGCGGGCAGCGTGGCCTGTCTGATCGGTCCCAATGGCGCCGGCAAATCCACCACGCTCAACGCCGTCATCGGAGTCCTGCCCGTCAAGCGCGGCATCGTCCGGCTCAACGGCCGCGATGTCACCCGGGAGCGGCCCCACCGCCGCGTACGCCGTCAGATCGCCCTTATCCCCGAAGGCCGCCAGCTCTGGCAGCGCATGACCGTGGAGGAAAATCTGCTCCTCGGCGCTTTTCCCGGAAATCTCCGCCTCAAATCACGCGACTCGCTTGAACGCGTCTATGCCATGTTTCCGCGTCTCAAGGAGCGCCGCCGCCAGGCCGCCGGCACCCTTTCCGGCGGCGAGCAGCAGATGTGCGCCGTGGGCCGCGGGCTGATGGCTGACCCGCTGCTCCTCATGCTCGATGAGCCTTCGCTCGGCCTTGCCCCGCGTTTGGTCGACGAAGTTTTCGAACTGATCCGCACCATTTCCGCGCAGGGAGTCACCATTCTCCTCGCCGCTCAGAATGCCAATTACGCCCTCGCCGTTTCGCGCTATGGCTATGTGATGGAGTCGGGCCGCATTGCACTGGAAGGTCCCAGCGAGAAACTCCGCGCCGACGACCACGTCCGCCAGGCGTATCTTGGGGCTTAGATCCCGGCAGACCGCATATACGTTCAGTTCAGAGCCTCTCCGGCTTCTCGGTAGGATAGATCACCACGCGGCGGCGCTCGCCTTCTCCCTCGCTCGCCGTGCGCACGCCTTTTTCGTTTGTCAGCGTCAGGTGCACCACGCGCCTCTCCCGCGCCGACATCGGACTCATCCGGAACGGCTCGTGGAGTTCGCGTACGCGCTGTGCCGCTACCTGCGCGGAAAGCCGCAGCTCCGCCAGTCGCGTCGCGCGGAAATCGCCCGCATCAAATCGCACCAGCTCGTGCGCCCGCGGATCCAGCCGCAGCGAGCGCATCATCAGGTGTTCCAGCGCCAGCAGCAGTTCGCCGTTGTGTTCCAGAAGCAGTTCAGTGTCGCGCCCCTCGAAATTCACGGCAACGCCCGGCGCTTCGGCTCCGCTCTCCGGCGCCGCCTCGCTGCCTGCCTGGATCTCAAATCGCAGGTCCAGCTGCGCCTTCTCCAGAATCGAACGGAGCAGCGGCGCCAGGTCGGCGGCAAACGCCTCCCGGTCAAACTTCTCGCCGGTAAAGTAACGATAGGCCATGGCTGCGAACCGGGGCTGGGTCCGCCGTCCTACTTCCCCTTCTTCTCCGATGCGTCTTTCCGCTTTCCGGTGGCGGGCTTTGCCTCGGGCATCACCCGGTAGAGGAACCACTGCTGCACCGTCGCCACAATGTTGCTCGTCAGGATGTAAAGCACCAGTCCGCTCGCCAGCCGGAAGAAGAGGAAGCCCATGAACAGGGGCATGAAGTTCATCATACGCTGCTGCGCCGGGTCCGCCGTGGTCATCGGCGTCAGCTTCTGCATGTAATACATGGTGATGGTCATCAGGATGGGCAGGAGATAGTAAGGATCCTTGGCGGAAAGGTCGTGAATCCATCCGAGCCACGGCGCCTGCCTCAGCTCGATGGCCACGTCCAGCATGCGGTACAGCGCGAACCAGATGGGCATCTGGATCACCATGGGCAGGCAGCCCCCGATTGGGTTTACGCCCTCCCGGCTGTACACCGCCATCACTTCCTTGTTCATCTCCTGCTTGCGCGGGTCCCGCATGGAGTATTTCTTGTAGCGGTCCTGGATCTGTTTGATCTCCGGCATCACCTTTTGCATTTTGATTTGCTGGTGAAAGCTGCGGTATTTCAGCGGAAACAGAACCATGTTGATGGCGAGGGTCATCAGCACGATGGCCCAGCCGTAATTCGCCACGTAGCGGTGAATCCACAGCAGAAAATCGAACAGCGGCCGAGCGATGATTCCAAACGTCCCGAACGTCACCAGGTCCGTCAGCGGCGGCCGCACCTTCTCCAGCACCGCGATGGCCTTCGGCCCCACGAACAGCCGCATCTTCAGCGGATGTTCGTTCGGCGCTCCCACGGCGAATTCCGGAACTTCCTCGGTTTCCGTTTTCCCTTCCGTGGTGACCTGCCGCGGGTACTTCCAGTCTTCCAGAGAGACGCCGGCCGCGCCTTCCGGCAGGAATGCCGCGGCAAAATATTGGTCCATGATCCCGGCAAAATCGGAGAGGCCGGTCACCGTGGCCGGTTTCGTTCCATCGTCGGACTGCCCGGCCTTCTTCGTCGCAATGTCGGTCAGGGAGCCGCCCCGGCTGTACACCACCTTTACCTGTCCTGCGGCGTTGAACGCCGTGACGTCGCCGAATCCCCCCTGCCAGGCCACCGCGTGCGGCAGCGGCTTTCCATCCAGCGTGACGCTGGTTTCCAGCCCCACGATGTAGTCGGCCGCAAATTTCAGCCTCTTGCTCACGGCCAGATGGCCGTCACTCCATTCGAATACGACTTCCGCGGGCGCTTGAATCGTTCCCGAGGCCGGCGTCATCCGGTAGAGCGCGCGATCCGCCTTCTCCTGCTGCTGCGCGTCCGGCAGCGCGAGCATCAGCGGCCATTTGCCGGACTGTTCGGAAACAGCTGGATGCACCAGGTCCAGCGCCTTTCCCAGATCGTCTTTGTACTGGACCAGTTGCCAGCTCCGCACGCTTGCGCCCTGATTGGAAAGCTGCACGCGGTAGAGCTTGCTTTCCACCACCAGCGTCTGCACTCCCCCCCCCGCAACGGGCAGTGGCGCAGGGGCGGCCGCCTCATCCGATTGCGCCACGGATGTTGCATTCGCCGGAGAACTGGCACTTGGGCTGGCGGAAGTGGCAGGAGAGGTGGCTTTTTGCGCTGCGGCTGGTTCTGGCGGGTGTTCCACCGGCTTTGGCCGGAAGAAGTACCCCCACACCACAATCACCACCATCGACAGGACGACAGCCAGTACTGTGCGGGCTTCCTGGGAGAGTTCCTTCACCGGGCAAATTCCTCGACGCCGTGCTCCCGGTTGGCAGCCGTGGCCGAAGCGTTTCCAGCCGCGAACTCTTTCCCGGATGGGGTTTCTCGCTGCGATTCACGCTCTTCGGGCACCAGATCCACGCCCCCCTGCGCAAACGGATGGCAGCGCAGCAGCCGCCGCAGCGCAAGCCACGACCCACGCCCTGCCCCGAAGCGCTCGATCGCCTCTACTGCGTAATGAGAACAGGAGGGATAGTAGCGGCAACTGCCGCCAAGTAACGGCCCCAGCAGCACCTGGTACGCTCGCACCAGAAGCAGGCAAATGGTTTTCATTGCGCCGTTTCCGCCGCGCTCCCGCGGCTCTCTCCCCCACTTGATGGAACGGACGGGGCCATGAGCGAGTTCCGTAGCAGCGTGGTCAGCTCCTCCCGCAACTCGCTGAACCTCGCCGATCGTACTGACGCGCGCGGATGCACCACAATGTCCCATCCCGATGGAATCTCCCCCTGATCGAGGCGCAAAATCTCCCGCACGCGCCTCCGGATCCGATTGCGAATCACGGCGCCACCCAGCACTCGGCCCACGCTCATTCCGAAGCGGGCTTCTCCCAGGCCGTTGGCGGCGAAAAACACGGTGAACTGGCGGCTGGAACGCCGGCGCCCGTTGCGGTACACGGCGTCGTACTCCGCGCGGGTCCTCAGGCGGCCCTCGTGTCGCACACCGGCCTGCCCGGCACGCCCGCTAGACCCGCGTGAGTTCGTGGCGCCCCTTCTTGCGGCGCGCCGCAAGGACCTTCCTCCCGCCTTTGGTTTTCATGCGTGCGCGGAAGCCGTGTGTTTTGTGGCGGCGGCGCACCTTGGGCTGAAACGTACGCTTCGGCAACGGACTTTCTCCTCAAAGGAATTTGGCGCCTCGACTCTACAGGCTGCGCCGCGAGACGTAAGCGAAACAGCTAGTGTAAACGGCGCGTCCGGCAGCGTCAAACCGAAAGCTGCCCGTCGCGCCCTCCCGCGGTTCCCGGCCGGTCTTACTGCCTCACCCTAGTACACGCCGGGAATCAGCCGCCAGGTCCTGCTGCGATAGGCCTCATATTCGGCCCCGAATTGCTCGCTCAACAGCCGCTCTTCGGAACGAATCCTCGCAACGAGTGGTGGGATTATCAGAACCATCAGCAGCATCCCCGCTCCAGCGCGAAATGCCAGTGCCCAACCCACCAGCATCACCAGAAGTCCGAGATAGCTCGGATTCCGAATCTTCCCGTACAGCCCTGTGGTCACCAGCGTGTGTCCCGGCTGGATCGCCACCAGCCCGCTGAACCTCCGGCCCAGTACGAACACCGGCCAGATCCGCATCGCGCCTCCGGCGATGTAAAGAACCACGCCGATCCAGCGCACTGTCTCTCCATCGAGCGTCCAGAATTCCTTCCTGTCCGTATACGCCGGCAGATAGGCAGCCAGAAGGCCGATCACCGCCAACACGGGGATCACCCACCGGTTCGATCGGTCTTCGCGCTCGCCCGCGCTCACATTTCCGGCGCTGAACAACGCGACAACGGACATGGCCAATGTGGCCATCGTCACCATAACCAGCGCGGGATGCGAGAAGAACGCCTCAAATCCTCCCCAGCCCAGGATCGCCAACCCCAGATAGACAAGAGTCGTCAGACTCGTCACGAGCGTAAGTCGGGGTGTGATCGCCACGCGTCTACGCCGTCCTTCTGCGAATTTTATACCCGCAGCCGGGCTAAGGCTCTCCCCGGCCCGATTTCGCCTCATCCGCAAGGGCTGTTAAAATAAGTGATTGCGCAGCGGGCCCCGCGCCCTGCTGTGCGCCAAGACCATGTTTGAGACGCTGACCGAAAAATTCCAGCGCGCCTTCAAGAACTTGCGCGGTCAGGGAAAGCTCTCCGAGGAGCACCTGGACGCCGCGCTCGGCGAAATCCGCGACGCCCTGCTGGAAGGCGACGTCAACCTTCAGGTTGCCGACGACCTGCTCGCCGCCATCCGCGCCAAGGCGCTCGGCTCCGAGGTCATGCTCCAGCTTTCTCCGGACCAGCAGGTCGTCAAGATCGTTCGCGACGAGCTGGGCTCGCTCCTCGGCGACCAGTCCAAGCCCCGCTACGCCTCCAAGCCTCCCTCCGTGTGGCTCATCGTCGGCCTTCAGGGCTCCGGTAAGACCACCACCACCGGAAAACTCGGCCGCTGGCTCCAGCACAATGGCCATCGCCCGCTGGTCGTTTCCACGGACGTTTACCGCCCCGCGGCGCGCGAACAGCTCTCCCAGGTTGCCAGAGGCGCCGGTGTGGCCTGCTATCCGGCAGCCGACCTCTCCAAGCCACTGGAAATTGCGCGCGCGGCGTTGCGCGAAGCCAAGCTCTCCGCCAGCGATGTCGTGCTGGTGGACACCGCCGGCCGCCTGCATATTGACGACTCGCTGATGGCCGAACTTGGCGAGCTGAAGAAGGAGCTCCAGCCCGCCGAGATTCTGTTCATCGCCGACGCCATGATCGGCCAGGATGCCGTTCGCTCCGCCGGGGAATTCCATCGCCGCCTCGGCCTCACCGGCATTGTCCTGACCAAGCTCGACGGTGACGCCCGCGGCGGCGCCGCCCTTTCGATTCGCAAGGTCACGGGCGCCCCCGTCAAATTCGTGGGTCTGGGCGAAAAATACGACGCGCTCGAGGCTTTCTATCCGGACCGCATCGTCTCCCGCATTCTTGGCATGGGCGACATGATCTCCCTCATCGAGCGCGCCGAACAGACCGTGGACCGCAAGAAAGCGGAAGACCTCGCGCGCAAGCTCCGCCGTGAGGAATTTTCGCTCGAGGATTTTCGCGACCAGTTGCAGCAGGTGAAAAAGATGGGCTCCCTCGAGCAGTTGGTGGGCATGCTGCCCAAGATTGGGCCGCTCCAGAACCTGCCCAAGGACCTGGATGTGGATGAAAAGCGCCTCAAACGCGTGGAAGCCATCATCAATTCCATGACCGCTGCCGAACGCGCCGACCATAACGTCATCGACGGCAAGCGCCGCAAGCGCATCGCCCGCGGCAGCGGCACCACCGTCCAGGACGTCAACGATGTTCTTCGCCAGTACATGGAAATGAGGCGCATGATCAAGCAATACGGCGCCCTCGGACGCCTCAAAGGCCGCGGCCTCGGCAAGTTCGGCCGTCCGTCATGAAGCCGCTATGTGGCTACCCGTGCGCCAGCTTTTCCGGTACTATATTTTGGCGTTAAGGAGGAAGTGAGTGCTGTCCATACGTTTATCGAGAATCGGCAAGAAAAAACAGCCCTTTTACCGCGTGGTGGTCATTGACAAGCGCCGCCCCCGGGACGGGCGATTCGTGGAGATTGTCGGTACTTACAATCCATTGAAGAACCCTCCGGAGGTGAAGCTGGACACTGAGCGCGTGAAACATTGGCTCGGCCATGGCGCACAGCCGAGCGACACGGTCCGCACGTTCATCCGCAAACAGAAAATCGCCTGAGGCGCTTCCTTCCGCGGTGCCGGCCCCAGCTCACCGGGCATCGCGAATCGGCTGCGCCCCATCTCATGTCCCTGAACGCGCTTGCTTAGACCGTAGGCGATCCCTCTGTCCGAGGAGACAGGATGAAGGATCTGGTGGTAGCCATCGCGAGGGCCCTGGTGGACCACCCCGACGAAGTGCAGGTGCGTGCGGTGGACGGTGAACAGGTCACGGTGCTCGAATTGCGCGTGCATCCGGAAGACATCGGCAAGGTAATCGGCCGGCAGGGCCGCACCGCGAAGGCCATCCGCACCCTGCTCGGCGCCGCGGGAATGAAGATGCAGAAGCGCTTTACCCTGGAGATTCTCGAGTAGTGGCCCCATCCCCCGGGCTGCGCGTCACGCTCGCTCGCATCGTGCGCCCCCGCGGCCGCAAGGGCGAGGTCGCCGCGCAAATCCTCACCGATTTTCCCCAGCGCCTGAAAAAGTTGCGGCAGGTGTGGCTGGCCCGCCCGGGCAGGCTGGCTGGAGCGGGCGCTGAAGAACGCCAGGCCCGCGTCCGCGTCTGCTGGCTCTCTCCGAGTCACGGCGGCCAGGCCATTTTCCATTTCGAAGGATGCGACTCCATCTCCGACGCCGAGAAGCTCGTCGGCTTCGAGGTACAAGTCCCTCTTTCCGAACGCGCCAGCCTCTCCTCGAAACAGCATTACGTCAGCGACCTCGTTGGCTGCGAAGTCTGGGAGCGCGAGGCTGGCGGAGCCATGGAACGGCTCGGCACCGTGCGCGATGTCGAGTTCCCTGGCGGCACGCCGCTTCTTGCCGTTGACTCCTCCTCAGGCGAAATCCTCATCCCCCTCGCGGAAGAAATCTGCGTCCTCATCGATCCCGCCCGGCGTCGCATTGAGGTTGTTCTCCCCGAAGGTCTCCGCGACCTCAACGTCTGACAAACCGCGGCAGATTTTTGTCCATCTGGCCAGCCGGCTGCTGCGAGTTGCGTTACAATTCCGCCCGCACCAGTTCGCACCTCAGGGGGGATTCCGTGAACTGCCCAAAAAATCCGTGCATCCGGCTCGTCTCGCGCCTGCCTCTCTTCGTGCTCGTCGCCGCGGCAACCGCCGCCTCAGCATTCGCCCAGGAAACCCCGCCTGCGCGCGGCACGGGTCAGCCCGTGGACGAGGCCTATACCGCGAAAATCAAGAAATACACCACCGCGCCGTATTTCACCTCGCCACTCGTGGATTATCTCCCCGCCTCGAAAACCGTCCCCACTCCCGAAGCTGTGCTTGGCGACGTCGCCGGAGCGCCGGGAATCCTTCCCTACGCCGAAGATGTGTACAAATACATGCGCATGCTGGAAAAGGCCAGCCCGCGCGTCCGCGTCTACTCTATCGGCACCACCGAAGAAGGCCGCGAAATGATTGCGGTGGCTGTCTCTTCCGAAGAAAACCTGAAAAACATGGAAGAAAATCGCGCGCGCCTGGCCAAACTCGCCGATCCCCGCACCATCCACCTTGATGACGCGGAGGCCGACCGCCTCGTCGCCCAGGCCGTCCCCATCTACTACGTCACCGGCACGATTCACTCCCCAGAAACCGGTGCACCCACCGCGCTCATGGAGTTGGCCTATCGCCTGGCCGTGGACGAAAGCCCTTACATCCGCCAGATTCGCGACGGCATGATCACGCTCATCACTCCCGTCACGGAAGTCGACGGCCGCGACCGCATGGTGGACATCTACCGCTGGCACCTCTCCCACCCCGGCCAGTTCTGGCCGCCGCTCATCTACTGGGGCCACTACGTGGCGCACGACAACAATCGCGATGCCATGGGCGTCACCCTCAAGCTCACCGAGAACGTGTTGAACACATTCGTCGCCTGGAAAGCCCAGGTCCTCCACGATCTGCACGAGTCCGTCCCCTATCTCTACGACAACACCGCCGGCGACGGCCCCTTCAACGCCTGGGTCGATCCCATCCTCGCCGACGAGTGGGAAATGATCGCCTGGCGCAACGTCTCCGACATGACCAAATTCGGCATGCCCGGCGTTTTCACCCACGGCTATTTCGACACCTGGTCCCCCGGCTATCTCATGTTCATCGCCGCCATGCACAACGGCATCAGCCGTCTTTACGAGACTTTCGGCAACGGCGGCGCCGACACCGTCGAACGCACACTCTCCCCTCGCGAATACTCCCGCACCTGGTTCCGCCAGAATCCGCCGCTGCCCAAGACCATGTGGTCGCAGCGCGACAATAACAATTACGAAGAGACTGGTCTGCTCACCTCGCTCCACTACTTCGAACAGAACAAGCGCCTCTTCCTCAAGAATTTCTATCTCAAGGCGAAGCGCTCCGTGCTCAAACCCACCGAAGAGGGCCCGGCCGCCTACGTGCTTCCCGCGGACGATCCACGGCCCGGCCTGCAGGCTGAATTGCTTCGCGTGCTCGCAAAACAAAAGGTGGAAATCTCCCGTTCCACCGCGGCGTTTTCCGTCACCCTGCCCGCCAAAAAATCCGGCGGTAAAGGCGCCCCGGAAAAGTCTGCCGCCGGGAAACCCGCCGCTCCCGCCACGGAGACGAAGGAATTTCCTGCCGGCAGCTACATCATCCGCATGGACCAGCCCTATTCCCGCATCGCCGATTCGCTCCTCGACCACCAGTACTGGTCTCCCGACGATCCGCAGAAGACTCCCTACGACGACACAGGCTGGACGTTCGGCGAGCTCTTCAACGTTCAGGTGGTCCGCGTAACAGACACGAAGGTCCTGGAAGCCTCGATGGAGCCTGTCAAGGAATTGCGCGCTCCCGGCGGAATCACCGGCGATGGCGCCGTCTTCGTCATCAACAACGCCGCGGAGCCGGCACTCGCCTCTCTCCGCTATCGCCTCCGCGACGCCTCCATGGAAGCGGCCGAGGAACCGTTTGAAGCCGCCGGCGCGAAATTCAACCGCGGCTCCTTCATACTGCGCGGCGCCAGTCGCGCGGACCTGGAAAAGGCCGCCGCGGAGCTCGGCATTCGCGTTCAGGCCGTGGCCGAAGCGCCTTCGGTGAAGACGCATCCCGTCCGCGCCGCGCGCGTCGCACTGCTCCACACCTGGCTCAGCACTCAGACGGAAGGCTGGTGGCGGCAGGCTCTCGACCACCTCCACGTTCCCTACTCCTATATCAGCACGCAGACCGTGGCGCGTGAGGCTGACCTGAATGCCAAGTACGATGTCATCTTGTTCCCGCCAGTCGGCTTCGCCGGCAGCACCAGCGCCATCGTCAACGGCCTGCCCACCGACTGGGGCAATCCGCTCCCCTGGAAGAACACTCCGGAAACGCCCAATCTCGTTGGCGGCAACGACTCGACCGACGACATTCGCCCAGGTCTCGGCTGGGAGGGCGTCGCGCACCTGAAATCTTTCGTCGAAAAAGGCGGTGTGCTGCTCACCGTCGATGACACGGCGCAATTCGCATCCTCACTTGCGTTGGAGGATGCCGTCAGCGCCGGCCAGGGCGCCAAGGAGAAGATCGTCGGCTCCGTTCTTCGCGCTGACCGCGTGGACGCCGCAAGCCCCATCGCCTACGGCTATGGAGATACCCTGTCCGTTTATTGCGATAACGGCCCGGTCTTCTCGCTCACCAGCATTGTCGGTGCTCGCGGCTTCCGCCAATTGGGCGGCGAGGCGCGCACCCGCCCCACCGGCCGCGGCACACTCAGCGATCCCGATTTCACCGTCGGCCGCACTGCCACGGAGGTCCCCGTGGAAGCCAAGTCCGAACCCTGGGAATCGCCCACGGTCACCGACGAACAACTCCGCAACGGATTCCGCGTCATTCCTCCCGCCGCCCGCGCCCGCGTGGTGTTCCGTTATGCCGACAGCAAGGATTTGCTCATCTCCGGCCTCGTTGAAGGAGGTGACGAAATCGCCCAGCGCGCCGCCGTGGTGGACGTGCCCGCCGGCAAGGGACACGTCGTCATGTTTTCCATCAATCCCGTGTGGCGCGGCGAGACGCGCGGCAGCTACTCGCTCGTCCTCAACACCATCATGAATTTCGATTCGCTCGACGCCGGCCGCAAAAACGCCGAAAAGTAGTCCGCAGCCACTGGCCGCAATGTCGTGTCATTCCTCGCCCGCCCGGGCGGGCGAGGAAACTGCTTTTCCGTCCTTGCTTATCTCTGCGTCCCTTCCCTCTCTGCGTCCTCTGCGCCTCTGCGTTATCTTTTCCTCTCTCTCCTCTTCTCCTCTTCTCCTCTCCTCCGCTTCCTCTATCTCCACGACATCCTTTACTTCCTGTTATCCTTCCCTCGTGCCTCTTCGTTTCGACATCGTCACCATTTTCCCCGGTTTCTTCACCGGGCCGCTCGATCACGGCATCATCCGCCGTGCCCGCGAAGCGGGCGTCGTCGAAGTCCATGTCCACGATCTCCGCGAAGCCACCCACGACCGCCATCGCACCGTGGACGACCGACCCTTCGGCGGCGGCGAAGGCATGCTCCTCAAACCCGAACCGCTCTTCGACACCGTCGAACGCCTTCTCGGCGCTCCTCGTGAAGCTCTGCCGCCTCGCACGGCGGTCGTTTTGCTTTCCGCCGCCGGAAAACTCTTCCATCAGCAGACCGCGCATCGCCTCTCTTCCATGGACCGCATCGTCCTGCTCTGCGGCCGCTACGAAGGCGTGGACGAGCGCGTGGCCGAGCACCTCGCCACCGATGAATTGTCCATCGGCGATTTCGTCGTCTCCGGAGGCGAACTTCCCGCCGCACTCATCATCGACGCCGTCACCCGGCTCGTCCCCGGCGCTCTCGGCAACGAAGCCTCGTCGGTCAACGAATCGTTTGGCGCGTCGCCTGCCGCTTCCGGGATCGCGGGCGGCACGGCGCTCGGGGCGGGCACTGGCGGTGTGCTCGATTGTCCTCATTACACGCGCCCCCAGGCGTATCGCGGCTGGTCCGTGCCCGATGTCCTCGTCGGCGGCAACCACGAACAAGTCCGCCGCTGGCGCCGCCGCATGGCCCTCGCCAAGACGCTCCGCAACCGACCCGACCTCCTCGAATCCGCCTCGCTCACCGAGGAAGATATCAAGCTGTTGCACCAGTTGCGCGCGGACAGGTAGACTGGTCAGGCAGGGATATGTAGTTCCGCATCCCTGCGAAACCAACACAAAACAGGGAGAAAACATATGGGAATCCTGGAGGCTGCCCAGCCGGCTATCGTCGTGTGCACGCGCGACCGCGCCCGCTCCACTGCCTTCTATCGCGAAGTGCTAGGCCTGAAATTCGCCGGCGAAGATAATTTCGCCGCCATCTTCCATACCGGCGGTGCCACTCTGCGCATTTCCACCGTCGCCGACTTCACGCCGCACGAACACACCATCCTCGGCTTCCGTGTGCCCGACGTACCAGCCACCGTGACAGCCCTGCGCGAGAAGGGCGTCACCTTCAATCGTTATCCCGCGTTCCCCCAGGACGAACATGGCATCCTCACTCTTCCCGGCGGCGCCGGCCGCGTGGCTTGGTTCAAGGACCCCGATGGCAACGTCCTCAGCGTGACCAACGTCTGAAGCGCCGCGGAGAACGGCCGGGTCCGAACTCGCCCGCCGCGCCCGCGCCGAAAGCAGTTTGGGCCGGTTACAACTTCTGCTATACTTTTTGTTTGTCTCTGCGGTGCTGGCCCCGCCTGTGTGGGTCTGTTTGCCGTGGGCGGAGAAATTCAAACATGAACCTGACCATCGAGAAGGTACAACAGTCCTACCTGCGCGGAGACGTGCCTGAATTCCGGCCCGGCGACACCGTGCGCGTCCACGTGCGCCTGCGCGAAGTGGAAGTCGAAAAAGAGAAGGAAAAAGAAAAAGAGCGCATTCAGGCCTTCGAAGGTGTGGTCATTTCCCGCCGCGGCCGCCTCACCTCCGCCACCTTCACCGTCCGCCGCGTCAGCTTCGGCATCGGTGTCGAACGCATTTTCCCCGTCCACTCGCCCATGATTGCGCAGATTGAAGTCGTCCGCCGCGGCCGCGTCCGCCGCTCCAAGCTCTACTACCTGCGCGGGCTGAAGGGCAAGGCTGCCCGCATCCGCAGCAAGGAACGCGCCGTTCAGGCCCCCGAGACTGCGGCCACACCGGCAGCGGAATAACGGCCTCGCATCCCTCTCGCCACCGGCCCGGCCCCTTTCGCTCGCCCGCCTGCTTATTGCACCGGAGCCCACTTGCGGCATTCCGACGCGCTGACCGGTGCGGTCAGCGGCGGCGCAGTTTCGTACCGAATCACCCCATCCTGTAGCGAGCAGAAGTTCCTGGTTCCTGTGTCGGCCGAAATGGGGGTAGCCGTCACCACGAATTGCGCGCATTGTTGTTGAATGCATGTGGCCCTTATGCTGAACCGGTAGCCCGACTTTTCGCACCACGCTCCCCGGATGCAGCTTGCGTTCCCGATCGTCGAGTCAATTAAATCCGCGTGCCCCTCTGACGCCTTCTCGTTGCCGCCCGGAGCCGGTCCCAGCGTGGCCAGATCTGGCGCAAAATTTTTCTCGGGGTACGTCGCGGAATAAGCCATTTGGGCTGTGTCCACCGTGCGAATCGTACCCACCGCGGATGCCTCGTTCGCAGCCTGCCGCGACCGCAGCAGATTCGGAATCGCTATCGCCGCCACGATCAGCATTGTGCTGGCTTCCAGGGTCGAGGACGGACTCGTGCTCGCCCCCCGAATTGCCGTTTCCTCGCCGTACGCGCAGACCACCGACGGCACAGCCTCTCCGGCCGGCTGTCCCAGGGCTTTTGCAATCTCCGTCGGCAGCCGCTGGAGACCGAACAATGTCATCGCGTTCGTGTCCTGGTAATACATTGCCGAGAGCCCTGACGGATGACCCGGCGGCAGCGAGGCCTGAAAGTTTGCGGATTTTCCCATCCCTTCTCCGCTTCTGTGCAGCCGGACCGCCTCCGCAACCGCGCCACGGCTCGATCCCACGATCATGTACCCGTCCACAAACGCATATCCGACCTCGGTGGGGGTCTTCGCGGAGGGCACTCGAATCGTATGGTAGCTCACGCCACCCTCTTCCTCCTGCTCCGCATTGTAGTTCGCTACTGCCAGCAGCGTGCTCAGAGTTCGCTGCATGTGCTCGGCATCGTTCACCCGCAGCGCCGCTCTCCACACCAGTTCCTTGGGAGGAAAACTGTCCAGTTCGAATGTGATCTCTCCTCCGAGGAGACTCAGCAAATCGTCCTTCAGACTGATTTTCAGTGCCTGTTCCATCTGTGCCACGCTGGCCATCGCGTTGGGGTTCGTAGCCGTGGCCATTTCTTTCACGTCTTCAAATATTTGAACCGGGTCCTTCAACATCACGGTGCCCGCCGCCATGGCCGTGGTAGAGACGAAATCCAGGCTGCCCGGCGCTCGCGGCGCTGCCAGCCACGATGCCATCCCATGGCGGGGACCCGTAAAGCTCAATTCCCCTTCGCTGACCACCCCGCTCCCACCTCCCCGGTGCTGCCATACCGCGTATTTCACGTCGCCAAAACCGGATTGCCGGAGAAGCTGCCGGCTCTGCTCCGTTGGAATGGGGATGAGGCTCAGGATCCTCTGGAGATCGGCGGCTGACACCGCCGTCGCGCCGCCCTCGTACGCCTGCGCCACTCGCTGTCCGAATGGCGTGGAGGCAAACTCACGGCTGCCCCCGTCAATCCTGGCGTTGAAGTTGCGCAGTGTGGCCACATCGAGGCTCGCCGCAATAAATTCCGGGCGCACTAGGATCAACAGTTCGTTCCCGCCGGGCTTCTCCACCGCAGCCGCAAGTTCCTGCGGGTCCATCAGGCGCACGGCCGGTTTCGCTTTTCCAGCGACCTCGTTCAGCGCCGCCTGCAGAAACTCTTTCATCCCCGGCTTCTTCAATTCTGAAACAACCAGCAGCTTCGGTTTTTTTCCCTCCGCCCCGCCCGATACCACGACCTCGTCTCCCAGGTAGAGGGAGAATTGATAGAGTTTCTCCAGCCCGTCCTCCAGCTTCGGCCCGGAGGCCGCCAGCTCGCCATGCTCCCACCAGTCGCGCAGTGCCGGGCTCTTCTCCCGTTCCTCCCGGAAAATCGTTAGAGCCTGGTGCAGCACGTCGCCGTAATTCGCGGACGCCAGATAGACAAGCGTGGATTCCGGCAGCAGCGGAACCAGGCGGCTCTCGGTCCGCGCCGGTGGATATCGCAGCTCTTTCCGGAGTCTGTCCGTCAACCGGCGCAATTCAGCCACCAGCTCGGGATTCTTGGCCAGCCCGGCGAGCCATGACTCCTCGGGTGGTTTTGCGGGCGGTGTCTCCGCGGGTTTCGCGGGTGCCTTCGCGGTCTGCCCGGAGCTCTCGGGAACAAAGACAAAATTCAGGGCGAGCGCCATCGCGAACGCCACGAGCGCAGGTCGCGTCAGACCAAGAATTTTTACGTGCCTCATTCGTTAAGACCTCCGGGTCACCAAAGAATAATCTGCTCGCCCGCATTCCGCCATCAAAACGAAGCAACGAAGAGTGGAGTGATAATCGCCGCACCCTGCCGTGCAGCCGGTCCCTCCGGCATCTTTTCGCAGGATCAGCCCCCGCTCCGGTTTTTCTCTTTCTCTTCGCTGACCAGTCTTGCACAAGAGACCTCATCGCAGCCCTTCACGGCGCCCGCCCGGTGCTAGACTGCGCCGTGATGGGCCGCCTCTGCTCCTCGCGCTATGAGCGTCTCGCCCGCCAGGAGGGATGGGCGCGTATTGCCGGCCTCGATGAAGCCGGGCGCGGCGCTCTGTTCGGCCCTGTGGTCGCCGCCGCGGCCATCCTCGATCCCAAGCGCGTCATTCGCGGCCTCGATGATTCCAAAAAGCTCTCACCGGATCGCCGCGCCGAGCTCGCTCCTCTGATCCGCGAGCGCGCGGTGGCCTGGGCCGTCGCTCAGGTTGAGCCCGCGCGCATCGATGCCTGGAACATCCTCCAAGCCAGCCGTCAGGCCATGACCCTCGCCATCGCCCAGCTCGCCGTCGCTCCCGACTATCTGCTGCTCGACGCCGTCACGCTGGATCTGCCTCTGCCGCAAAAGTCGCTCATTCACGGCGACGCTCGCTCCGTCTCCATCGCCGCGGCCTCCATCCTCGCGAAAGTTTCCCGCGATGCTCTCCTCGAGCAGCTCGACTCCTCCTACCCTCAATACAATTTGCGCAGCAACAAGGGTTACGGCACCCCCGACCATCTCGAAGCCTTACGCCTGCACGGTCCCTCTCCTCTGCACCGTTTTTCTTTTGCTCCTGTCCGGGAGGCCAGCTCCTGGACGTGGAAACCCAACCAGCAGAATCTGCCCCTCTGCGGTCCCGCCGCCGAGGGATAATGTCGCTGTCCCCGCGTTGACGCGTCTTTTTCCCGTGTGTTAGCGTAGGGCAGTCTTGCCGCCGTCCCACGCAGGGGAGTGTGTCCGGTGGTCTCCCGCCCAGGCCCGCCGTGGCGGGCGGCGCCCGGCCGTGCCGGGCCGATGCCGTTTGCCGGGCGGGTGGAATGAGATTCTGAGAATCACTGATGGCTTTCAATAAATCCAAGCATCTCGAGGCGGCGCAGAAGTTCCTCGGGCAGGGGAAAATTCCGCAAGCCATCGCGGAATACAAATCCATCCTCGCCGCGGAACCCGACGATCAGGTCACGCTGATGACCGTCGGAGATCTCTTCGTTCGCGCGGGCGACCTCTCCCAGGCCTCCGAGTATTTTGAGCGCCTCGCCTCCGCGTTTCTCGAGGAAGGCTTCACCAGCAAGGCCATCGCCATATACAAGAAAATTGCCAAGCTCGCTCCAGACCAGATCGAGCCCTTGGAACGCCTCGCCGACCTCTACGTCCAGCAAGGAGTCATGAGCGAGGCACGGCCCATCTACATCCAGATGGCCGAAGCCCACCTCAAGAACAAACAGTCGGAGCGCGCCGCCGACACTCTGCGCCGCCTGCTCGATATCGAACCCGATAACACCCGCGTCCAGACCCGTCTCGCCGACCTCTACATGGCGATTGGCCAGAAGGGAGAAGCGGCCCGCGCCTATTTCATGGCCGCCTTCCGCTCCTTTGAGCGCAGCGAGATGGACCAGGCGCTCACTCTGGTTGAAAAGGGACTTGAAATCGACCACGGCAATCAGCGCGGCATTCTCGTCAAGGCCCGTATCCTTGCCGCCAAGGGCCGTCCCGCGGACGCGGCCAAGATTCTCGAGGCACTGCCCGATGCCAGGGAAGGCGGACAGACCACGCTCCTCCTGTTCGAAGCCTTCATGAAAGCCGGACGCCCGCAGCAGGCCGTTGACCTCGCCCATAAGGTTCTCGCCGCCACTCCCGACAAATACGACCCCATCCTTCCCCTCGTGGACTCCGTCGCCGATACGAATCACGAAATGCTGCTCTCGCTCGCCCGTGAACTCCGTCCGCCCATGATGGCCGCTCAGGATTTCGAGCGCCTTGGCAGCGTGCTCTCCAAAGTCGTCGAACACAATCCCAAGGAGCTCGAGCCGCGCGAATGGCTCATCGAACTCCTTCGCAAAACGGGAGACGCCTTTCGCCTCACGGAAGCACTCGACCAGTATGGCGACGCCTCCGTCACTGCGGGCCAGCTCGAAAAGGCCCGCGCCGCTTACGAGGAGCTCCTCGAGCGCGAGCCGCAGAACGAATTCAACCGCAGCCGCCTCAGCCAGGTACGCGAGAAGCTGGGCCTTCCTCCCTTGGAGGCGGAGGCCATGCCCGTTCGCCCCAAGCCCAGCGAAGCCGTCGCCCAGCAGGCGTCTGCGACCGATCAAGACGTCACCCTCACTCCCAAGAAAGCTCCGGAGCCCGCGCGCGTCGAAGCGCTTCCCCAGGACGAGTTGCAGCGCTACGTCCAGCAGGCGCTCACCGATGTGGATCTTTTCTCCAGCTACAACCTCACCCAGAAAGCCATGGACCTGCTCGAGACGGTCCTCAAGCGCGCTCCGGGTCATCCTCAGGCCCTCGAAAAGCTTCTCGACATGTGCCTCGGTGCTGGCAACGAGCGTCGCACCGCCGAACTCGCCGCGCAGCTCGAAACCATTTACCGCGAGAAGGGTGAAACTCAGCGCGCCGAACGTTTCGCCGATCTCCATCGCCGTTATTCCCGCGCCGCGGGCAAGGCCGGCGAACCGGCCGCGGAAGCCGAGGAGGCCCCGCCCGAATTTCAGATTCCCGTCGTGGAGGTCGATCTGCCGGCCGCCTCTCCGGAGACCGCCGAGGCCGCCAACGTTCAGGAAGTGGATCTCTCGGACGACTGGGCCGCGATGGCCGGCCAGGCATCCGCTTCCACTCCTGTCGAACCGCCCGCAGTGGAAACCCCCGTCGAACCTCAGCCCGCAGAAGCCGCTGCTGCTCCTCGGGAATTTGAGATCGAAGTCGAGCCCGCTGCTGCCGAGCCTGCTCCCGCTCCGCCCGAGCCGGAGCCGGCGCCCGCCGCTCCCATTGAGTTGGAGATGGAAGTTTCCGAAGCGCATGCGGAGCCCGCGGCTCCCGCTCCCGCAGCTCCCGTCGAGCCGGTCATGGAGTTGGAACTCGAACCCGAGCCTGCCCGCGCCGATGCGCCTGCGCCGAAGGCGGAAAAAGAACCCGAGGTGGAGCTCGAATTGGAGCCCGCCGCTCCTCCCGCTCCCAAGGCTGCCGCTCCGGCTCCGGCCGCGCCAACCTCAGTTGGCGCTCTTGCCGATCTCGCCCATGACCTCGAGGAGATCGAGTTCGGTCTCGAGCCCATCGGGCCGCCCGCAACCACTCCGCAGGAATTGCAGGCTCCTGTCTCCGCGGAGGACATGGTCATCGCACAGGGGAAAAGCCAGAACGAGCTTAAGGAAGTTTTCGACGAGTTTCGCGCCGAGCTCGGTGAGCTCGAGGAAGACGAGGACGTCGAGACGCACTACAACCTCGGCATTGCCTACCGCGAAATGGATCTGGTTGAAGAGGCCATCAGCGAATTTCAGAAAGTCGCCAAAATGGTCCAGAACGGCAAGACCTTCCGCTACACCATGCAGTGCTACACGCTGCTCGGCCTCTGCTTCATGGGCCGGAGTGAACCGAAAATCGCCGCCATGTGGTACAAGAAGGCGCTCGGCATGCCCAATCTCGACCAGGAATCCATCCTCGCGCTCCTCTACGATCTCGGCGTCGCTCAGGAGAGCGGTGGCGATCCTGCGGCCGCGCTGGACAGCTTCAAACAGGTCTATGCCATGAACATCGACTATCGCGACGTCACCAGCCGCATCGCGGACCTGTCCGGCAAGGCGGGAAAGCGCTGATTTTCCGCTGCGGGCCGAATTTCCATGAACCGCCTAGTTCGCATACTCCTGGGCCTCATTTGTCTCGAGGCCGGCGTCCTCCTCGTTTTTCTCCCCTGGTCCCCCTATTGGGACCGCAACTTCTTCCTCCAGCATTTTCCCGATCTGGCCGTGTTTCTCCTGAGCCCCTTCCTCCGCGGCGCCGTCACCGGCCTGGGCCTGCTCGACGTGATTCTCGCCGGCACCATCTTCATCGGTCGCGGAAACTCGGATGCCCTGGCCTGAGTCGCGCAGCCGCTCCCGCCTGCCCTGACGCAGGAAGGGGCCGCGCGCTCCGGTGAGCCACGAACCCATTTCCATGTTCCACCACGATCAACCGCCTGAATCACGAGAAGGTCCACTGCTGTTCTACGTCACGGATCGTCACGGATTCGCGGCCGCCGTCTCCCGCCAATCCGCGCTCCTGCTCGAGTCCATCGCTCGCGCCTCGGCCGCCGGTGTCGACGCCATCCAGATTCGTGAGAAGGATCTCTCCGGCCGCGCCCTTTTCGAACTTACCCAGGCTGCGCTGGCTCGTGCGTCGCATTCGAAAATTCTCGTGAACGACCGTCTGGACGTTGCTCTCGCTGCCGGCGCCGCCGGCGTTCATCTCGGAGAGGAATCCGTTGCCGTGGCAGACGTCGTGGGTGTTCGCGCCGCGGGCCGTGCGCCAGCCGGCTTCCTCATCGGCCGCTCCTGCCATTCGCTCCAGGCGGCCCTCGATGCGGAGCGCGCCGGTGCCGGCTACATTTTTTTCGGCCCCGTTTTCGCCACTCCCTCGAAAGCGAAGTTCGGCCCGCCCCAGGGCGCGGAAGCGCTCGCCGCCGTCTGCCGCGCAGTGCATATCCCCGTCGTGGCCATTGGTGGAATTACGCTGGAAAACGCGGCCTCGTGCGTCGCAGCAGGAGCGGCAGGCATCGCCGCCATCCGCCTCTTCCAGGAATCTGAGGATTTACAAGCCGTCGTGCGTGCTCTGAAGAAGGTTTAGTTGTGCGCCCTGCCGCGCACATGACGGGCGCTCACGCTCCCAGCCAGCGCCCCACCGGTTCCCATCCCGGTATGTGGTCGCAGATCACTTTGATGCTCGCCGTCACCGGAATTCCCACCAGCAATCCCATCGCTCCCCACAGCCAGCCCCAGAACAGCAGCGCCAGCGTCACCGCCAGCGCGTTCAGCTGCACTCGCCGGCCCACGATCGCGGGGAAAAGTATGTTCAACGTCATGAAGTGGAACCCGAACATCATCAGCACCACGAGCACGTAGTTCCCAATCGTGTCCCACTTCGTAAGTCCCAGAATGATCGGGGGAATTGCCGAAAGGATCGTCCCGAAGTACGGCACCAGGTTGAGCACACCAGACATGAATCCGGCCAGCAGCGGGTAGTCCAGCCCCATGGCCCAGAACAGGATGGTGCTCGCAATCACCAGGATGATCATCACGAACACGTTCCCCATCACGTAGCCTCGCAAGACGCGCCCCACCTCCTCGAGGGCGAGTTTCACCTGGGTGCGTTCCGCGGGCGGAAACAGTTGTAGCGTGGCGTGCCACACGTCGCGTTTGGCCGCCAGCATGAAGAACACAAGAAAGGGCACGAAGGCCGCTGCAACCACGATATCCGTCACCGAGCCCAGCTTTTCCAGCAGATAGCTGCCGGTGGACGACGTTTGCTCCACCCGCAGCGTCCCGCGTGGCCGCTCTTCCTGTGGCGTGATCTCGGACACGCGCGACTCGATGGATTGCAGCCGCGATTCCACTGCGTGTCGCGCGGCCCTCAATTTCGCGCCGTACTTCGGCCAATTGCTGGCGAAATCTTCGGCGCGGAGCCATAGGCCCGAAAGCGCACCCACCATCACCCCGCACACCAGCAGGACCATCAGCAGTGAGCCCAGCCCGCGCGCAAATCCGTGATTTTCCAGCCACTCCACCACAGGGTCCAGGAAGTACGCCAGCAGCACAGCCAGCAGGATTGTCATTACCACGCTCGCCGCGTAGTACAGGAACACCAGCACGATCCCTGCGGCGATGATCCGCTGGCTGGCGTTGCTCCGGGGCGCCCCGGAGGGCTCCCGTCCCGCGAGTATGGAAGGACTAAGTGCCATAAATCGGAATTGGCGCGGCGCTCGCCTGCCTAAGGCAGGCCCGACTGGCCCACAGGCAAACGCAGGCAGGCGTGAACGCGGCGCAGTGCACGCTACGATATCACAGCCCTTCGCTCGCGGGCCTTGCCCGGCGCGGAAGTGTCAACCCTCGCGCGTTTCCACCGTTACGGCCGGGTGCTGGCTCGCGCGGGCTCCGGCGCGGGAAGCCGCAGCCGCATCGCCGGGTCGCCGAACAGGATCCAAGTCCGGCGCACGTCCGAATCGGTGGTTCCAGCTTTGGTTTTCAGGATCGCCGCGCCCAGTGTGCTCGTCGGATTCGCCACCAGCTGGCCGATCAGCGCTCGGTCCATGGTCGCCTGCGGGTCCGCCGTCGTGAAACCCGACGACGCCCACACCGCCACCGCGCCTCCGCCCGGCGCCAGCAGCAGCGATTCCGCCAGGCTCGTTGTGTACACATCGTGGAAGAATCCGCTCAGGCAGTCCATGCTCACCACAAACGGCAGGTTTCCTCCGTTCGTCAGCGTGGCCGCGTCCGCGTCCGCGAAATATCCAGAGAGTGACCATTGCTCCACCGAGCCGTGGCCCAGGAAGTTCACCAGCACCTGCCCGTTGTTCAGCGCTTCGACGAGTTGCTGGTGCACCACGCTCGGATCCTGCCCGTCCGCCTGGATTTTTGTCACCGCAAGCGACGGCGGCAGCAACTGTTCCAGCGCGTTCGTCGCGCTCGCGAAATCGTAGTCCCGGTTCTGGTCCCCCACCAGCAGCACCTGCGAAGCCCATGGCCCGGGTGAGCCCCCGTTTTCGTAGCCCACGATTTTCGCCACCACGTTGGCCGCGTCCCCGCTCGTCCTCACCGGCAGCCGTCCGGTCGCCAGCGTCGCGAATCCGCTCCCCGAGAAGTCGCTGAACCAGTCGTCCGACGCCGTTTTCAGCGCCGCTGTTTCGATGATCCGTGTCGGCACGAAATCGAAGTCGCCCAGTCCCAAGTAATTCCGCGGATCGAACGACGCATCGCCCACCAGCAGCACGGATTGCGGCTTCGGGCGCCACTGTGCCACGGCCTCCGAGAGGAAGTTCTGGATGGCGAATGGGCTTCTCTCGCCGTAATTGTATTCGTCATACAGGTCGTCCACCGGCACCAGCGCCACGCGATGGCCCTGCGCGCGCCGCAGGTTCACCAGCGGCGTCAGGCTGTCGGAAAAGTCCGGATGGGTGATGATCACCACGTCCGCGCTGTTCTGCGCCCGTCCCCAGTTGGTCGGCGCGTGATACGCCAGCCCGGACGGGGCTTCCATCTGGTCCGCCGAAAAGGCCAGTAGCGTCGTCGGGTGGCCCGCTGTCCCCGGCGCAGTGAACGCGGCGCTGTACGTCCCGCCGGCCATGGACACGCGCGCCGTCACCTGGTTGATTCGCAGCGGGTCGGTTATGTCGTAGACGCGGATCTGCGGGTTTGTGAATCCGGTCACCTGCAGCGAATCGCCTCCCCGCGCCGTCATCCGCAGCCAGTTCCCGTCCGCCGTGTACGTGTGCCCGTACACCAGCGAGATGGACTGCACCAGGCTGTAGTCGTTGTCGCCCGCCAGCGAAGTCAGCACCACCGCGTTCGTTCCGTTCGTCACCTGCCCGGCCTCCAGCGGAAACGTTTGCGACTGGCTCCCCAGTCCGTAAAAATCCATCTCGCCCACGTAGTTCCCGTTGAAGCTCACGGACACCCGGTGTGCCTGCCCGTCCGTCGCTCCCTGCAGCGCCACCTGCAGCGAGCCGGCCGCGAAGTGCGGGTCGTTGTTTGTTGCCGTCAGATCCTGTTCCAGCGGAGTCGTGCTCACCAGCGCGCCGAAGAAGTTGTCGTTGTTCTCTCCGTTCAGCAGCGCCGCGAAGTACGTTGTGTGGTCCTCCCGCACCGTCGTGTACGGAAAGCTTGTTGCCGCAGAATTTCCCGCGCGGCCGTTGCTCGCCGTGCCGATCTGTTCTCCTGCGCCCGCCGCGTTCACCAGCCAGTACACCCGCGTGCCGGAGAACGGCGTATCGATCCCGGTTCCGTAGAACTCGATTCCCGCGTTCGCGCCACGGGCGCCCGCGGAACCTCCGTCCACCTGGAACGGCTGTTCCATTCCCTCCGCGTACAGGTGCGCCGACCGCAGATCCGTCCATCGCGGCATTCCCGCGGCGGCCAGCTGGTCGTACGTCACGCGGTACCATCCTTCGTGGTCCACGGAAAGTTTCACCGCCGGCCGCGAGGAGAGCCAGGCGCTGGATACGGTGGGCGTGCGCGTTGCATGCGCTGTCTCGGGCGATGCCTGCGTGGCCCGCGCGTTTGTTGCTGCGGCACCCGCCGATGCGCGATTCAACTGTTCCAGCGTGCGCGCGTTGGCTGCCGCGGCCTGCAGTGCGGGCATCGCGTTCGCGTCCACCTCGGCCGGTCCGTGGGTGGTCCTCGTTCCGTCCACGTCCACCGATTCCAGCTCGTACTCCGCTCCGCCCGGTCCCGCCGACGCGTCCAGCCATCGGTACGTTTTCGCTCCGTGCTGCGGCAGGCCTCCGCGGAACATCAGCGCCGCCCCGGCAATCAGCGAAGTGTCCAGCCGCGTCTTCGTGCCGTTCTGCAGCCGGTAGAGATGGAATCCCAGGTTGCGCGATTCCTCCCGCGTCTGCCATTCCACCATCACTCCGCCGCTGGCCAGCCGTTCCGCTTGGAACGATGCCAGTTGCACCGCCGTCGAAGCCTGGATCGTGCTGGTAAACGTCGCCGTGTTGTTCGCGCTGCTCGAGTCCGGATCCGAGTGTGAGATCGTCACGCTGTTCGTCGCCAGCGTCCCGGAACTGAATGTCGTCGCCGTCACGTTGATGGTCACCACCACCAGTTGGCCCACGCTCATGGTCCCGATGTTGTTGCACGTCACCGTCCCGCCCGCCTGCGCGCACGTCCCCTGCGTGCTCGACGACGACACGTACGTCACCGCCGCCGGCAGCGTGTCCGTCAGCATCACGTTTGTCGCCACCGCCGGCCCGTTGTTCCGTATCTGAATCGTGTACACCAGCGTTGTGTTCAGATTCACCGGATTGGGCGACCCCGACTTCGTCACGGAGACGTCCGCGTCGTTCGGCACCGCCACCACCGTGCTCAGCGCCACCGAGTTGTTCGCCGAATTCGGATCGCTCGTCGTCGAGCTCTCCGCGAACGTGCTGGTGATGTTCGTCCCCGCGGCCGTCCCTGCATTCACGTGGTCCACCACCGTAATGTTCACGCTCGCGCCGGCCGCCAGCGTCCCCAGCGAACACGTGATCACTCCCGCAGCCTGCATGCACGACCCTGTGGTCGGCGTCGCGGAAACGAAAGTCACGCCCGCCGGAAGCGTGTTCATGACCATCACCGCCGCCGCCGACGTCGGGCTCGGCCCGTTGTTCGTCACCGTCAGCAGGTACGTGATGTTGTTCCCCGCCAGCACCGGATTCGGCGACACCGTGCCCGTGATTCCCACGTCCGCCTGGCCCGCGGCCGCCACGATCACCGTCGTGCTCGCGTTGTTGTTCGCGTAAGCGGGGTCCGGCGTCGACGACCCGATGTTCGCGGTGGTGCTTATGGCCGTTCCTCCCGCTGTCCCCGCCGGCACCGCCGTCACGATCGTGAACGTTGCGCTTCCCCCGGCCGCCAGGCTCGCAAGCCGGCACACCACGCTCCCACTATTGCCCACGCCAGGGTTGTAGCAATTCCAGCCGGCCGGAGCGGTCACCGATTGGAATGTGCTCGGGCCCACGATCGGCAGCGTCATCACCGGCTGTACCGCGGCCGCCGGTCCGTTGTTCGTCACCATCACCGTGTAGGTGATCATCCCGCCTGCCGGCACGGGGTTCGGCGTCGCGCTCACCGTGATCGATTCGTCCGCCGCCGTCGCCGCGCTCACCACCGTCTGTGCCGTCGCCGTGTTGTTCGAGAAATTGGGGTCGTTGATGCCGGAGGTCACCGAAGCGATGTCGGTCACCACCGTTCCGCTCGCCGCTCCCGCGTTCACTTTCACCACCAGCATGAAGTTGGCGTTGCTTCCGTTCGTGAAATTCGGATTCGTGCACGTGATCGTTCCCGTGCCTCCCACACCCGGCGTTACGCACGTCCATCCGGCCACCATCGACAGCGAAACGAACGTCGTGTTCGCCGGCACCTGTTCCGTGAAGCTCGCGTTCACCGCATCCTGCGGCCCGCTGTTCGTTACCGTCTGCGTGTACGTGATGTTGTTCGTGGGCGTCACCGGATTCGGCGTTGCCGTGTCGGTCACATTCAGGTCCGCCAGCGCACATTCCGCGCCGGATCTCACCCCGGGCGTTTGCGAAGGCGCAATCCCCGTCTGGACGAATCCGGCCTCGCCGGCCAGCGAACCAAACGAGTCGCCGTCCGTGTTCGTCAGCCCGTCGGGCCCGCCCAACACCGAAGTCGTCACCCCTGTCCCCGTGGACAGCAGGATCACTCCTCCTCCTCCTCCTCCTCCGGGTCCGTGGCGCTGTCCCGGATAGCCGCCGGGCGCCTGCGTCCGCCACGTGCTTCCTCCCGTCCCCCCGTTCGCGTTTGCCGTCAGCGTCCCCAGACCGCCGCTCAGCGCCAGGAATATGATTGAGCCCCCCGCGCCGCCTCCTCCCCCTCCGTCATTCATCACGTTCAGTGCAGTCTGTCCGTTGGCATTCAGCGTCACCGTTCCCACCGCCGACCCCGACCGCATCAGGATGATTCCTCCGCCGGCCGCTCCGCTCGAATTGATCCCAGCCGGGTTCGCATTGGCCGGGTCGGCTGTCCCGTTGTTTGTCGATCCCGCGCCCCCTCCGCCTCCCATCACCACCGCGCTGATGTTCGCCGGGAATGCCACGCCTCCAAATGCCTGGCCCACTCCCGGCAGATTCCATCCATATCCGCCGATTCCCCCGTCTCCTCCGTTCGCGCCGCCTCCTCCGCCGGAATTCTCCGTGTTCCCTGCCGGATCGCCATCCGTCCCGCCACCTCCCGCGTTGCCCGGCGCCCCGCGCGCGAAGCTTCCATTCGGGTAGCCCTCGGATGCGTTCGTGATTAAATTCGTGATCGCCGCATTGGCCAGGTACTTCGGCGTCCCCGCGATCCCTTCTGCTTTCGACGCGTTGATCGGATTCGTCGACAGCGTGCGGTAATCCGTGTTGGCGCTTCCCGCCGTCCCCGTGCCTCCAAGCTGGATGCCCGCGCCCCCACGGAAGCCCATGGCGTTCATTGACACCGTCGCGCCATTCAGCGTCAGCTGCCCTGCCACGTCCAGAACCAGCACGCCTCCCACCGTTCCATTCCATGCCGGCGCCGTCAGCGCCGCGCCCAGCGTCGCCGCCTGATACTGCGGCACGCGGATCACCTGGAACGTCCTCTGCCCCATCGTCCCCGTTGCCGCCGCGGCCGTGTACGTGTTCAGCAGTCCCCCGTTGGCTCCCGTCCCGGTCACCGTCAGTGTGTTCGGACCGGTCAGCCCCGCCGCGCTCGATGCCGTCACGAATTCATACAGTCCCGCGCTGTTCAGCGCGGAGGCTCCCGACCCCGGATCTCCGGGAGAGGTATCCCCATAATCCCCGGCATTGTTCGAATCGATCGCCGCGTCCTGCATCTGGATGATCAGCAGCAAATCCCCCACGGCGATGGGTGTCGCGGCGCCCAAGGCCGTGCCCACCGTGATGGAAGTCGTCATCTGCCCCGCCGCCACCACCTGCGCTCCCGACGGCGGATAATACGTGTTCACCACCCCGGTGATCGCCGTCGCCGGCGTTCCGTCGCGCGCCGACATCGCGCACACGATCGGCTGCACCACCACGATCGTTGTCGCGGAGTTGTTTGACGCCACCGGATCCGTCGACGTCGTCGAGACGCTCGCCGTATTGCTGATCATCGCCCCCGACGACGGCGCCGTCACCTGGATCGCCACCGTCGCTGTCGCCTGGAAATTCACCGTCCCCAGCGTGCACGTAATCGTCGTTGTGCCGCTGCAGCTCCCCTGGCTCGGCGTTGCCGATACGAACGCCACGCTCCCCGGCAGCGTGTCCGTCACCGTTACGTTCGCCGCGTTTGCCTGCCCCAGGTCCGTCACCGTGATGTTGTAGGTGTACGGCGCGCTCACGAACACCGTGGCCGGGTTCGCCACCATCGTCAGCGCCATGTCCGCATTGCCCGCCGGTTCCACAAGCACCAGCGCAGATGCCGAATTGTTCTGGCCGTTTGTATCCGCGGTATTCGAAGTGCCGTTTACGTTCTGTACGATTTGCGTCCCGGCCGCCACGCCCGCGTTTACGGTGACTCGAATTACAAATGTCGCGCTCGTCCCGGCCGCAAACGTGGCGCGCGTGCACGTAATGGCCCCGGCGTTTCCCGCTCCCGGTGTGGCGCAGGCCCAGCCCCCCGGCACCGGTGTGTCGGATGCGTACGTTGTGTTCGCCGGCGTTCTCATGAACAGCGCCGCCGTCGTTGCGTTTGTCGTTCCCGTATTTGTGAATGTGATCGTGTACGTGATCGTCCCGCCGGCCGCCACCACGCTCGGCGACACCGTCTCCGTCACGCTCAGGTCCGACGCCCCCCACGCCGCCGGCGCCGCCAGCAATCCTCCCAGCGTCAGCACCAGCACCGCCGCCGCGCCCCTCCTCCATTTCGCCGCACGCGTCCGCATCGCGGCGCGCACCCGGTAGAGCGCCCGGTTCACCGCCTGCAGCGCCGCCCGTCCGCGCCCGTCTAGCTCAACACTCCGTCCCTTCCGTTCCACGCACACCACCTTTCCCAATATCCGTCCTCCCGGTGCCGAATCATCGGCTTGCGAAGCGTCGCCTCGCGTCACGATTTCGCTGCTTTCGTCTCGCACCGCCATCACGCGATGGGCCTTCATCCCCCCATCGCCCTGCATCAGCACGATGTCCCCTCGCTTCACCCTCGATTCCGCGGTGGGACGCACCTCGATCGTTTCTCCATCGCCGATCGTCGGCCGCATGCTCTGGCCTCCGGCCTGGAACCGCAATCCCATGCCGCGCGCCGCCAGTTCCTCCGCCAGCGCCCGGAACAGCCGCGAATCCCGCCGCTCAGCCATGCCGCTCCATCTCGCGAATCGCCGTCGCATCGGGCACAAAGCGGAAGATGCTCGTCGGCACCTCCGTCACCAGCCTGGCGAAAAATTGCAGCGAGAACTCGAGTCCCGCCGCGTCATGGAACGGCGGGAAGCTGCGCGCCATCAGCTCCGCGGCCGCGCGCGCCGGTGCCAGTTCCCCGAACTCGTTTGCCCCCTGCGCGTGCTCCAGGAGGAACACGCCGCGCAGCGGTGCGGAGATCGGCAGCGCCAGCCTCTCCTCGCCGTGCCACGGCGTCCCGTGGATCCTCAGCGCTCCCATCCCGTCGCGGCGCACGATGATCCGGTCGTCGCTCAGGATTTTCGCCCGCCCCTCCCTCTGCCACAGCCGCGCCATCGTGCTTTTCCCCGCTCCGGAATGCCCCGCGAACAGCAGCCCGCGCCCCTGCTCGTCCAGCACTCCGCACGCGTGCACTTCCACTCCCTCGCCTCGCGCCAGCCGGTGAATCACCAGCAGTTCGTCCAGCGGGTATTCCAGTGGATACACTGCCGGCCGTCCGCCGAACACGCGCTTCGAGAGCCACACCCGGCCTCGGCCGAACTCCTCGTCCATCTCCGCCAGTTTGTAGGGCGCTTTTCCCGTGGCCGGCGAGCGGAACACGAACACGTTCTTCCCGTCGCTTCGGTGGAGCGTCCACACTCCTCCCGAATCGAATTCGGGCGGTTCTCCCGGCGTGACGATCTCCTCCGACCAGTCCACTGACACGGCGATTTCTGCCGCACCGCCTCCCGCCAGAAATGCGCTCATCGCCGCCGGAACCGTCAGCGCAGGTCCGCCCGGCGCCGGATTCATCTCCACGCGCACGTCGGCCACTCGGAATCCAATGGAAGAGCTCGTTTGGGGGAGAGATTCCTGCCGTTCCGCCGCTTCATGAAGAAGAGTGGCAGGAAGGGTCATATCTCGGGTCAGGACCCCGGCGACGAACAGATCGGGATCGTCGCGCACGAGGAATTTGCCGGTCCGGCTACACCCAGGAATTTACAATTGCCCAGCACTGCTTCCTCCGGCCTCAGGTTCACTTGGACAATTTGCGGCGGCTCATACGGCTTCTTGCTGCCGCCCGCTTTGTCCTGAGTCTGGCTCATGGCCTCTTCCGTCCTTCCTTCACCGGTGCGCGGCGCAGCTACCGCACTGCCCGCTCCCGCACGCTGGCTGGCTCGCGCCTACGATCGGCAGCATCGCAGCGGCGGGCACTCGTTCACCCACGTTGATTTCGCGGTTGCGGACGCGCTGCGCCGAACGCGCCACTTCCGCGTGCCTCGCGCCTCCCGTGCAGAAGTCGCAGGCTCCATGCTGCGGAACAGCCACTCCGAGTGTTTCCGCGCGAAGGTGCGCTACCTCGCACAGGAATTCCACCGGTTCTTCCGCGTCCCCGTTCTCCAGTTCTCCGTTCGCGGGACACATCCCGCACAGCGTCTGGATCCCGCAGCTGTCGCACTTCGTCGGCCGCGTCCTCGGCCTGTAGCGCACTCCAGGGAAAAACGTCTCCCAGGCGTCCCGCAGGTTTCCCCCCCTCCAGTCGTAGCTCTCCCGGTGCGACAGCACGCAAATCGTCAGCCGTCCCGCTGGATCCACGGCGAACGAATTCACTCCCCCGCCGCACGAATACACGTGTCCCGCTTCCGTCTTCGCCCCTCGCCCGGACGCCAGTTCCTCTATCGCCAGTCTCCGGTATTCCCGTTCCCGGTGCGCATCCTGGAATTCCAGCGCCACCACCTCTTCCGGCGACAGCCGCACCCCCAGCGGGCTCGACGAGCAGTCAATCCGCGGGTTCACCATCGGATCGAATTTGAATTCCACGCCCAATTCTTCCGCCAGATGCTGCATCGCGTACACTTCGTGCAGGTTCACCGTGGTGGGCACCGTTTTCAGTTTCAGCGGCAGCTCCCGCTCGAGCAGTGCATGGATCCCGCGCATGCACCGGTCATATGAGCCCGGAATTTGCGTCAGCGCCTCGTAGGTCTGCCGCGTCGCCCCGTACAGCGTGATCTCCACCGAAAACGGCCGCCACTCCTGCAGCACGTCGGCCACGCGCGGCGTGATGAGCGTTCCGTTCGTAAACAGCGTGATCAGAAATCCTCGCCGCTTCGCCTCCCGGTAGATGTCCAGAAAATCCGCCCGCCCGAAAATCTCCCCGCCCGTGTACAGCAGCCACAGGCTTCCGCATTCCACCAGTTCATCCAGCAGCCGCAGATGCTCGCCGAAGGTCAGTTCCTCGTTCCGCGCCACTGCGTCGTTCATCGGCAGGTTGTTGTAGCAGTGGCGGCATTCCAGCGGACACCGCCGTGTCACTTCAATGGAGACTTGTGTGGGAAATCGGGACCCTTGTCGGGTTCGGGCCCTTTCGTGAATGCGCGCGCTAAACTCGCTGTAGCTCGCCTGCGTCTGCATGCCGTTCGTGCCGCGCCCTTCACTCCCTCGGCGGCTTGATCCTCCCAGCAGCTCTGCCTTTCACTCCGCGCGAACCAGGCCCTGCGCCTGCAGTTCGCCGATGAATCTGGTCACGTCCGCCCGCGCGCGCTCCTCGCCCACCTCGTAGTTGGCCTCCACCCACACCACTACTTCTTCCGCCGTGCGCCCCTCGGCCAATTGCTTCCAGATTCCGGATGCGATTTCGTTGAAAGTGAACAGCCCGGTGAGATCTCCCACACCACCCCGAACGGGGACGACGATGGTCTCTCCCGCAACTTCGCGGGTCACCACCGTTCCGCTCCTTACGTACTTCGTCTCCAGTGTGGGATCCCCTTGGAGGACACCCTGAAAAGCCGCAAAAAGACTAACGAGAAGAAGGGGCGAAGTAAAGGGAAGAGTATCAAATTGAGATTCGTACCGGCCCGGCCTTCCACCATTCCACTACAGCGATTTTCCTGGTCTGACCAGTGAAGATTCCCGTTACGGGAATGCACCCCTCCCTCATCTCCACTCCTTCTTTCCCGCACGACCGACCCTCTCCAGTTCCTCCCAACATCCCAATCTCACGCGCGTGCCGTGGTAGACTATCCGGTCTCAATTGGCATTACCTGTATCGAATCCAACCGAATTGATCCGGGGGACTGAGATGAAAAGACTCCTGATTCTCGTCTGTGTCTGCTTGCTCGCCCCAATCTGCCGTGCCCAGGCATCGAAGCCCTTGCTGCTTCAGCATCCCACTCTCAGCCGGACGCAGATTGCCTTCGATTACGGCGGCGAGATCTGGATTGTGGACCGCGCCGGAGGCGATGCCCGGCGTCTGGTCACCGGCTCCGGCATCCTCAGCCGGCCCATCTTCTCCCCGGACGGCTCCCTCATCGCCTACACGGGAGATTACGATCACAACGAAGACGTTTACGTCGTCTCTGCCTCCGGCGGTGAGCCCCGCCGCCTCACCTGGCACCCTGGTACCGACGTGGCCGTGGGTTGGACGCCGGATGGGAAGAGCCTGATCTTCCGCTCCATTCGCAGCAGCTATTCCCGCTTTGAGCGCCTGTACACAATTCCCGTCGAAGGCGGATTCCCCACACCGCTTCCGCTCCCCATGGGCGTGGAGGGCTCTTATTCCGCGGACGCTTCGCACATCGCCTATGTGCCCTCCTGGAACCGCCGCCTCGGCGCCTCGACCAGCTACATTGCCATCCAGCACTACCGCGGCGGCCATTTTGCTTCCATCTGGATCGCCAATCTCGCCGACTCCAGCATCGTCAAGGTGCCCCACGTCGACTCGAACGATTACTGCCCCATGTGGATCGGCGACAAGATCTATTTCCTCTCCGACCGCGGCGGTGCCGTCACGCTCTACGAGTACGACATGAAGACTCAGGAGATCAAAAAGCTCCTCGAGAACTCCGGCTTCGACTTCAAGTCCGCCTCGGCCGGCCCCGGCGCCATCGTCATCGAGCAGCTCGGTTCCCTCCATCTCTACGACCTCGCCTCCGGAAAGGAAAAACAGATTGAAGTCCGCCTCGCCGCGGATATGCCCCAGATGCGCCCGCACTTCGAAAAAGTCGGCGAGCATATCGAGAACGCCGCCATCTCTCCCACCGGCCAGCGCGCCGTGTTCGAAGCTCACGGCGAGATCCTCACCGTCCCAGCGGAGAAGGGCGACATCCGCAACCTCACCAATACCCCCGGCGCCGCCGAACGCGACCCCGCCTGGTCTCCCGACGGAAAATCCATCGCCTACTTCTCTGACGAGTCCGGCGAGTACGCGCTCCACATTCGCGGCCAGGATGGCCTCGCCCCTGCTCGCGTCATCAGCCTCGGCAATCCCCCCTCGTTTTTCTATTCCCCCGTCTGGTCGCCCGACAGCAAGAAAATCGCTTTCAGCGACAAGCGGCTGAACCTCTGGTACGTCGATCTCGACCATCCCGAGCCCGTCAAGGCGGACACGGACCGCTTCGATTCCCCCTATCACGAATTCGACGTCGTCTGGTCTCCGGACAGCCGCTGGCTCGCTTACACCAAGCAGCTCTCCAATTTCCAGCATGCCGTGTTCGTCTACTCCCTGGAGGACCGCAAGGCCACGCAATTCACTGACGGCATGAGCGACGCCCTCTACCCGCACTTCGACAAAAGCGGAAAATATCTCTATTTCACCGCCAGCACGGACATGGGTCTCACCACCGGTTGGCTCGATATGACCAGCGAAGCACATCCCGTCACCCGCTCCGCCTACGTCGCCGTCCTCCGCAAAGACCTGCCTTCGCCCCTTTCTCCCGAAAGCGACGATGAAAAAGCCTCGGACAAGAAGGAAGAAAAGCCCTCCGCCGCCAAGGACAAGGACCAGGAGAAGGAAAACAAGGAACCCGTCAAAGTCACCATCGATTTCGACAACCTCAGCCAGCGCATCCTTGCGCTGCCCCTTCCCCCGCGCAATTACGAGTTCCTCACTTCGAAAAAAGAAGGCGTTCTCTATCTCCTCGAGGGCCCTCAGGTCGAAGGCAATGGCCCGCCCGTCTTTTCCGTCCAGCGCTTCGATCTCAAAACCAGGAAGACGGAAAAGATCCTCGATGGCGCGCGCGCCTTCATCCTCTCCGACAACGGCGAAAAAATGCTCTATCGCCAGGGGGACAAGTGGCTCATCACCGGCGCCGACAAGCCCGCCAAGCCCGGCGACGGCATGCTCAAGACCGCGGAAATGCAGGTCTACGTCGATCCGCCGGCCGAGTGGAGGCAGATGTTCCACGAAATCTGGCGCATTGAGCGCGACTTCTTCTACGACCCCCATTTCCACGGCCTCAATCTCGCCGCCGCGGAAAAGGCCTACGAGCCTTTCCTCGCCGGCATCACCAGCCGCGCCGACCTCGACTATCTGTTTTCCGACATGCTGGGCAACATCAACGTGCTGCACATGTACGTCGGCGGCGGCATCATGCCGGAAGTCAAGCCCGTCAGTGTCGGCCTCCTCGGCGCGGACTACACCATCGAGAACGGCCGCTACCGCTTCTCCCGCATTTACAGCGGCGAGAACTGGAACCCGCAGCTCCATGCCCCGCTCACCCAGCCCGGCGTCAACGTGAAGGAGGGCGAGTATCTCCTCGCCGTCAACGGCCGCGACCTGCGCCCGCCCGGAAATCTCTACTCGTACTTCCAGGAAACCGCGGGCAAGCAGACCGTCATTCGCGTCGGCCCGAATCCCGACGGCTCCGGCTCCCGCGAGGTCACCGTCCTCCCCATCGACAGCGAAGTCGCTCTCCGCAATCTCAACTGGATCGAGGGCAATCGCCTCAAGGTGGACCAAATGACCGGCGGCAAAATCGCTTACGTCTATCTGCCCAACACCGCCGGCGCCGGCTACACCAATTTCAATCGCTATTACTTCGCGCAGGTCGGCAAGCAGGGTGCAATCCTCGACGAGCGCTTCAATGGCGGCGGCCAGCTCGCCGACTACATCATCGACTATCTCCGCAGGCCCATCCTGAGTTTGGTAAAGACTCGCGAGGGAGAAACCTACTCCGAGCCGCAGGAAGCCATCCAGGGTCCGAAGACCATGATCATCAATGAATTCGCCGGCTCCGGCGGCGACGCCATGCCCTGGTATTTCCGCAAGACCGGCATCGGCCCGCTCGTCGGCACGCGCACCTGGGGCGGACTGGTCGGCATCGGCGGCTATCCCACGCTCATGGACGGCGGCACCGTCACCGCTCCGCGCTGGGCCATCTACGGCACCGAAGGCCAGTGGGAGGTCGAGAACCACGGCATCGCGCCCGACGTCGAAGTCGAACTCGATCCCAAGCTCGTCCGCGAGGGCCATGATCCCCAGCTCGAAAAAGCCGTCGAGATCGTCATGCAGTCGCTCAAGGAGCATCCGCTGCCCTCGTACAAGCAGCCTCCCTATCCCAATTACCACCCTCGCTTCCAGTGATGTAGCGGAGGCGCCCCAGCCCGCAAAAACAAAAACGCCCCGGAGCGGGTTACGCTTCCGGGGCGTTTGCGTTTGCCTCGAACTTTTCTTCGAGCAATCGAGTGAATCGGGCCAGAACCCGAATGGCCTTGAATCAGCCAAACCCGGTCCGTGAGAACCGGTGGACGGCTCGTCCCTGCAGCGTGTGCAGGTAGATCCGCCGCTTATTTTAGAAAGGAGGTGATCCAGCCGCAGGTTCTCCTACGGCTACCTTGTTACGACTTCACCCCAATCATGGGTCATACCTTTGGCGCTTGCCCCCTTGCGGTTGGCTAGGCGACTTCTAGTACAGCCCACTTTCGTGATGTGACGGGCGGTGTGTACAAGGCCCGGGAACGTATTCACGGCGCCGTGCTGATGCGCCATTACTAGCGATTCCAGCTTCATGCAGTCGAGTTGCAGACTGCAATCCGAACTGAGCGCGCTTTTTTGCGATTAGCTCCCCCTCGCGGGTTCGCAGCGCTTTGTGGCGCGCATTGTAACACGTGTGTAGCCCTGGACATAAAGGCCATGCTGACTTGACGTCATCCCCACCTTCCTCTCCGTTATCCGGAGCAGTCCCCTTAGAGTTCCCCCTTGCGGGTGGCAACTAAGGATAAGGGTTGCGCTCGTTGCGGGACTTAACCCAACACCTCACGGCACGAGCTGACGACAGCCATGCAGCACCTCTACTACTGTCCCTTGCGGGAAGACGATATTTCTACCGTTGGTCAGTAGCGGTTCAAGCCCAGGTAAGGTTCTTCGCGTTGCGTCGAATTGAACCACATGTTCCACCGCTTGTGCGGGCCCCCGTCAATTCCTTTGAGTTTCAG
>DATKNR010000127.1:0-11968 GCA_035541255.1 Patescibacteria group bacterium | reverse complement strand
CCGGCATCCCGCAGCATGCGCTGGAGTTCGCTGAATGTGTAGGCATCGCCCGCGGCGGTGTGGACCAGCATGTTCAGGGCGAACAGAGAAGCGAAAGCAGGCCCAAGACGGTCTTCGCTGGGCACGAATTCCAGGACGGCCGCTCGTCCGCCGGGCACGAGGGCGGCATGGACGCGGCGGAGAAGTGCCTCGCATGTGGCGGGGTCGAAATGATGGAGAAAGTTGGTGAGCAAGATGAGGTGATAGCCCGAGCCGAAATCGAGATCGAAGGCGCTGCCGGACAGATCGCGGAAGCGCTCGGCGACTCCGGCGGCCTGTGCGTTTTCGCGGGCAATGGCAAGGACGCCGGGCCAGTCGAGTGCGGTGATGGAGGCGTTGGGATTGTGGCGGGCGATGGCGATGCCGAACATGCCGTGGCCGGCGGCGACATCGAGAACCTGCCAGGGCTCGGCGCTGTCCGCCCCCAGGAGCTGCGCGATGGAATCGGCGGGGTAGGCCATCATGGGGGCCATGGCCCGGGCGAAATGAAGCCAGAAGTCGTGTTCGGGAGCGAGAACGTTGGCGGAGCCGGCGGGAGTGCCGCCGCGGCGGACTGCGCCGGTGAGGTCGCGAAACGCATTTTCAATGTGCGGGGAGCCGAGGAATTGAAACGCGTCCGCCATGCAGGCCGGTGAGGCGCGGTTCAGGAAGATGGCGGCCTCGGGGGTGAGGGAGTACAGTCCGCCTTCCTTGCGAAGCATCCCGAGCGTGGCAAGGGCGTCGCAAAGGATGCGGACGCCGCGGGGTGCGGCGCCACAGCGAGCAGCGAGCGATTCGGCGTCCAGAGGGGCCTCGGCGAGCACCGAGAACAGATCCAGCTCAATTCCGGCGCGCAAAGCCGCGGAACGGCGATACGCCACCGCCGCTTCCAAGAAGAGAGCCGGAGAAGGGAAACCGCCGGAGGGTTCCGAGTCCATGTGCACGCTTTCCAGGAGAATTGCGGCCCCGATGGCCGCGCAGACTGTAATGCGGAAGGAGAGTGAGGTCAATCGGTATGCAGGGGAAGCCGGAGGCGGCTCAACTCGCAGGCGGAGCATGCCGATTTTACAGAGGAGGAGGCACAGACGCGGCTGCGCGAGGACGGATTGATGACCACGCTGACGCGAAAATTGATCGCCTCGCAGGTGATCGCGGGCCTGATGGCAGGAGCACTGCTGTTTGTGCTGCTGCAGCGGCAGATTTCGCGGCTGATGACGCAGGAGTTCCTGAATCAGGGGCGAAATTCCGCACGGGCCATGGCGTCTGTGCTGGGTCCGAAACTGCGGGCGAAGGACACGGAGGCCATTGCACGCAGCCTGCAGGAGGGAAGCACGGCAGCGGAGGCAGATTGGGCGTATGTGACGGATCCGAACGGAGCCGTATTGGCGCATACGTTTCCGGGGAATTTTCCGTTTGCGGCGCAGATGACCAAGCCTTCCGCCTACACAGGAGTAGACCAGACCACGCTGCCCGGGGAGAACGGAGCGTTCTTCGTGGTGAGCGAACCGATCGACAACGGAAGCGCGGGGACAGTGCGGCTGGGATTCCGGCCGATCCGGCTGCAGGCGTCAGTGCGGCGCGCGGAATACGTGATGCTGCTGACCGTGGTGCTGGTGGTGGTGCTGGGAGTGGGCGCAGCGTCGTGGATCGCGAAGCGGCACCTGCGGCCAGTGCACGCGCTGACGGCGGGCGCGCGGTATTTTGCGAGCGCAGGAGCAATGGGATGGCAGCCGATTCCAGTGACCTCCCAGGATGAGATCGGGACGCTGACAGACGCGTTCAACCAGATGGCGGAGAAGGTGCGGGACCAGCACCGAACGTTCGAAATGCGGGTGAAGGAGCGAACGGAAGAGCTTACGCGGCTGAACCGGCGGCTGGAAATGGACATCCACCTGCGGCAGCAGGCGCAGGAAGCGCTGGAAAACAATGAACGGATGTTCCGGTCGCTGACGGCGGCGTCTCCAGTGGGAATTTTCCAGGCGAACGCGGAAGGGCGGTGCACCTACGCGAACGAACGGCTGGAGAGGCTGACGGGGAGGAAGGCGGCGGAGCTGGCGGAAAACGGGTGGCGCGCCACGGTACACGCGGATGACCTGCAATGCGCGCTGGAAGAATGGCGGAGGGCGGCGCGGGCGAACCGGGACTTTGAGCAGGCGCTGCGGCTGCTGACGCCGAAGAAAGAGGTGAACTGGGTGTTCGTGCGCGCGGTGACGCTGCGCTCTGGGGCGGGAGAGATCACCGGATTTGTGGGCACGGTGGAAAACATCACGGACCAGAAGAGAAGCGAACGGATCGTGAACATGGAGCAGGCGGTGGCGGCAGCATTGAACGAATCGGAGTCGCTGGAGTCGGTACTGCCGCGCGTGCTGGAAGCGGTGTGCGAATGCGGCGACTGGGCGGTGGGAATCTGCTGGGTGGTGGACGTGCGAGCGGGGGTGCTGAGGTTCGGGGAGGGATGGGAGCGGCGAGGAGGGGGAACGGAGCGCTTCGTGGAGGCGAGCCGGAGGCTGACGTTCGAGCGCGGCGAGGGCCTTTCGGGCCGGGTGTGGGAGGAAAACAAAGCGTGGTGGGCTCCCGATGCGTGGGACGATGCGCGACGGAAACGCGCGATGGCGGGCAGAGCGAGCGGGCTGCGTGCCGGATGCGCGATTCCGGTGCAGTTCGGAGGCGAGGTGGTGGCCGTCATCGAGCTGTCCGCCATGGCGGTGAAAGAGCCGGATCCGCTGTGGCTGAAGGTAATGGGTTCGATTGCCGGGCAAATGGGAACCTTTATCGGCCGGCAGCGCGCGCAGCATGCGCGGCTGCAGAGCGAGGAACAATTCCGGACGCTGCTGGAATCGGCGTCGCAGGCGGTGGTGGTGGCGGATCCGAGGGGGCAGATCGTGCTGGTGAACCGGCGGACCGAGCAGATGCTCGGTTATACGCGGGAAGAAATGCTGGCGATGAAGATGGAATCACTGATCGCGGGGGGCAGCCGCGAAGCGTTTCGGAAACGCGGGGCGGACGTGGCAGAAGGCGGCGAGGGCACGAGTGTGCCGCTGGAGGTGGCCGCGCGCCGGAAAGACGGAACGGATCTGCCGGTGGAGCTGAGCCTGAGCCTGGTGGACACGAGTTCGGGACGGCTGGAGATGAGCCTCCTGAACGACGTTTCAGAGAGGCGGAGGCGGGAGCTGGTTCAGGCGGCGCCCTACCGTGTGGCGGAAGCAGCGAATGAGACCGACGACTTTCAGCAACTGCTCGGAAAGATTCACCGGATCGTCGGCGAACTGATGTACGCGAGGAATTTCTACATCGCGCTGCTGGACGCGGAGAACGACGTGGTTTCGTTTCCGTACTGGGCAGACGAGGAAGATCCCGCGCCGGAGTCGCGGATGAGCGGGCGCGGACTGACCGAGTACGTGCTGCGGACCGGCAAGGCGCTGCTGGCGACACCCGAAGTGTATGAAGAGCTGGTAAGGAAGGGCGAGGTGGACACGATCGGCGCGCCGTCGCTGGACTGGCTGGGAGTGCCGCTGCTGAGCGGGGAACACTCCATCGGAGCGATTGTGGTGCAGACGTACACGACGGGAGTGAGGTACGGGGAGGAGGAGAAACGAATCCTCTCGTTTGTGGCGGGCCAGGTGTCGATGGCCGTGGCGCGGAAACGGGCGGAGATCGAGCTGCGGCGCGCGCGCGACGCGGCGGAATCGGCAAACCGCGCAAAGAGCGAATTCCTGGCGGTGATGAGCCATGAAATCCGAACTCCGATGAACGGAGTGCTGGGGATGACGGGGCTGCTGCTGGATACGCCGCTGAGCGCGGAACAGAAGGAGTACGCCACGGCGCTGCGGAACTCAGCCGAATCGCTGCTGCAGCTGATCAACGACGTGCTGGATCTTTCCAAAATCGAAGCGGGGCGGATGACGATCGAGCCATTTCCTTTCGATCTGCGTCACGCGGTGGAGGAAGTGGCGGACCTGATGCTCTCGCGGGCGCAGGAGAAGGGGATCGATCTGATCGTGCGGTACGCCCCGGAGATGCCGACCCGCGTGGTGGGCGACGCGGGACGGGTGCGGCAGATTCTAATCAACCTGCTGAGCAACGCGATCAAATTCACCGAACACGGGCACGTGTTTCTGGATGTCGACTGCGAAGCGGTGACGCCGGAGCGGGTGCGCTGCCGGTTCACGGTGGAGGACACGGGCATCGGGATTCCGGAGGAGAAACAGCAGGAAATTTTCGAGCGATTCGCGCAGGCAGACGTCTCCACCACGCGGCGGTTCGGCGGGACGGGGCTGGGCCTTTCCATCTCCAAGGAGCTGGTGGCACTGATGGAGGGGGAGATTGGAGTGCGGAGCCAGGCGGGACGCGGGTCCGCATTCTGGTTTGTCGTGCCGCTCGCGCTGGACGCGCAGTCCGCGCCGCAGCCCGCCGCCGATGCGGAATTGAAAGGAATCCGCGTTCTGGTGGTGGACGACGACGCAACCAACCGGCGGGTGCTCCACGAGCAGCTGAACGCGTGGAAGATGCGCCCGTATGAATGCGAGAGCGGAGTGGCGGCGCTGGCGATGCTGCGACAGGCGACGGAGCAGGGCGATCCCTTCACTCTTGCGGTGCTGGACCATCAGATGCCCGGCATGGATGGGGAGACGCTGGGCCGGCTGATTAAACAAACGCCGGAACTGAGCGAGATGGTGCTGGTGATGCTGACGTCGATGGGACGGCGGGGCGATGGAGCGAGATTGCGGCATGCCGGCTTCGCCGCCTACCTGACAAAGCCGGCGAGGCAGTCGGTCCTGTTCGACGCGCTGCAGGGGGCATGGGCGGCGCGCGGGGCCGCTGGATTGGCTCCGATGGTAACGAAGCATTCGCTGAGCGAGCGTGCGGCAGCGAGCGGCAATGGTTCCTCAGTGCCCCGGTTCCAGGCCCGAATCCTGCTGGTGGAAGACAACGCGGTGAACTTGAAGGTGGCGACGCGGATGCTGGAGCGGCTGGGCTGCCGCGTGGACAAAGCCGGGAATGGGAAAGAAGCGGTGGAGATGGTGGGAACACTTCCTTACGACCTGGTGTTCATGGACTGCCACATGCCGGAAATGGATGGGTACCAGGCGACGCGTGAAATCCGGCGGCGCGAAGGAAAGGGTTGCCGGCATTCCATCGTGGCCATGACCGCGAACGCGCTGGCGGGCGACCGGGAGAAATGCTTGGAGGCGGGGATGGACGACTACATCAGCAAACCCATACAGCGGGAGGACTTGATTGCCGCGCTGGTGAGCTATGCGCCGCAAACGCGCGCCGGGGCAGCGCCAAGCGCGGCCGGCGAGCCGGAATCAGCGAAACGGTGAATGAGCCGGCAGAGACGGCGCCGACCCACGGCACTCGGGATGACTGTTGGAAAGGCTGGCCGTCGGCGGGTTATGTCTCGCTTGCCGTGAAATAAGCACAATCGGGATGGTGGAAGACAAGCGCGCTGACGCTGGCCTCGGGCTCCATCATCATGCCCTCTGTGAGGCTGACGCCGATTTCTTCAGGCCGAAGGAGCTTCCAGATGCCTTGCTGGTCGTCGAGATTGGGGCAAGCGCCGTAGCCGAAACTGTAGCGCTTGCCGCGATATCGCGCAGTGAAGCGGTCGTGCATCGTGGTCGAGGGCGCGTCGGGAAATCCCCAGTCTTCGCGCAGGCGGCGATGCAGCCATTCCGCGCAGGCTTCAGCGGATTCGATGGCGAGCGCCTGGAGCGCATGGGCGCGGAAATATTCGCCGGCGGATTTGGCCCGCTCGGCCCGCTCGCGGACGCCTTCGCCGGCGGTGACGACGAACATGGCGATGTGATCGCGGCGGCCGTCGCCTTCGGGTTCGAGCACATAATCGGACAGGCAGAGCCCATCGGGCTTGGGCTGGCGGCCGAAACGGAACGTGTGGAGCGGTTGCGAGGCGCCGGGGGCGAAGAGATGAATGGAATTTCCCGCGCGCTCGGCCTCGAAGAATTGCCACACGGCGCGGACGGACATCCACTGGGCGGCTTCCAGTTTTAGCTCCTCCACTTGATTAGAGAGTTCGAGCGCTTTCGGTTCGTGTGCGGCGAGCATCTCCTCGAAATTGCCTTTGAAGCCGAGATGACGGCCATAAAGCATGTAGGGATTGATGTAGCTCCACACCTCGGCGAGCTGGCGGACGTGACGCACGCGGCGGTCGAGATATGGCGCGGCGGGAATGGGAATATCGGATCGGACGCGCGTGCTGCGCTGCTCGCCGGCAGGAACGGCGGCAGGCGCCGCAACTTCCGCGGCCGGCGCGACGGCGGCTGCGCCATGGGCCTGGATGAGGGCGGCGCGGGAGGCCGGATCCATCAGCTCGTTCATCAGGCGGAGGCCGGTCATGGCGTCCTTGGCGTAGAGAGTGGGGGCGGCATAGCTGGGCGCAATTTTGGAGCGTGTGAATTTATCGGAGAGCGCGGCGCCGCCGACGAGCAGCGGGACGTGGATGCCGGCATTGCGAAGATCTTCCGCGGTGACGACCATCTGCTGTGCGCTCTTGACGAGCAGGCCGGAGAGGCCGATGGCGTCCGGCGAGTGCTGCTCGTGGGCCTGAATCAGCTCCTCGGGAGGGACCTTGATGCCGAGGTTGATCACCTGAAAGCCGTTGTTGGAGAGGATGATTTCGACGAGGTTCTTGCCGATGTCGTGGACGTCGCCCTTGACCGTGGCGAGAACAATTTTGCCGCGCGTGTGGTTGGCAGACTTCTCCATGAACTGCTGGAGGTGATTGACGGCGGCTTTCATGGCCTCGGCGGACTGGAGGACTTCGGCGACGATGAGCTCGTTGTTGTTGAACAGGCGGCCGACCTCGCTCATTCCGGCCATGAGCGGGCCGTTGATGATGTCGAGAGGCGCGGCGCCTTCGGCGCGCTTGCGGTCAAGGTCGGGGATGAGACCGTCCTTCGTGCCCTCGATGATGTAATGGGCGAGGCGGGTGTCGAGGGGAAGATCGGCGGCCTGGGCTTTGCTGCGGCCTTTGCGCTGGCGGAAATGCTCGGTGATGGCGGCGATGTGGAACTGGTTGACGGCGATCTTTTGCTCGCGCGACTGGAGGCGCCAGTCTTCGGGCACGTTGCGGAGCAGCGCGGCCTGGGGATGATCGGCGGGAACGTCCACGGGCGGCGAGTTGAAGAGAACATTTTCGGCCAGGCGGCGCTCCTCTTCCGGGATTGAAGGAAACCGTTCCAGTTTTTCCGCATTGACGATGGCGAGATCGAGTCCGGCCTTCGTGGCGTAGTAGAGGAACACGGAGTTGACCACCTCGCGCGCGGCGGCGGGCAGGCCGAAGGATATGTTGGAGATTCCGAGAATGGTTTTGGCGCCGGGGATTTTTTCCTTGATGAGGCGGACGCCCTCGATCGTTTCGACGGCGCCGCCGACGTAGTTTTCGTCGCCGGTGGCGCAGGGAAACACGAGGGCGTCGAGAATGATGTCCTCCACCGGGATTCCGTATTTCTCGGTGAGCAGGCGGACAGAGCGCTCGGCCACGGCGAGTTTGCGCTCGCGGGTGAAGGCCTGGGCCTGTTGCGGGTCCTCGTCAATGGAGCCGACGACGAGCGCGGCGCCATAGGCGCGCGCGAGCGGGCAGACGTGCTCGAATTTCTCCTCGCCGTCTTCGAGATTGATGGAGTTGATGATGCTCTTGCCCTGGCACCAGGTCAGCGCGAGTTCGACGGAGCGTGGGTCCGTGGTGTCGATCATGATGGGCGTCTTGATCTTGCGGATGAGGCGGTCGTAGAAGGGAGCGACGTCGCGGAATTCGTCGCGCTCGCTGGACTGCAGGCAGACGTCGATGATCTGTGCGCCATTGCGCACCTGGCGTCGCGCGATTTCCGAGGCCTCCTCCCATTTTTCTTCCATCACCAGCTTCTTGAATTCGCGGGAACCGATGAGGTTGGTGCGCTCGCCCACGTGGAGCGGGCGGTTGGAGTCCTCCGCTTCAATCAGCTCAATGCCGGAATAAAAACTCCGGTGCGGGCGGCCCGGCACACGGCGGGGCCTCTTGCCGTCCGCCATTGCGGCGATGGCGCGGATGTGCGCGGGAGTGGTGCCGCAGCATCCGCCCACGATGTTGAGCCAGCCGTGACGGGCGAAACGATCGAGCTGCGCGGCGAGCGAGTCGGGCGTTTCCAGGTAGCGGCCTTCTTCGTTGGGCAGGCCGGCGTTGGGGAAACAGGAAATGCGCGTGTGCGCGGACTCGCTGAGCGTGCGGATGTGATCGGTCATGAACTCGGGGCCGGTGGCGCAGTTCAGGCCGATGGAGAGCAAATCGGCGTGAGCGACGGAGACCCAGAACGCGTCTGCGGACTGGCCGGCGAGCATGGTTCCGGTGGGCTCGATGGTGCCGGAGACCATGATGGGAACGTCGCGGCCGGACTCGCGGCGGGCGCGCGCAACGGCAAGGAGCGCGGCTTTGACGTTGCGCGTGTCCTGGCAGGTTTCGATGAGCAGCGTGTCCACGCCGCCGGCGAGCAGGCCCATAGCCTGCTCGTAGAAGGTCTCGCGGAGTTCGTCGAAGGTGACGTTGCCGGTGACGCTGATGGCGCGCGTGGTGGGGCCCATGGAACCGGCCACAAAGCGGGTGCGAGCGGGAGTGGAGAATTCATGGGCGGCCTGGCGGGCGAGCGCGGCGGCCAGGCGATTCAACTCGCGGGCCTCCGCGGCCAGTCCGTATTCGCCGAGGACGAGCGGGGTGCCTCCGAACGTGTCCGTCTCGACGATGTCCGCTCCGGCCTCGAGGTAGGCGCGGTGGATGTCGAGGATCACGTCCGGGCGGGTGCGGACAAGCACTTCGTTGCACCCTTCGAGCTGCGGGCCTCCGAAATCGCCGGCGGAGAGATGCTGCTGCTGGATCATGGTGCCCATGGCGCCATCGAGAATCAGGATGCGTGACTCGAGTGCGTCGAGAAGCGCGAGGCGACGGTGGTCTGGGGCGCTCATGGGCGAATCTTCGATGCTAGCACGGGCGGGTTGGGTCAAGCTCCGGCGCGATAAGGGGTGGTATCCTAACGCGCCCCGGGCCCGAGGGGAGGCATGGGTATCCCAGCGGGGGAAACGGTGATTTAGAAGGAGAATTCGCCAGCATGGAAATGAAAATACCCGACCAGTTGAAGGAGCATGTGCCGCAGACCATGTGGGGCAAAGTGCTGACGGCGACGCCGGTGGTGATGACCGTAGTGGCGACGCTGCTTGCCGGGCTGGCTTCCAGTGAAATGACGCATGCACAGTATAGCCGGGCGCTGGCGGCGCAGCAGCAGTCCAAGACCGGAGACCAGTGGAATTTCTTCCAGGCAAAGCGGCTTCGCGGGGCTCTGCAACTGAGCACGCTGGACGTCCTGCAACTGAGCGGGCCGGTGCACCCGATGGAGACGGCAACCGCCGCCTCGATGGCAATGCCCGCGCCCCTTGCGGGGCCGAAGCTGGATCCGGCCGTGCAGGAGGCGGTGGCAGCGCTGCAGGCTGGGCGGCCGGAAAAGGAAGTGGTGGCGATGGCGGCTAGGCTGGACGACGCCGCGCTCGAGGAAGCGGTGCGCGCGGCCCAGGAACGCGCGGCGGCATTCGACGCGGCGCTGCAACCGGTGGATCAGAAGGTGAACGAACTGGAAAAAGCGTCGGCGGGACGGCCGGATCATCGCGACATGATCGCGGCGCGGCTCGCATACATGGCGAAGAGGTACGAGGCGCAGTCGCGGCTGAACCAGGCGATCGCCTATCTCTATGAGCTGGAAGTGCGGAAAAGCAATTACACCGCGGAGCGGCACGAGCGGCGGAGCCAGCGGTTTTTCATGGGAATGCTGGCAGCGCAAGCAGCGGTGATCATCGCCACGTTTGCCCTGGCGGCCAGAAAACGGAGTTTCCTGTGGACCATTGCGGCCGCGGCGGGAGCGGCGGCGGTGGGGTTCGCGACTTATGTGTACCTGTTCACGTAGCCGGCAGGCTCAGGAGTCAGAGCTACTCGATCAGGCGAATCCGTCCGATGCCGCCTTCGGCGCGGACGTTCATGGTGACCGGGGAATTCCCGTAGGCATCGTTGACGTAATAACCGCTCTGGGAGTGGAGTCCCTGTACATCGATGGAGCCGATGCCACCATCCGCCGCGACCCGGACTCCGACGGCACGAGGAAGGCGGATAGTGGCGCTGCCGACGCCGCCCTCGATGCGCACGTCAACATCCTGCTTCCAGTCGCCGGTGAGGTCGGCGTTGATTTCACCCGCGCCGATTTCCACCGTGAGTTTAGTGAGGTGGACGCCGGAGAGGTTCAGGTTGCCCTGGCCCGCGCCCATCTCCACGCGGAGTTCGCGGGTGAGATCGTCATTGAGGCGGACGGTCCAATGACTGTGCCCGTTGCGGCCGACGAGGTGATTGAAGCCCGAGTGGCCGGGCTGCGAAAGGGTGAGATTTCCGTCAGTTCCGGAATGATCGTAGGAGATGAGCGGCTGGCCGTCTGACTCGGCGTAGTTGAAGTCGCCTTCCAGAAGTCTTGTGGCACCCCCGGAGACTGTCAATTCACCGGCGGGCATTTCAATATCCATGCGGACGGATTGGGCGCCTTGGGCATCCACGGCTTCCGTGCTATGCGAGATGCGAGAAAAACGGCGGCTGCCTGCGGCGGCGAAGACGAGGAGGAGTATCACCACAGAGATCGCGAAGATCTCCCCGCCATGACGGCGCGCAGGAGGAGAGCCGGGAGCAGAGGGAGCGCGGAACGCGTCCCACAGTTTGCCGAGACCGTAGACGATCAGGAGAACGGGCCAGTAGCGAGAGATGATCGGCCAGGGGCTCCACTCCGGGCGCAGATTCGCGTAAAGAAATATGATACCCATTGCGATGAGCAGCAGGGCCCAAAATAGTGAGCCGCTCCGGCGGGGAGGCTGGTCGGGCATGGCGGGATTCCCCCTTCAGAAGGGATGGACATCCGGTTCCATAGATGGAAACGCACACGCATGGAGAAATGTTTCATGCGGAAAGCGCCCGTGGGCCGCGGCCGCACGCCGGATGGGCCGCCGCGGAGTCAGGTGGACACGCCGCGAAAACTGTTGGCGAGCACGGGGCGCTCGACGATATGAGGCATGCTTTCGCTGAATTGAATCAGGTGGGCGAGGGCCTGCGTGACCAGGAAATTGCGTTCGCTTTGGCGCATGGCGTCGAAAGAGTCCCACAGGGCGATGAGGGTCGTGTCGGGGGTATCATCCCCGGCGGGGCCGAGCAGAAGATAGCCGCAGTAGCCCGGGTGCCTGCCGCGGGCCTGGTTAGATAGGGCCCGAAGCGAGGTGACGAATTCCTCGGTTTTTCCGGGCAGGATGCGGATTCTCCAAACTCGTGCGTGCATCAGACCCTCCACTGCACTTCCATGGCGCAATTTGAGCGACATCCTACTCCCGAGCGGCCCGGCGTGTAAATCGGCAGAGGCGGGGGCGGGGAAGAGGCGAGCACGGGCAAGCGCCCGGCCGTGCAGCGCGTTCGGAGAATTCAGCGCGAGCGGCGCAAGCGATGAAGGCGGAATCGCTGTCGCAGGGCGCGCAGCAGGAGCGGCGAAGGGACTTGAAAATCGCCGCTGGTTCCCTCCAGACTGTTGTCACGAACACCTATAAAGTCCTCTACGACGACCAGTGCGAAATCTGCCAGGCCGGAGCATCGTGGCTGCGGCTGCTGGACGGCCGCGGACTGACCGAATGCGTGGCCATCAGCGCAGAGGCGCTGAGCGCGATCGATGCCCGGCTGGAGCTGGAGGCGTGCCTCCGCGAACTTCACGTGGTGGATCCGGAAGGAAATATCCTGGTGGGTTGGGACGCCGTGGCGCGTTTGGCGCGATTGTTTCCCGCCACATGGCCAGTGGGCGCGCTGGGAAGCGTCTGGCCATTTCGGGCGGCCGCGCGAGCCGCGTACAGATTTGTGGCGAGAAACCGATACGCGTTGAGCAAGTGCCGGGGAGGA
>DATKNR010000126.1:0-4887 GCA_035541255.1 Patescibacteria group bacterium | reverse complement strand
CGAGAGCCCAGGAAATAGCGCTTGGAACTGCGGAAGGCGAGTCCGCCGCGGGAGATGTCGTCGCAGCTGACCACTTCTTCGTCGAAGCCGGGCTGGCGGATACAGGCGGGCATGTTGGACTTGATGCGCAAGTCTTTCCGGCGGCTGACGACCGGAACAACAGGTTCTGCCGGCGGAAGCGGCGCCTCAACCGTCGCTCCGCCGGACTCGGCGGCTGGAGCCGTACTTTCGGGCTGAGCGGGGACGCTGGGGTCCTCGACCAGTTCGCCCGGCACAGACTTCCAGATAGTGGAATTCCCGCAGGAGTTGCAGTTGCGCTGCAGTGCCAGATTTGCCTCGTAGACCTCGGCTTCCACTTCGTTCATGTAAACGATCTCGCGGTTCTTGCAATGGCCGCATTCGAGTAGGGCCCGGCCGACGGCGCTCTGAGACTCGTCGAGAACCGGGAAATAGATGTTCCAGAGATTGATGTTGCTGTCCATGAGGGCAACGCCGTAGACGTAGCCTTCGTGCTGGCCGCCGATCTGCCCGATGACACGGACAAGAGCTTCCTTCGGTGTGCCGAGGCGCTTGAGGATAAGTTCGAGGTCGGGAGCCAGCTTGCGGGAGACGATGATGGTGGCGCCGTGTCGGCTGACGATGACGGTCTTGCACTTTTCGACGAAATGCTCGCCGGTGAAATCAGCGCCGAAAATTTCGACGGGTATCGTGATCGAAATGCGGTCGCTCCTGCGCAGTCGTTCGAGCGTCATCGCGGCGAGTGTCTCCGTGCGGCCGGGGCGCGGGCGCCGGGCAGCCGAAACATCCTACCAGCAAATTGCGCCGAAGGCGCGGCGTGTGTGTGCGCGTCTGGAAACCCGTCCAGCTTGGGCGTGTCTGCGGTGCCGCCTGTGGGAAGAGGTGCGGTAGACTGCGGGCCGGAACCGGGAAGCTATTGAACCATCCAAAGATGGAAAAACTCACCACAATCAAACCGCTGCCGCCGAGTTCGCATGGGAAACCGGTGGATTCGTTCGCGCAGGCCGCGGGACTGGAGCGCGCGCTGAAACGCACGGTGCGGGGCGAGGTGCGCTTCGACGCGGGGAGCCGGGCGATGTATGCCTCCGACGGGTCGAACTACCGCCAGATTCCGATTGGGCTCGTGGTACCGCGGGACGCGGAGGACGTTGCGGCTGCCGTGGAGGCGTGCCGGAAGTTTGGCGCGCCGGTGCTGCCGCGGGGAGCGGGAACGAGTCTCGCAGGACAGTCGTGCAATGTGGCGGTGGTGCTGGATTTCACGAAATACATGAACCGAATCGTGGAACTGGATGCGGAGGGGCAGTTTGCGCGTGTGGAGCCCGGAGTAGTGCTCGACACGCTGCGGGGCCAGGCGGAGAACCACCAGTTGACGTTCGCGCCGGACCCTTCGACGCACAGCCGCTGCACGATCGGAGGAATGATCGGGAACAACTCGTGCGGCACGCATTCCCTGCTGGGAGGAAAGACAGTAGACAACGTGGAAGAGCTGACAGTGCTGCTCTACGACGGAACGCGGATGACCGTGGGCGCCTCGCCGGAGGCCGACCTGGAGGGGATCGCAAGGGAGGAGGGGCGGCGCGGACAGGTGTATGCGGCACTGCGGCGGATTCGCGACCAGTACGCGGAACTGGTTCGCGCAAAGTATCCGCGAATCCCGCGGCGCGTGTCGGGCTACAACCTGGATGAATTGCTGCCGGAAAACGGATTCCACGTGGCGCGGGCCCTGGTGGGAACGGAGGGAACGTGCGCCGTGGTGCTGGAAGCGAAATTGAAGCTGATTCACAGCCCGCAGGAGAGGGTGTTGGTGGGACTGGGATATCCGGACGCGTACCAGGCAGCGGACCACGTGCCGGAAATTCTACAGTTTGATCCGATCGGCCTGGAAGGTCTGGAGGGCGGAATCATCGACGGGCTGGCGAAGAAAAAAGCGGCGAACCTGGAGTTGCTGCCCGAGGGGCGCGGGCTGCTGCTGGTGGAGTTCGGGACGGATGATGCGGCGGAGTCCGCGGAGATTGCGCGGCGCATGGTGGAGCGAGTGAGGCGGCTGCCGGGCGCGCCGATGTCGCGGACGTATACGAAGACGGAGGCTCGGGCGGTGTGGCAGTTGCGCGAGGCGGGGCCGCGCGCTTCTGCGTTCTATCCGGGCGCGCCCGCGCAGTGGGACGGGTGGGACGATTCGGCGGTGGCGCCGCAGAAACTAGGGCGCTATCTGCGGGAACTGCGTGCGCTGTTGGATTCGTTCGGATACGTGGGCGCGTTCTACGGGCACTTCGGGCACGGGTGCGTGCACTTGCGCGTGAGCTTCGATCTCCTGAGCGAGGGCGGGATCCGGAAATTCCTGGAGTACATGGAGCGTGCAGCGGATCTGGTGATTTCCTACGGCGGGTCGCTTTCGGGCGAGCACGGCGACGGACAATCGCGCGCGGAACTGCTGCCGAAAATGTTCGGGCCGGAACTGGTGCGGGCGTTCGGAGAATTCAAAGCGGCGTGGGACCCGGCGAACGGGATGAACCCGCACAAAGTGGTGGACCCGTATCCGATGGCGGAAAACCTGCGGCTGGGCACGGATTACAGACCGATCCGGCCGGCGACGTATTTCCAGTATCCGGAAGACGACGGGTCGTTTGTGAAGGCTTCGGAGCGATGCATCGGGCTGGGAATGTGCCGGAAGCAGGATGCGGGCGGAATGTGTCCCAGCTACATGGTGACGCTGGAGGAAGAACACTCGACGCGCGGGCGGGCGCGGATGCTCTTTGAGCTACTGCAGGGCGAAGTGATACGCGCGGGATGGAAGGACGAGCAGGTGAAACAGGCGCTGGAACTGTGTCTGGCGTGCAAAGCGTGCAAATCGGAATGCCCGGCGAACGTGGATTTGGCGACGTATAAGGCGGAATTCCTTGCGCATTACTACGAAGGGCGCGGGCGGCCGCTGTTCGCGCGCGTGTTCGGAAATGTCGATCGATGGCTGCATCTGGCAGCGGCGGCGCCGCGGGCGGCGAATTTTGTTGCGCACACGCCGGGATTGCGCGGCGTGCTCCGGGGCTTGCTAGGGTTGGCTTCGGAGCGCGAAATTCCCCGGATTGCGCGACGGAGCTTTATGGACTGGGCGCGGGGCAGCGGGGAATTGGAGGGCAGGGCGGACGGAACGTCAAGGGAAGTGGTGCTGTGGGTGGACACGTTTAACAACTACTTCCATCCGGAGACGCTGCGCGCCGGGCTCGAAGTGCTGCGAGCGGCTGGATTTCGGGTAACCATTGGTCCGAAACAGGCGTGCTGTGGGAGGCCGCTGTACGACTTCGGGATGCTGAGGGAGGCGCGGGAGTACCTGGAGCAGGTGCTGCGGGTGCTGGCGCCGCAGATTGAAAGAGGAGTGCCGATTGTGGTTCTGGAGCCGAGTTGCGCTTCTGTGTTTCGCGATGAACTGCGCAACCTGATGGCGGATGACGCGCGCGCCGGGAGGCTGGCGAATCAGACCTTTCTATTGAGCGAGTTTCTGGAGCGGCATGCAGCGGAGTGGAAGGCGCCCCGGCTGGAAAGGAAGGTGATACTGCAGGGACATTGCCACCAGAAAGCGCTGATGAAGATGGGGCACGCGGAGTTGCTGTTGCGGCGGATGGGAGCGGAAGTGGAATCGCTGGATGCGGGCTGCTGCGGAATGGCGGGTCCATTTGGTTTCGCGAGGGAGAAATACGCTGTTTCCATGGCGGTGGGGGAGCGGGTGCTGCTGCCGGCAGTGAGGAGCGCGGCCGAGGGAACCGTGATCGTGGCGGACGGGTTCAGTTGCCGGGAGCAGATCCGGCAGGGGACGGGAAGGAAGGCGGTGCATCTGGCTGAGGCGATTCAGGCAGTGCTGGGTAACGGGTGATGAGACGCAGCCCGCCAGGCCGGGTTGCGGCGAGCAGGCAGAGGGAGACAGGGAACGCAGAGGAGAGCCGGGAACAAAGAAGAAATCAGGGCGACGGAGATGCGGGGAAGCCGCCCGGAAGCCCGTTTCCATGGCGCGCCAGCAGGGGAAAACAGGCTTGACCTGTCCCCGTGAATCGCCTACCGTGACATATAGTTCCGGGGCGATGCGGGGTAGAAGGGTTCTACCCAGCGCAGTGTCATGGGACCGCTCTTATTTGGTCTTTTCGGGGGAAACAAAATCAAAAGAAAGCCCGGGGTGTTCGCGGGGAGGACTAGTTCCATGCAGAGACAGAAGCGGCAAGCGTGGAGTATCGGGCTGTGGACGGCGGTGCTGGCGATAGCGGCACTGGCGCTGTGCATTCCGGCGGGCGCGCAGACGTTTCGAGGGACCATCATCGGGACGGTGACGGACCCCTCCGGCGCGGTGGTGTCTGGGGCCACAGTGACGGCGAAGAGCACGGCCACCGGCCTGACGCGGTCCACGGTGACCTCGAGCGACGGGAGCTACTCTCTGCCTGAATTGACCATCGGTTTGTACGACGTTACCGCCACGAAATCGGGATTCGAGACGGCCGTGGCGACCGGGGTGTCCGTGGAGATCGCGCGGGAACGGCATGTGGATTTCACGCTCAAGCCGGGAAATGTGTCTTCGCGCGTGGAAGTGAAGGAAGAAGCGATTGCGCCTATCGAAACAACGAACAACAACCTGGGCATGCAGTTCGAGAGCAAGGACATCGTGGATCTGCCGGTGAACGGGCGCGACATCAACAAGCTATACATCATGGCCCCTGGAGTCGCGGGGGACCCGAGCGGTGCGGGCGGCGAGCCAGGCTCGTACGGACAGTTCAGCGCAAACGGCAATCGCGACCGGTCGAACAACTTCCTGCTGGACGGCACGGATATGAACGACAGCTACCGGAACCTGCCGGCGATCAACCAGGGCGGTGTATTCGCCGCGCCGGC
>DATKNR010000125.1:0-18604 GCA_035541255.1 Patescibacteria group bacterium | reverse complement strand
TCAAGACGGGCTTGCGCAGCTTTCCGGCAAAGGTGATCATCCGCGACGCGCGCTCGGAAAATGTCGCCTTTGAAATCGCCGACATGGACCTCGACTCGCGCTCCAAGCTTCGCGCGCTCCTGCAGCGCGCCCGGAAATGATCAAGACGCGCAGAAACTCAAAGTCAACGGCCCGTGGTCGCGCCGGCAATGCACGTATCGCCCGGCTCTATCTTTCCACCGCTCAGGAAACGTTCCAGCGTTACCTCCCGCGTATCGTTCGCTGCCTCGGCGAACTCACCGAAGACCAGATCTGGTGGCGCCCAAATGCCGCGTCCAACAGCGCCGGCAATCTTGTGCTTCATCTGTGCGGAAACATCCGCCAGTGGATTATTTCCGGTCTCGGCGGGGCTCCCGACGTCCGGCGCCGTGACGCCGAATTTGCCGAGCGCGGCCCGCTCGCACGCCGCATTCTGGCACTCCGGCTGAAAGAGACTGTAAACGAAGCGGTGCGCGTCCTCCGCCGGCTGCCCCCCGCAACGCTCCTGCAGGTGCATACCATCCAGGGCTTCCGCGTCACCGGGCTCTACGCCGTCTTCAATGTCACCGAGCATTTCTCGCACCACGCCGGTCAGATCTTCTACATCGCCAAGATGAAAGGCGCCCGCGACCTCCATTTCACGAAACTGCCGCCCGCTTCCAAACGCGTGGACTACATGTAGACAGAGCTCCGCCATTCCCGATCATCAGGAGTGCAGTGCGGGCCGGAGAAAACTTCTGTATCTGGAATGGTGGAAATCCTGCAGAACGAAACCGGGGATTCTATGCCGCAACCCCGGCGAAGAAAGTTTCTACCCGCTCGAACACCTCTGCAGTTGAGCGTGCCATATGAACCGCCCGGCGCAACTCGCCGCCGTTCCGCACGCCGTGCGTAAACCAGCACGAAAACTGCTTCATTTTTCCCAGCGCGTCCGGCGTCTCCGCTTCCACCAGCCGCCGGAAATAATCCAACAGCAACTCGTGCCGGGCAGCTTCCGTGGGCGTTTCATACGTGCCCGTGGCCTCGAATTGCTCGATCTGCCGGAAGATCCACGGATTCGTCGCCGCCGTCCGCCCAATCATCACGGCATCGCAGCCCGTCTCCTCCACCATGCGCGCCGCATCTTCCGGCGTGCGCACGTCACCATTGCCGATCACCGGCATCTTCACCGCTTCGCGCACGGCGCGGATAATTTTCCAGTCTGCGCGCCCTTCGAACCCCTGAATTCGCGTCCGCGGGTGCACGGCGATGGCCTCGATTCCGTTCGCTTCCGCCATGCGCGCCACTTCCGGCGCCACAATGGACTTCTCGTCCCAACCGGCACGGATTTTTACAGTGAGCGGAATCCGCACCGCACGGCGCACTGCCTTGAAGATCGTGTCCAGCAGCGCCAAATCCCGCAGCAGCCCCGACCCGCCGCACTTCACCACCTTCTTGGCCGGGCACCCCAGGTTGATGTCCACCGCGTCGAATCCCAGATCCTCCACGGTCCGCGCGGCCGACGCCATGGATTCTGGATTCGCACCGAATAGCTGCCCCGTGATCGGGCGCTCGTCCGGATCGAAGAACAGGTAGCGCTGCGAGCGGCGCGAATCGCGCACCACGCATTCCGCGCTCGTGAACTCCGTCATGATCAGACCGCACCCGCCCAGGCCGCGGATCACCCGGCGGAACACCGTGTCCGTGATTCCGGCCATTGGCGCGAGGATTGTCGCGGGCCGGATGCGGATGTCCCGGATTCTCAAATCAGCAGGAAGCATTGTGGTTCAGCGGGTGGCAGGCTCCGGATTCCGCACTCCGCCCGCGGCACGCAGGGTTGCGGGCTGTTTTCCGGACAGATAATTGGCCATCGTCTCGTAAGAACCCTCAAAGAAATGTTCCACCACGCGCGCAATCGCACGCCCGCGCGCTTCGTCCAGCGTCAGGTTCGGCAGGTAGAGAAACGCGCGGCCATTCTTCCGCCGTGTCACGAACCCCTTGTGAGCCAGCCGGTCCATGATTGTCAGAATGGTGGTGTACGCCCGAGGCCGCGTGGCCGCCAGGTTGTCGCGGATTTGCCGCACCGTGGCTTCGCCCAGCGTCCAGAGCCGGCTCATGCAGTCCAGTTCCAACGGCGCGAGATCCAGAAGGGACTTCCGCATCGCTTGCACTCGCGAGATCGTTTCTTCGGTCATTTTCGTTCACCTCCGGCCGCGCCCGGCCGCGGCCCTTGCGCGTCACCGCTTGTACCTGATCCGTAGCGTTCCGTTCGCAGCAGGCGCCTTCCCAACGCCGCGACCCGGCCCGTCCAGATTTCCTCGCCCTCGGCCGCGGGTGCTTCGAGCCCGCGTCTCATTGCGCCCACGCGCGAATCCATCTCGTCGAGATAATGAAACACCACCGCCTCACGAAACAGTGGCAGCTTCGGCGAGCCGAATTCGTAATGCCCGTGATGGCTCGCGATGATGTGCAGGATCAGCGTGCGCAGCTCGGGCGGAAACCCTTCAATGTCGTCGATTTTCCGGCCGACCAGCTCGTAACCAATCAGGATGTGCCCCAGCAGCTCGCCTTCCGGAGTGTACTGCACTGCGCGCTCGTAGGACATTTCGTCCAGCTTGCCGACGTCGTGCAGCACTGCCGCGGCCACCAGGATGTCACCGTCCATCTCAGGATAGTGCTGCGCCATCATCCGGCAGAGCCCGCACAGGCTCACCACGTGCTCCAGCAACCCTCCCACATACGCGTGATGCATCATCTTTGCCGCCGGCGCGCGCTCGAACCGGCCCACCACGCGCGGATCGTCCAGCACTGCCTCCAGCAGCTTCGCAATCCAGGGGTTCTTCACCCCGGCCACATACTCCGTCAACTTCTTCCTCAGCTCCGCGATGCTTTTTTCCGTGTGCGGAATCAAGTCTTCCAAGTCGTATTCCTCCGGCTCCGCACGCCGGATCTTCTCCACCGTTAGTTCCAATTTGCCGTTGTACGTCTTGGACCTCGCCTGGATCTTTACCACGTCGTCCGGCGAAAGCGTTGCGGCCGCGCCTTCGTATCCGTCCCACATCTTTCCGAAAATCACTCCGGTCTTATCGCCAAGCTCCAGCTGCAGCCACTTTCGACCCTTGGCCGAGGAACAAATCTCCTTCCCGCACACCAGGAAGTAACTGACGATCGACTGGTCCGCCCCGAGCTCAGATACGTACGGCGATTTCACGGCTGCCCGCTCCCCGCGGGCTGCGAGCCTGCGTTATCCTTCCCCTTATCCTTTTTCTGCTTTTTCGATTTCTTGTCATCGTTCGTCTGGGCCGCAGCCGGATCCACTTCCACAATGGGGTTCCCCGCCACAGCCGCTGTGTCCACATATCCCGGCCGAATCACCAGGTAACTTTCTTCCCGAAGGTTGGCCAGGTACTTTCGAAGTTCCGGCTGCGTCTCCTGAAACGCAATCCGGTTGTCGATTTCGTTTCTCACCTTGTCGATGGGCTGGATCCCCGCGTCGTAGTGCTGCAACACCAGCAGAATCAGGAACCCCGTCGTCGTGCGGATCACGTCGCTCACGTCGCCCTTTTTCATCTTGAAGACAATGTCCTCAATTTGCTTCGACAGCTGTCCCCTCTCGAACGATCCGAGGTAGCCTCCGTCCTTCGCCGTGCTGCCTTCCGAAAAATGCTTTGCCAGCTCTTCGAAACTCTCGCCCTTCCGGATGCGTTGCAGATAGTAATTCGCCTTCGCTTCGATCGCCGGTATATCACTCTCCGGTTTCTTCTCCGTGGAGAGGAAAAATTCCGACAGCACCACATTCTCCGGCCGGTTAAAGTCCGCTTGGTGCGCCTTGTAGTACGCCTCCTCTTCGGGCCCAGTCACCTGGATCTTCGAATTCACTTCCCGGCGGATCACTTCCTGGGTCAGGAAGCCGTTGCGCAGTGTGTTCTTGTAATCCTCCAGCGAAATCCCCTGCGCCCGCAGCTGCGTCTCCATTTCGTCCAGGTCTTTCCACCCGTACTGCTGCCGGAGTTCGTCGAGCCGCTTAATTACCTCGGCCTCCACGTTGATTCCCAGGTCCTTCCCTTTCTGCGCCAGCAGCGACTGGTCAATCAGGTCGCGCAGCAGATTGGCCCGCTTGGTTTCAAGCATCTCCTGCAGCTTTTCCGTGCCGCACCCGGGGCAGTCTTGCCTGGCTTCTTCGGCCAACTGGGATTCGGCCTTCTCATAATCTGAGAGCGTAATGATCTCGTTGTTTACGCGCGCCACGATCTCTTCGAGGACGCGGCCCTTCCCTTCCTGTGCGCACAACGTACTGGAAACACAGAGGATAGCCACGATAAGTGCCGCCTGTTTCATCCGTTCCCACTTTCTGAGCGCATAAATCAGTCTAGCGCGAGCTTTGAAGCTCCCGCAACACCGTTTTCAGCGTTTGCAATGTCACTGCGCCCTCCGATTTCGTCTCCAGCCACAGCACACCGCCCGGCTCCAATCGCAGATCCCGGCGCGAGCGCACCAACTCCACCAGGCGCTCCGGAGGCAGGCTGGTCTGGTCCAGGAATCGCACGGCGACGCGATTCCCTTTCTTCTCCACCGACTCCACTTGAATGTGTTCCGCCAGCGACTTCAGCACGGCGTAGTCCAGCAGATTACCCACCGGCGCGGGCGGCGGCCCGAACCGGTCCTCCAGTTCGCGGAGCATGTCCTGGCTCTGTTCCTCCGTCCCGACGGCCGCAATTCGTTTGTAGGTGCGCAATCGCAGCGCTTCTTCTGGGATGTAGGTCTCTGGAATCCGGATGTCCATGCCCAGCTGGACCGTCGCGCGCCGTTCCGGCGCGATGGCTTCGCCCTTCTGTTCCGCCACCGCGTGCTCCAGCATCTGGCAATACATCTCAAACCCTACTGCGCCCACGTGACCGTGCTGCTCGCGTCCCAGCAGGTTCCCAGCCCCGCGCATCTCCAGGTCCAGCGCGGCAATGCGGAATCCCGCGCCCAGATCGCTGAACTCCCGGAGGGCCGCCAGCCGCTGCCTGGCCTCGCCGGAGAGCGGCACGTCCGGCGGCACCAGCAGATAGGCGTACGCCCGCACGTTGGATCGCCCCACACGCCCTCGCAGTTGGTAGAGCTCCGCCAACCCCATGCGGTCCGCCCGGTTGACGATCAGCGTGTTGCAATTGGAAATGTCCAGCCCGTTCTCAATGATCGTCGTCGCCACCAGCACATCCGCCTCGCGCCGGACGAATCTCATCATCACGCGTTCCAGCTCGCGCTCTCCCATCTGCCCGTGACCCACCAGCACGCGCGCACGCGGCGCCAGCCGTTGGACCAGGCGCGCGATCGAATCGATGGAGCCCACCCGGTTGTGCACCAAAAACACCTGCCCGCCTCGCGCGAGTTCGTCCTCAATCGCTCTCCCGACCAGCCCCTCGCTGAAAGGCGCCACCACCGTCTGGATGGCAAGCCGATCTTTCGGCGCGGTCTCGATCAGCGACATGTCGCGCAGTCCCGCCAGCGACATGTGCAGCGTCCGTGGAATCGGCGTGGCCGAGAGCGTCAGCACGTCCACCTCCCGCCGTAATTCCTTCATCCGCTCTTTTGCCGCGACGCCGAACCGTTGCTCTTCGTCCACTACCAGCAATCCCAGGTCGTGAAATTTCACGTCCTTCGACAGCAGCCGATGCGTTCCGATGACGATATCTACTTTGCCGGACTCCAGGTCCGCGAGCACTACTTTCTGCTCCGCGCGTGTCCGGAAACGGCTTAGCATTTCAATCCGCATGGGAAACGCAGCCGTGCGCCTTCGGAACGTCTCCCAATGCTGGAACGCGAGCACGGTGGTCGGCGCCAGCACGGCTACCTGTCTCCCGTCCTCCACCGCTTTAAAGGCCGCCCGCATGGCTACTTCTGTCTTGCCGTATCCGACGTCGCCGCACAACAGCCGGTCCATCGGCTGCTCGCTCTCCATGTCGCGCTTCACTTCCTCGATGGCGCGCATCTGGTCGCGCGTTTCTTCGAATTCAAATGCGTCCTCAAACTCCCGCTGCCAGTGGGAATCCGGGGAAAACCGAAACCCCTTTGCCACCTTTCGCTCCGCGTACAGCCGCAGGAGCTTCTCCGCCATCTCGGCCACGGATTTCCTCACGCGCGCCTTTCGCTGCGCCCACGCCGTGCCCCCCAGCCGGTCCAGCGCCGGCTCCGCTCCTCCCAGCGAGTTGTATTTCTGCACCAGGTCCATGCGCTCCAGTGGAACGTACAGCCGCGCCTCGTCCGCATAGGTCAACTGCATGAACTCGCGCGCGCCGTCTACCGATTCCATCCGCCGCAATCCTTCGAACCGGCCTATCCCGTGGTCCACGTGCACCACGAAATTTCCCGGCTGCAATTCCGCAAAATCGCTGGCAAATACGGCGGCCATAGACCGCGCCGGCCCGCGCGCTCGCGGCCGCTCCCCCGCCGCCTGAGTGTCGAAGATTTCCGCGGTTCCGTAGAACGCCAGCCGCAGTTCCGGCAGCGCCACGCCTTCTGCGATCGGCGCGCGTACCAGCGTCACCGCGGGCAGACTGCCCGCAAACGTCTCCTCGGCAGCGGCGGAAGCCGTCGGCGCATCGCCCACCTCACCCAGCCGGTATGGCAATTCCGCATCCCGCAGGACCTCAGCCAGCCGTTCCGTTTCTCCGGCGGTCGCGGACGAAAGCAGAATCTGTTCCCCCGCGCCCAGCCTGCTTCTCGCCTCATTCAAGAACGCAGGCAGATTTCCGTGAAACCGCTGCATTGCCTGGCAGAGCACCGCGCCACATGCGCTAGCCTCGGACTCCATCGTCAGGCGCTCCATCACCACACGCGGATGCGCCGCGATCGCTGCCGCCCATTCCTCTTCGCTCAGGGCAAATGCCTCCACGCCCTCCTCCGGCGAACCCACCGCTCGGCGGTCCCGTGCTCGCGCCCATTTTTCTCGAAAATCGTCCACGGCCTCCGCCACAACCTGCTCCTCGTCCACCAGTAATACCGGTTCGTGCAGCAAGGCAAACAGGGTTCCGCGCGCCTTCCCCTCCGCTTCCATCACCTCTCCCGGTTCTCCTGTTTCCTTGCTTCCCCCTTCCACCAGCGGCAGCAGAGTCACCCGCTCCACCGGCTGTATCGACCGCTGCGTTTCCGGATGGAATTGCCGCAGCGATTCCACCGTATCGCCGAGCAGCTCGATGCGAACTGGATACGCGCCCTCCGGTGGATATACATCCACGATCCCCCCGCGCATCGCGAACTGACCCGGCATCGCCACTGTCTGTTCCCGCTGATATCCTGCACGCTGTAGGAATTCCACCAGCGTTTCGAGCGGAAGATTCTCGTCGTCCACCACTGTCCGTGCTAGTTCCCGGTAGCCGCCGGGAGAGCGGAACCGGCACAGCGCCGCGGCAACGGGAGCCACAACCAGCGATGCCTTGCCCGTTGCCATCCGCCACAACGTTCCTGCGCGTTCCTCCGCGATCTCCGCATGCGGCGTGCGCAGATCCCACGGAGTCACATCCAGCGCCGGCAGCACCTGCGTGGCCTCCGGCGGTTTGTGCCCTAACGCCTCCAGAAAATATCGCGCCGCTTCGCCCAGCCTGTCCGCCCGCTCATTCGTGCTGGTAATCAGGACGACGGGACGCTTTAGCGCCGCCACCGCATGCGCCGACACCAGTGCCTTCGCTGCGTCTGCCAAACCGCCTATTCGGGACTCAGGCACACCACGCCGCAGCGCATCCAAGGCCGACTCCACGGCCGGATGCCGGCCGATCACGCCCAGCAGCTCGCTGACGATTGGGAAAATCACGCCGCCACCCGATTCCTGAGCGGTGGAGGGAGACGTTCAGCGCTGGGTCGGAGCTCCCGGACAAAAGGACTCCCTCCGGGTCTATGCTCGACCCGGGGGAGGTTCGGCGGGCGGTACTCGAACGACGTCCTCGGCAAGTTCGGTTCGATTCTAACACGCCCAGCGGCCAGCTACCGGCGCCTGCCATCCGCTGTAGAATGCACCGCCAAAGGAGCGGCCATGGTCGATTGGATCGTGACGAATCCCGCGGGACTCAATCGTCAGACTCTGGAGAATGCCGCGCGCACCGCCGCCGCGGCCACGCTCGCCGCGCTGCTCTCGCGCCTGCTCCGATTGCCGGAGGGCTGGTGGGCCGCGGTCAGTGCCATGGTGGTGATGCAGTCAACGCTCGGCGCCTCGCTCTCCATCTCCATTCTGCGGCTCATTGGAACCGCTATGGGCGTCGCGCTGGGAGCGCTCCTCGCTGTTTACTTCGGCGCGAATATGTACGTTTTCGGCGCGGGCGTCTTCCTGCTGGGGCTGCTCACCGCGGCTCTGCACTTGGAGCGGGCCGCCTTCCGCTTCGCCGGCATCGCGCTCGCCATCGTGATGCTCGTCGTCCGGGCTCAGTCACCGTGGACCATTGCCATGCACCGCTTCCTCGAAGTCTCGCTCGGAATCGTCCTGGGCCTGCTGGTTACCCTGGTCTGGCCGGAGCGTGCGTCTCCCGCCGCCAGGAACTAGACATTGCGGATCCTCTCGAGTATCGCCGTCGTTGAAAATCCAGGCTCCAGCGGGATCGAGACCACACGCCCGCCCGCTGCTTCCACTTCCGCGCGCCCCACGATCTGGTCCGGCCCCCAGTCTCCGCCTTTCACCAGCACATCGGGCAGCACCCGCGCGATGATTTGCTGCGGCGTGTCCTCTTCGAACACAGTCACGTAATCCACCGCCGCCAGCGCGGCAAGCACCTCGGCACGTTCTTCCTGGGGCATTACCGGCCGCCCCGCTCCCTTCATCCTCTGCACGCTCGCGTCGGAGTTGATCGCCACAATCAGCAGATCGCCCCACGCCCGCGCCTGTTCCAGGCACCGGATATGCCCCGGATGCAGCAGATCGAAACAGCCGTTCGTAAATACCACACGCCGGCCGTTGCACCGCGCGCGTTGCACGTGGAGAATTAATTCGTCTTGCGAAACCACCCGCCCCATTGCCGTGTTTCCTTCCCGCCCTGCGACTCACGAAACCGTGATGCTATCACGCGCCGCCTTACCCGCGATTCCCGCTCATGAAGCGCTCCGAAATCATACTTGCCGCCTTCGGCCTGGTGCTCCTTGCCTGGGGCGCGCTTTGGATTCGCTCGGGCCGCGGCCCGATGCGCGACGTCTCGCTCAACGGGGGCGCTGCCTGCCCCGCCGCACCCGTCCTCATCCTCGAACCCAATGGTCCCGGGCGTGGCTCCGTTGTCATCTTCCACGGGCTTGGCGCCAATCGCATCGTCATGCTCACCAGCGGCCAGCAGTTTGCTGCCGCCGGTTTCCGCGTCTACCTGGTCGACTCACCCGGCCACGGCCGCAATACCGCCCCGTTCTCCTTCGCCGCCAACGAATCGTGCGCCCGCGGCCTGCTCGCCACCCTCGAGCGTGGCGGCGAAGTCATCCCCCGCCGCACGATTCTCTTCGGCCACTCGATGGGCGCGGCTCTAGCCATTCGCCTTTCGGACGAGTTTCCCGCAGCCGCTACCATCGCCGTTTCTACCGCCCCTCTCGTGCCCCCTCATCGGCTCCCGGCGAATCTTCTGCTCGTCGCGCCTCAAGTCGACATGCCTCCAGTCCTCCACACCGAGTCTCAACTGGCAGCAGCCGCAGGCGAGCCGCGGTATGGGCCCGCAGATTTTATCCAGTTCCGCGCCTTCCGCCTCCTCCCCGTTCCGTGGCACTCCCACACCGGCGCTCTCTTCGATCCCACAGCCATCCGCGTCATGCTGCGCTGGGCGCTGGATTCCGTCGGCGCTCCTGGCGTGCCCGCACCGAGCCCAAACTTTCGCGCATTCTCAGGCGGCTGGCTTGGTCTGCTGGGCATCCTCCTCCTTTTCCCAGCCGCGGCTTCCGCGACGGCACGCGCCGCCCGTCTCCGTGCCTCTTTCCCCGGTCCTCCTCCGCCCCGCCCCTGGCTTTCCTGCCTGTTCTGGATGGTCGCGCTCATTCTCGCTGCTGTCTGCTCGGCGCGCTGGAACCCGCTCGGCGCCCTGCAGCTATACAGTGCCGGCTATCTCGCCTCCACACTGCTCATCGCCGGGCTGCCTCTCGCCCTGGTATCGATTCGATGGCGCAGAGACTCTCCGCCATCCTCTCCACAATCCTTTCGTCTCGCTGCTCCGATTTGGGCCGCTGTCCTCTGCTTGTCTTTGGTCCTGCTCACCGGCTGCTGGCTCAACTTGCAACTTGCCGAATTCTGGCCCATCCCGGCCCGCTGGAGCCGCTTTCCATTTCTCGCGCTCTCAATCCTGCCCATTTGTTATGCCGAGGAGCACGCCCTCGGCGACTCGTCCCCGCTCGGCCGCTCCGACCGTGCTCTGCGTCTGGCGTTTTTCTTTGCGCTCCGCGGCCTAATCTGGCTCATTCTGGCCGGCGCGTGGTTTGCCGGCGTGTCCAGCGTCCTGCTCGCCGTCATCTTCGGATTTTTCCTTGCCCTTCTCTCTCTCGCTCAGCGCCTTGGGGCTGACGCTTTGCGCCACCGTACCGGTTCCGCGGCAGCCGCCGCCATTTTCAATGCTATACTCGGCGCTTGGTTCCTGGCGGCTGCCTTTCCGCTGGCTTGAACCCGTCGGTTGCATGCGCAACATCGCCATCGTGGGTGGAGGGCCCGCTGGGGCTCTCTGCGGAGAGCGTCTGGCCGCAGCGGGATTCCGTGTTTCCATCTTCGACGAGCACCTCGCCTGGGAAAAACCCTGCGGCGGCGGACTTACCCAGAAGGCCATTCGGGCGTATCCCTTTCTGAGCGACGGCCCGCAGCCCAAGAAGATCGTTCGGGAGTGCGAACTTGTCTCCAGCTCAGGTCAGCGCGCACTGCTCTCGCTCGACCAGCCCATCGTCGTCTACTCGCGCAAAGTGCTCAACGGCCTGCTGCTCGACCGGGCCGCTGCGGCCGGCTGCGATGTCGTCCACGCTCGCGTGACGCAGGTGCGGACTCACGGCCGCGCCGTGCGGCTCGTTGCCGGCGGCCATGAGATCACCGCCGATTTCGTTGTGCTTGCTGCGGGCGCGCGCAACCCCCTCCTTCCCGGCACTACTCCTCTCCACCAGCACGATCTGGAGCAAACCGTCGGCTACTTCGTCCCCGTCTCCCGCGACAGGATTATCGTCAAATTTCTCTCCCGATTCGCCGGCTACATCTGGTCGTTCCCGCGCTCCAACCATCTCTCCGTCGGCATCTGCGGCAAGCTGACTCCGGGCGGTACGCGCGTGATGAAGGAGCATCTGCATCGTTTCCTCGAGACTGAGCAGATTCCGTGGGAAGACGCCACGTTCTATAGCCACGTCCTCCCCTCGCCTCGAGTGGATACTCTCCGCCTTCGCCGCGTGGTGGGCCGAAATTGGGCCCTGGTGGGAGACGCCGCCGCTTGGGTGGACCCCCTCACCGGCGAAGGCCTTCACTATGCCCTCCGCTCCGGCCACCTGCTCGCCGACGCGCTTGCCGAGGGCGTGCCCGAATCCTATCCCGGCCGCGTTCGTGCCGAGTTTGCCGCCGATTTTGAATTCGCCGTTCATGCCGCCCGCCGCCTCTTCACGGGCACATTCCTGGGCGGCTCCGTCACTACGCGCATGATTCAGTTCATCCGCCGCAGCCCCGCCTTTTGTGCCTTGATGTGCGACCTCTTCAGCGGCTCGCAGGACTATCGCACGCTCAAGCGCCGGCTCTGGTCCCAATTCGGCCTCACCCTCGGCCAGATTTTTCAAAGCTTTTTCCGTCCCGCTCCTTCCCGCAGCAGGGTCACGGCTATTCCGCAGTAGCCCGGAGCGACTCCTGTGCCCACCGATCCCGCATCCATCCCCGTCGGCCTGGAACACACCTTCGAGCGCGAGGTCCTTTTCGAATACACCATCGCGCACCACAACCCGAAGCTTCCTCCCGTTCTCTCTACTCCTGCCATGATTGGGATGATGGAGCTCGCCGCCGCGCGTGCCGTGGAGCCCGCTCTCGCACCCGGCGAAATCACCGTAGGCACGCGCATCGAGGTGGACCACCTGAAGGCCAGCACCACCGGCGCGAGGGTGCGCGTCTGGGCGCGCTACGAAGGCGCCGAGGGCCGTTTCCTCGTCTTTTCCGTCTCCGCCCACGAAGGCGAGAAGCAAATCGGCCGTGGCCGGGTGTTCCGCGCCATCGTCGATCCCTCTCGCCACGGCCAGAAGAAATAGCCGGGAACGGCCCGAAATGAGCACCCGAAGCCCGATTGATTGGGATTGCTACTTTCGAATCGCGCCGTTAGAACGAAACTCGGCGTACTGCGGCTTTTCTCTGTGCGGGAACCACCGTGGCCATCTTGCGGATCATGGCCAGGACCAGCCGCTTGTTTTCGTCGGAAAGCGTAGAGCTATACCTCTTGATTTCGCCCAGAAACCGGATTTCATCCGCGGAAAGCTCGCCTAGCGCCTTCTTCGCCTCCCGCTCCCTCGCGGTTTCCATGCTGGGAAAGAAATCCGCGAGACTCATGTCCAGTGCTTCCGCGATTTTTGCCAGGGTTTCGAGGGAGGGGACGGTGTGTCCGTTTTCCACGCGCGAGAGATAGCAACGCAACAGCCCTGTCCGGCGTTCAATATCGCCCTGCGACAGGCCGCGCTCCCCGCGGTAACTCCGGATCACTTCGCCGATGTTTACTTTTGGCCGTTCTTTCGGCATAGGCGGGCGTGCCGCGGCGTATTCTTACAAATCCGGATGGCCAGCGCAATAGTCTTACGCGCCCTCCGAACCTGCCGGGTTGACACTCCTCCCGAACAATGAAAAAGTACCTCCCTCCACTCGAACTCGCGTTGCCGGCCACGGAGGCCCTGCGGATGACGGAAGAGAAAGTCTCTCACTATCAACTACTCGAAAAGCTCGGTGGCGGCGGCATGGGCGTCGTCTTCCGTGCCAAGGATTCGCGCCTCGGTCGCAGCGTGGCTCTGAAGTTCCTGCCTGACGACATCGCCCATGACCCGCAGGCCATTGAACGCTTCCGCCGCGAAGCGCGCGCCGCCTCCGCCCTGAATCATCCCAATATCTGTATCATCCACGACATTGATGACGACGAGGGGCGGGCTTTCATCGTCATGGAGTTGCTCGAAGGCCAGACGCTGAAGCACCGCATTGACGGCAAGCCTATGGACGCCTCCGACGTCATCGATCTCGGCATCCAGATTGCCGACGGACTTGAAGCGGCCCACTCCAAAGGCATCGTCCATCGCGACATCAAGCCGGCTAATATTTTCGTTACCGCGCGCGGCCAGGCGAAAATTCTCGACTTCGGCCTTGCAAAGGTGGGCACATCGCATTCCGGGCCCGCGGCGGACCTCGACGCAACTGCCGGTTCCGTCGCATCGCCCCGCGTTGCCGCCGAGAATCTTACGAGTCCCGGCACATCGGTCGGCACCGTGGCCTACATGTCCCCTGAGCAGGCCCGTGGCGAGGCTCTCGATTCGCGCTCCGACCTTTTTTCGCTCGGCGTCGTCCTTTACGAGATGGCCACGGGCGCTCCGCCCTTCTCCGGCGCTTCCCAAGCCGTGATCTTCGATGGAATTCTCAACACCGTTCCGCCGCCTGCCTCCAAGACGAATGCGAGCGTGCCCGCGGGCCTCGATGCGATCTTGAACAAGGCCCTGGAAAAGGACCCAGATCTTCGCTGCCAGACCGCGGGGGAGTTGAAAGCCGATCTGAAGCGTCTGAAGCGCGACCTCGACACAGGCCGCCGTTCCGCCGCCGACAAATCCGCAACGGCCCTTCCTTCGCAGGCTGCGCCCTCCGGCGTAAAGCGCGTCGCCGTGCTCTACTTCGAGAACCAGAGCGGCGCCAAAGAGGACGAATACTTCCGTGACGGTATGACCGAAGACATCATCACGGAGCTTTCCAAGATCGGCCAGATCCAGATCTTTCCGCGCTCGGAGATTCTTCCCTTCCGCGACAAGACCGTCACCGCCCCCCAGGTTGGCCAGCAGCTCGGCGCCGGCTACGTGCTGGAGGGCTCCATCCGCCGCGCCGGAAACCGCGTGCGCGTCACCGGCACTCTGGTCGAGATCGCCACGCGCGTTTCCGTCTGGTCGGAACGTTACGATCGCCAGATGGACGACGTCTTCGCCATCCAGGAGGAAATCGCGCGCAGCATCGCGCAGGCGCTTCGCATCACGCTTTCACCGCAGGAAGAAAAAGTGATGGCCCGCAAGCCCACGGAAAACGCCCAGGCCTACGACTTCTATCTCCGCGGGCGCAATTACACGCGGCGCGAAAACCTCGATTACGCGCTGCAGATGTTCGAGCAGGCCATCAAGCTGGATCCGAACTTCGCCCTCGCCCACGCCGGCATCGCCACTGTCTGCGGACTCGTCTTCGAACTCCGCGATCAAGCGCCGAAGTGGCTGGAGAAGGGACAGGCCGCCTGCGACCGTGCTACGGCGCTTGCTCCTGACCTCGCCGAGGTGAACGCCAGCCGCGCACGGATGTTCTACGCACAGAAAAAGTGGGAAGAAGCCTATCTCTCCGCCCTCCGCGCCATCGAGCGGAAGCAGGATTGCGAGGGCGCTTGGAACGTGTTGGGCCGCGCCCTCTTCGCCTCCGATCGCTGGGAGGAAGCCGCCGCGTTTGCGAACCGCGCCATCGAGGCCAACGGCGACGACTACAACGTCTACATTCCTTACGCGCAGGTATTTCGCAGGCTTGGGCGCCAGGAAGAGGCCGTACACATTGACCAATTGCTGACCCGCGCGCTCCGCCAGCAGCTCGAGATCAGCCCGGAGGACGTACGTGCGCGAATCCTCCTCGCCAACCGGCTGGCGGAGTTCGGCGAGGCAGAGGAATCCGTGCGCCATCTTGAGACTGCTTTGGCCCTGCGCCCCAATGATGGCAACACCATGTACAACGCCGCGTGCACCTTTGGTCTACTCGGCAGGAAAGCCGAATGCCTGGAAACCTTCAAGAAAGCTGTAGCGGCCGGTTACCGCAACATGGAGTGGGCCAAACGCGATGCCGACCTGCAGCTTCTCCGCGATGACCCCGATTTCGTCGCGCTCACTTCCGGCGCCGCGCCCAACCCCGCATAGCGTTTGCGACGCAATGCGCTACTGCTCGATCCCGCACTCCCTCAGCAGAAACGCGTAGTCGTACGCCACCTCGCGCAGCGCGTCGTAACGTCCCGATGCCCCGCCATGTCCCGCGGCCATGTTCACCTTCAGCAGCAGCGGGTTCGAATCCGTTTTCAACGTGCGCAGGCGCGCCGTATACTTCGCCGGCTCCCAATACATCACCTGACTGTCGTTCAGAGAGGTTCGCAGCAGCATCGCCGGGTATGCCCGCGCCGCCAGGTTCGTATACGGGCAGTACGTCTTCATGTAGAAGTACTCTTCCGCGATTTGCGGATTGCCCCACTCCTCGAACTCGCCCACCGTCAGCGGCAGAGTGGAATCCAGCATCGAGTTAATTACGTCCACAAACGGAACGTACAGCAGCGCCACCCCGCACACGTCAGGACGCAGGTTCAGAGTCGCGCCGATCAGCAATCCTCCCGCGCTTCCCCCGTGAATCACCAACTTCTCCCGGGCCGCGTACTTCTCCCCCACGAGAAAATCCGCCACAGCGATGAAATCCGTGAACGTGTTCCGCTTGTTCAGCATTCGGCCCTGGTCGTGCCACGGCTTGCCCATCTCGCCGCCACCGCGCACGTGCGCCAACGCAATCGCAAATCCCCGGTCCAGCAGGCTTAGCCGGTTCGAATTGAAGATCACGGGCTGCGAATAGCCATACGCCCCGTACCCCAGGAGCAGCATCGGCCCCTTTCCATCCTTCGGACGTCCCCGCTTGTAAGCGATGGAGATGGGAATTCGAGTTCCGTCCTGCGCCGTCGCCGCCAGCCGGTCCGTCACGTACTGCGACGCGTCATAGCCTCCCAGCACTTCCGTCTGTTTTCGCAGCCGCCGCTCCCTTGTCCTGATGTCGTAGTCGAAGATCGAACGCGGCGTCACCATCGATTCGTAAACGAACCGGAAAACGTCCGTATCGAACTCGTAATTGTCGCCACCCATCGCGGAATACGCCGGATCGGGAAACACGATCCGGTGTGATTCCCCGGTATCCAAGTCCATCACGCGCATTTTCGGCAGGCCGTCCTCGCGCTCGTACAACACGGCGTGCCGCGCGAAAAAGTCCATTCCCGCCAGCATCACCTCCGGCCGATGTGAAATCATCTCCGTCCAGTGTAGCTCGCGCGGATCCGCGATCGGCGCGCTGAACAAGGCGAAATTCCTCCCCGTCCGGTTGCTGCGAATGTAGAGACGATCGCCGTGATGCTCCACGTCGTATTCGTGTTCCGCCCGCCGCTCCGCCACCACTCGCCATCCGTCCTCGGGAGCGTCTGCGGGCAGCACGCGCCACTCCGAAGCCGTGTGGCTCGCCGACTCCAGCATCACCAGCGCCCGGCTCCGACTGCGCAGCACAGTCAGTCGAAAACGCTCGTCCGTCTCCTGATACACAAGAGCATCGTCTGATTTTCCCAGTCGGTGCCGGTACAGCCGGTACGACCGCTTCGCGTCGTCTTCCACCGTGTAGAACAGGGACTGCCCGTCTGGCGCCCAAGCCACGCTGGTCACATGCTCGATTCGGTCATCCAGCACGCGCCCTGTGCGCAGGTCTTTCACCCACAGCGTGAATTCCCGGAAGCCTGTAAAATCCGTCGTGTACGCCAGCGATCCGCCGTCATCCGACACCTCAAACGCACCCACCGCGAAAAAGTCCTCCCCCTCCGCCAGCGCGTTTCCGTCCACCAACACTTCTTCTGTTCCGGATTCGCTTCCCGCCCTGCGGCACCAGATGTTGTACTGTTTCCCTTCCTCCGTGCGTGTGTAGTAGAAGTAGTTTCCCTTCCGTGCCGGCACGGTCAGGTCGGTCTGCTTGAGCCGCCCCAGGATTTCAGCGTAGAGCTTCTCCCGCAGCCCTGCTGCCGGGGCCATCACCGCATCCGCGTACTCATTCTCCGCTTCGAGGTACGCTCGCACTTCCGGGTTCTCCTTCTCGCGGAGCCACGCGTACTCGTCCACACAACGATCGCCGTGCAGTTCGCTCACCTGCGGATGGCGCCGTGCGACCGGCGGAGCCGTCACGGCGGGCACAGACACCCCTGCCCGCCCTGACCCGGTAACGGTCCGCGCTTCCGCCTGCCCATGCTCCTCTGAATGGGAGTTAAGCGGCATCCGATAGTTTCTGTCGATTCAGTTGTACGAGGGGATCGCTCAGCGGAGGGACTCCTCCGGCCGGAGCCTCAACGGCGCGTCCAGCCGGAATTCCAGCACCGTCTCGCTGGGCACTCGCACTTTTTCGCCCTTCGTTATGATGTTCACTGTGGTTCCCGCTGCGGCGCCCGCTCCGGCGCCAATCGCCGCACCGCGGCCACCGCCGGCCAGCGCTCCGATAATCGCTCCGAGAGCTGCCCCGCCAACGGCCTTCTTGGCCGTGTTTCCGCCGCGTCCTTTTCCGACCGATTCATAATCGCCGGTCACCAGCGGTACCAGGTTGTCGTGGATCCGCATCCCCGTCAGTTCCAGCCTCAATTCCGCGTGGCCCGCGAGCCTTCCCGCGCCCTGCACGTTGGTCAGTTCGCCGTACACTTCGGTCCCGCGGCGCGCCAGTATATACCCGTCCTGCTCCAGATTTGTCTCCAGGCTCGCGCGAAAGCGGTCGCCCACACGGTTCGTTTCCGAATCCACGCTGTCGATCATCCTCACCATGATCCGAGTCCCCGCAGGAACCAAGATCTTGGATTTGTCCTCCGGGGGCGGGGCCGTCGGCGTGGGCGCTTCGGGAAGCGGTTCCGGGGCCGGCGGAGCAGTTGTGGCAGGGGCGGGTGGCGGCGCTGGCGCGGGAGCCGGTGGTGGCGCCGTGGTCGAATCACGCGACAGGCTCACTACGTCTCTCACGTCGAACGTTTCCACATTCCCATTCACGTTCATCTGGATCGCGTCCGCGGTTCCCCCGATGTACTGGCCGTGAATCACGCGTCCATCTTTCAGCTTCAGCGTGTCCGCGGATGCGGCCGCGGCGATTGCCAGGACGATTCCCAGTGCCGTCGCCACCATCCATTTGGTTTTCGATTTCATCGATTCACCCTTTCGCTGGCGGCCATTGCACCGGCCGGACCGCCGGTGCACGCCTCGTTTTGCTCCATAATACAACGGATGCGCCGCCGCCCTACCCGGCTGCATCGCGGTCCGCAAACCGTGTCCGGGGTTGTAACGGGGGCGCGCTCCGCGTACTACTCCACTGCGCCGTAAAGAATCCGGGTAATCTTCGCCATCAGTCCCGCGCTCTCCTCCTTCTTCTCGATCCCCCGGACCAGGATTACCAGGACAAAGGGCCGCGGCGCATACACGATCGCCGCGTCATGGTGGATACGCGTGATCTCTCCCGTCTTGTGCGCCACCACCGTTCCGGGCGGCAGACCCGCCGGTATCGCTTCACGGAACTCCTGCCGTATCAGGATGGCGATCATCTCGCCGCTCGCTTCTCGACCCACGGCCTTCCCTTTCGCGATTCGTTCGAGCAGGCCGGCTAATGCCTCCGCGGTCGTCGTATTGTTGATTCCCTCTTCGAACGCCTTCT
>DATKNR010000124.1:0-20698 GCA_035541255.1 Patescibacteria group bacterium | reverse complement strand
GAGGCTTGGATTGGATCGGCCTACGAGGTGTCGGCCTCGAGCCTTATGCCGACTACGCCGCCACGATTCCCCATCAGGCCTTCATGGTCTACCAACTCATGTTCGCGATCATCACGCCGGCGCTTATCACCGGCGCGTTCGCCGAGCGGATCAAGTTCAGCGCTTTTCTGCTCTTCATGCTGCTCTGGACCACCTTTATTTATGACCCGCTCGCTCACTGGGTCTGGGGAGTGGGCGGTTGGCTGCGAAACCTGGGGGCGCTGGATTTCGCCGGGGGTACAGTGGTGCACATCAGTTCCGGCGTTTCTGCGTTGGCCGCCGCCCTCATGATCGGTAGGCGCCGTGGATTCGGCAGCGAGCCGATGCCTCCACACAACCTGCCCCTGACCGTGACCGGGGCGGCTATGCTGTGGGTCGGCTGGTTCGGCTTCAACGCCGGCAGCGCCCTCGCTGCAAGCAGCCTGGCCACCTCCGCCTTCGTCGCCACCCATTTCGCCGCTGCCTCCGCCGCCATCGGTTGGGCGCTCGCCGAGTGGATTCGCAACGGCAAGCCCAGCGTCCTCGGCGCGATTTCCGGAGCCGTCGCCGGACTCGTCGCCATCACCCCCGCTTCCGGTTTCGTCGGTCCCATGTCCGCTCTCGTCATCGGCCTCATCGCCGGAGTCGGCTGCTATCTCATGGTTGCCACGGTCAAGGCCAAATTCGGCTACGATGATTCTCTCGACGCGTTCGGCGTCCACGGCGCGGGCGGCACCATCGGCGCCATCCTCACCGGAGTGTTCGCCACACGCGCCGTCAATCCCGTGTTTCACGATGCCGCCAACAACGCGCTTCCCGTCGGCCTCCTCGATGGCAATGCCGGCCAGATCCTCAATCAGCTCGTCGGCGTCGCCATCGCCTGGATCCTGGCCATCGTCGGCAGTCTCGTCATTCTGAAAATCGCGGACCTGCTCCTCGGCCTGCGCGTCACGGAAGAAGACGAAGTGGAAGGCCTCGACCTGTCGCAACACGGCGAGGAAGGCTACAACCTGGAGACCTAAGTGGCGCAGCCACTCCTGGCTGCGCTCCTCTACGCGCGCCGGCAGCGGCCGTCCCACACAGGGAGCATCCCATGACCAAAATCGAAGCCATCATCCAGACTTCCCGCTTTGAATCCGTCAAGGACGCGCTCAAAGAGGCCGGCATCGAAGGCATGACCGTCACCGATGTCCGCGGCCTCGGCCGCCAGAAGGGTCACACCGAGGTCTACCGCGGCCGCGAATATTCCATGGATCTGCTTCCCAGAACCAAAGTCGAACTCGTCGTCCCCGACCGCCTCGTCGACACCGCCGTCGAAGTCATCCTCAAATCCGCCCGCACCGGAAAAATCGGCGACGGTAAGATTTTCCTCAGTAAGATCGACGAGGTGATTCGCATCCGCAATGAAGAACGCGGCGAGGGCGCCCTGTGATTTCCGCTCCGCGCCGTTCCTGCTCCGCGCCGTGACCCCCGCGCCCCCGCTCGAGGCGCTCCGTTCCGTCTGTGATGCGGGGCGCGAGTCCATCCGCGGCGATTTCGAAGCTCGCGGCGATTCGCTTGCCGCTCTTGCTGCTCGTTCCGCGCTCGCGGACCGTACTCTCGATTCGCTCGCCGCCGTTCTGTTCTCCACGGGCCCCTCGCGGCCCGCAGAATTCTCCTTGGTCGCCATCGGCGGCTACGGCCGCGGCGCTCTGTTCCCCTGCTCCGACCTCGACGTATTGCTCCTCTTCGCGGATGCGCGCGCTGCGGAAGCGGCCAGTGCTCCCGGCGCCGCTCTCGTGCGGGCGCTCTGGGATCTCGGCTGGCGCGCCGCGGTCACTTCCCGCCTGCTCGAAGAGTGCGACCGCTTCGAGCAGGACAATCCCGAGTTCACCATCTCTCTGCTCGATTCGCGCTTCGTAACCGGCGATCCCGCTCTCGCCGCCTCGCTCCTTCGGAAAATTCTTCCCGCGCTCGTCTCCCGCGAACAAACCGCCATCGTTCGCGCTCTCGGCGAAATGACCCGCGAGCGCCACGCGAAGCACGGCAACACGCTCTTCCACCTCGAGCCCAACCTGAAAGACGCTCCCGGCGGCCTGCGCGATTTCGATGTCGCCTGTTGGGCCACCGCCGTCCACGAGCTCTCCCGCCACCGCGACCGGGCCGCCCCCGAATCCGGCTGGGCCGCTCTGCTCGGAGAAGCCGCCGGCGCTGCGTATCGCTTCATCGCCGCCGCGCGCGTCTTCCTCCATTTTCACAACGGCCGCGACGACAATCGCCTCACCTACGATCTCCAGGAGGAAGCCTCCGCCCGGGGCATCGGCTCTCCCGGCGGCTCGCCGCAGCCCGTTGCCGATTGGATGCGCTCCTATTTCCGCCATGCGCGCGCCATTTCACGCCTCACCAAACGTGCCTTGGACGAGGCGCCCACGCGCCCTACTCTCTACAACGCCTTCGAGGACTGGCGCGCGCGCCTCTCCAACTCCGATTTCAGCGTGCATCGCAACCGCGCCTACTGCCGCCGCCCCGCCGCGCTCGAGGATCCCGCCTTCCTGCTCTCGCTCTACGAATTCATCGCGCGTCACGGCATCGAACCCGCGCTCGACACGGAATCTTCCGTCGAGCGCGTTCTCGCCAGCCCGGGGTACGCCCCGGCGTGGCCCGGCGATCCGGCCGCCGCCGGAGTTTCCCTCCGCCGCATTCTCACTCTCCCCGGCGCGGGCGTCTCTCTCCGCGCCATGCATCGCGTCGGCCTGCTCGACGCGGTCCTCCCCGAATTCCGGTCCGTGGATTCCCTCGTCCTCCGCGACCTCTATCACCGTTACACCGTGGACGAGCACACCCTGCTCGCCATCGAGGCGCTTCACGCCCTGCGTCACTCGGCCGCCGAACCCCATCGCCGCTTCGCGGAAATCCTCGCCGAGGTCGAACAGCCCGATCTGCTCTATCTTTCTCTTCTCCTTCATGACGTCGGCAAAGGGATGCCCGGTGACGAGCACGTCTCCGCCAGCGTCGAAGCCGCAGCCCGCGCCACGCGTCGCCTCGGCCTAACTCCCTACGAGCGCGACCTCGTGGCCTTCCTCATCCGCAATCACCTGGAGATGTCTCTCACCGTCCAGCGCCGCGACATCTTCGATCCCGAAGTCGTCCGCGTCTTCTCCGAACTCGTGGGCACGCCGGAACGCTTGAAGATGCTCTGTCTGCTCACCTACGCGGACATCCGCTCCGTCAATCCCGAGGCGCTCACTCCCTTCAAGGCGGAAATGCTCTGGCAACTTTACGCCGCCGCCGCCAACTACCTCTCGCGAAGCGTGGACGGCGCGCGCATTGCCGGAGGCGCCTCATCCGACCGCGAACTCATCGAAGTCGTACGCGGCTCCTCCGCTCTCGCCTCCCTCGCGAAACCACTCGCCGCGTTCCTAGACGGTTTTCCCCGCCGTTATCTCAAGCTCCACGCCGCAGACGAGATCGCCGCGCACTTCGAAATGGCCCATCGCCTCGAGGAAAGCCTCGTTGCCGGCGAGCCGCACGCGGCCGAGGCCCAGCTCCGCGAACGCCGCGGACAGTACGAAATCACCGTGATTGCTCGCGACCGTCCCCGCCTGTTCGCCGGCCTCACCGGTGCTCTCACCGACTGGGGCATGAACATCCTCAAGGCCGACGCGTTCTCCAATCGCTCCGGCCTCGTGCTGGACACCTTCGTCTTCGACGATCTCTACGGCACGCTCACACTCAATCCTGAAGAGCGCGGCCGCCTGCTCGGCGACGTGGAAGACGTCGCCTCGGGCCGCTCCCGGCACGATCAGCCGCCGCATCGTCATCGCGCGCCGCGCGGGGCCGGTGCGCGTTCCCGTTCCCTGCTTCCCACCGAGATTCGTGTGGATAATTCCTGTTCCGCCACGAGCACCGTGCTCGAACTCGTCGCGCGCGACCGTCCCGGCCTGCTCCACCGCATCAGCGAGCTGCTTGCGGATGCGGACTGCAACATCGAAGCGGCGCTCATCGACACACAGGGGGAGAAAGCCATCGACGTGTTTTATCTCTCGCGGCGTGGCAGAAAACTGGACGATGCGGAAGCGGAGTCTCTTCGCGGCGCGCTGCTGCACGGCCTCGAACAACTCTGAAGCCGCGCTCCGCGGCGCCGCACGAATTCAAGATCGAGCGGCGCCGGGACCGTTGGCCGGTTACACTTGGGGGATCAGCCTTTGCCCTTCTTCACTTTGATTTTCGTGTCCACGCCGGCGCCCATCGCCTGGAGCTGTTCCAGCCCCGCCTTCGCTTGCGCGCCCCACGGCCCGTTCGGGTCCAGCTCGATGCACTTCTGGTAGGCCTCCACGGTTCCCGGCGCCAGCACCGGAATCATCTTCTCCCCTTCCTGTTTGGTGGTCATCGTGGCCACCAGCGAGGCGCCGAGCAGATACCAGGCCTGCGCGCTTTTCGGATTCAACTCCGTGGCTTTTTGCAGCGGCGCCACCGCTTCGGCCAGCTGGTACTTGTTGTACAGCGTGATTCCCACATTTAAATAGCAGCTTGAGCCCTTCGCCTGATCCAGCGAAGTTGCTTTGTCACATGCCTGGCTCGCGTCCGCTGCCTTGCCCGTCTTGGCCAGCGCCAGCGAGAGGATGCTGTAGTATTCCGGCACCGTCGGCTTCAATTCGATCGCCTTCTGGTAGTCGGTGATGGCCTCGTCATAGTGCCCCAGCATCTCGTTTGTGTATCCCAGCTTTTCATAGATCAGATGCATGTTGGGGTCTTTCGCCGACGCCACTTGCTGCGCCTGCTGGAAGTCTTGCAGCGCTTCCGAGTACAGGTCGTTCACTTTCGGCTGCTGGGCGGCGCGCTGGTCCGCTGGCGATTTCAGCATGTCCGCGCGCGCCTTGTCGGCCTCCTCCACTTTCACCTGCCCCGCGTCAAATGCGGCCTTCATTTTCACGAAGCCCTGTTGTGCCGCCGCCTGCCTCTTCCGCTCCGCGAGCTGTTCGGGAGTGATCAAATCCTTCAGGTTCAAATCCAGCGTCAGGTTTCCCCCGGACTCGACCTTGGTCTTGGTGGCATACAGAGGAAGGCCCGTGGGATCGCTCACCGTGATGTCGTAGATGCCGGATCGCAGGCCCTCCACCGAGTATTTGCCGTCCGCGCCGATCTTCGACGAGAGTTCGGCGCCCGTGTCTGAGTTCTTGAACGCAATCGTCGCTCCGGCAAACGGCTTCGCCTCCATGTCTTTCACGACTCCGGTCACGGTCGCCGTGCCCTGCGCCGCGGCGGGCCCTGCCGCCAGCCCCAGGCCGCAAGCCAGCACAATCGCCGCGAAAAGTTTTAATGTCTGCCGCATGGATTTCCTTCCTCCTTGGGTTCCCCTTACCTCGTCACGCCGGCCCGGTATGGGATCGGGTCGGTCACTCCCACCTCCGAAAACGCGCGCAGCCGCAGCAGGCAGCTGTCGCACCCGCCGCACGCCTCCTGCTCTCCCTGGTAGCAGGACCACGTCAGGTGCAGCGGCGCCCCCAGTTCGATTCCCCGCCGGATGATATCGCTTTTCCGCATTGCAATCACCGGGGTCACGATTTCGATGCGGGTTTCCGGCCGCGTTCCCTCGCGCACCAGCTGCTGAAACGCCCGGTAATACTCCGGCCGGCAGTCCGGATAGCCCGAACTGTCTTCCGCCACCGCGCCAATCCACACCGAAACCGCTCCAATCGCCTCCGCCCAGCTTACTGCCACGCTCAGGAAGTGTGCGTTGCGGAACGGCACATAAGTGATCGGTATGCCTTCCTCCGCCCGAGGAGGCGCCCCCCGTTCAGGCACAGCCAGCCCCGGATCCGTCAGCGCCGATCCGCCAATCTGCCGGAAATGGTCCAGGCGCGCCACCAGCCGTTCGCGCACCGAGTAGAAATCCGCCACCGCGTCGAATGCCTGCCGCTCGCGCCGCTCCGTCCGCTGTCCGTAGCTTGCATGCACCAGTGCCAGCGTGTTTTCCCGCGCCGCCAGCGCGACCGTTACGCAAGAATCCATCCCTCCCGAGAGCAGCACCACCGCTTTGGATTTCGCCGCCACTTACCCCCTTCGCTGTCCTCCCGAAGGCCGGAAATCGGCCCGAAGAACCTGTCTGTCGGCTTCTCCCTAGCGCCGGCGTCCCGCGACGGTCCACGACACCGGAGCTACACCCCCTGCATATCCGCCGGCCAGATGAATTTGTGCAGTTGCAGTCCGAGCCGCACGGGCAGCCCTTCCTCCAGAATCCATTCCGCCAGCGCGCGCGAATCGAGTCCGTGCCACTTACCGGCCGGGTCCGGATATACCGGCGAAAAAATCACCTGCCCCACCCGCTCTGCAAGCCGGTGTTCGCGCGTGAACTCGCGTGCAAACTCGAAATCCCGCCGGCTTGCCAGCACGAACTTGATCTCGTCCTTCGCGTCAACCACATCCAGATTCCGCATCTCGAACGTCCCGAACTCACCCGAGTCCGGACACTTCACGTCCACAATCTTGACGACCTCGCGCGGCAGCTCGCCGGCGTAGCGTTCTCCGCTCGTCTCGATCATCACCGTGTACCCTTCGCCGAGAAGCTTCTCTGCCAGCGCCGCGCATTCCGGCTGCAGCAGCGGCTCGCCTCCCGTGATTTCAACGAGATGGATCCCGCGGCTCGGCGCATGCCCATTTCCTGAAAGTTCGCCGGGCCGCGCCGCCAGCGCGCGCACTTCCGCCATCACCTCATCCAGCGATTTCTTCACTCCGCCGTGGAACGCGTAAGCCGTGTCGCACCAGACGCACCGCAGGTTGCATCCCGTCAGCCGCACGAACACGCACGGCAATCCCGTGCGCGTGCCTTCGCCCTGAATCGATCGGAAAATTTCCGTCACTACCATTGCTGCTGCCTCAGGATTGGCTCGCTGTGGGACTGGCCGGCGCCGCCGGTGGCGTGGGCGTCGTGGGGGACGGTGCCGCCGCAGTGCTCGCGGGAACGGTTCCGCTGCGCTTCATCCATGTGCGAATTCCCCACGCCGCCAGCCCCGCCGCAACCATCGCAACGCCGGCAAGCACGCGCACCGGAGGATAAATCCCCAGAAACAAATACATCGCCGCAACGAGCACGGCGGGAATGAAAATGATGAGGAATGACTTGTTCATCCTGCTTGCGTCCTTACCGGACGCTGGATTCCTCGGATTTTTGCTTCGCGGGTAGATAACTTGCCCTGGTTGTGTCCGTTTCCCAGATGTCCACTCGTGTCACGGAAGCGCCGTTGGGGCTCGCATGCATCTGCCTCGCGATTTCCTCGTAGAAATATTTCGCGATGTTTTCCGCCGAGGGGTTGAGCACGTCGAATGGCGCCTGATCGTTCAGGAATTTGTGGTCCACTCCATCCATCACGCCGTGGATCACCTGTTTCAGGTGGACGAAGTCATAGAGCAGCCCGGTCTCGTCCAGCTTAGGGCCCTGGAGCGTGATGCGCACGCGGTAGTTGTGCCCGTGCGGGTTTTCGCATTTCCCCCGATAGCCCCGCAGGGCGTGTCCCGCCGCGAACGTCTCTTCTACGAAGATCTCGAACATTGATTGGGCCTTTAGAAGCAGAAATCCTGGTCGTTCTCCCTGACTGTCCCTTCTCCAGTCAGTTTAGCATGACGCCGATATTCCGCAGTCCGGGTCTGCTTCGCGCTGGCCCTGTGGCGCAGCGGCTCTTCGCTGCGCGCAATCACCTGTCTTAACCCTCGACTCTCGACCCTTGACTCTCAACTGTCGACCGCTTCCGCCTTTCCCTTCATCGCCTTACGATCTGCAATTTTCGCCGCTTCAATTCGATTTTCCTGTCGTCTTCAAATTATGTGAACTGGTTTCGCCTCTCAAAAACTGCTCCAAAACCGCCATTTTCCCGCAGATTCCGAACACGCCCGATTCTGATTTCTTCAAAATCTTGACCCCGCCGGCTCGCGCCCGCGCTCAGGATTGTTTGGATGGGGGATAGAGCTGTTCAAACTGCGGGTCGCCATGCAGCAGGGAAAGGTCGGGATCGCGCCACGCCCAGTCCGCGTCCTTGAATCCCGCGTCCCAGGCTTTCTTCAGCACGTCCAGAGCTTCTTGTTTCCGTTTCAATCCGCAGAAGACGCAGGCCGCGTTGTAGAGAACGGTGGCTTCGCTCGAGCGGAGCGCGACGGCGAAGTTCGTCTCTCGTACCGCGTCATCCACACGGTCCATTTGCGAGTAATCGTGGGCCAACAGGATACGCGCGCGCGCATCCTCCGGTACTTTTTTCAGATGACTCTCCAGCGCGACCACCCGCCTCAGCCGCGTGTTGCGAAGCGCCTCCTGCTTCCCCATCGCGTCCAGGGCATTCGTGATGGGCACGTAGCAGTTGTAGTCCTCGCCGCTGGCTTCGAGCGCGGCGTCCGCAATGTTGGCTACCTCCTGGTAGCGGCCGGAGGCGAACAGGGCCCGGCAAAGCAGATAGTAGGCGCCCTCGCAATCGCGTTTCCGGTCAATCGCCTTCTGCGTGCATCGCACCGCTTCCTCGTAGTTCTGCGCCGCGTAAAGAATCCAGGCCTGCGCCACCAGCACCTCCGGCAGCTGCGGCTGCAGGTTTACGGCGCGCTGCGAAGCGGCTTCCGCGCGCTGCAGCCAGATGGGATCGCGCCCATAGTTGTAATGCGTCTGTGCGCACACGTTGGCGATGGAGGCATAGGCGAGGGCAAAATCCGGGTCGAGAGACACGGCGTTCTCGAACATCTGGAGCGCGAATTCCAGGTCCTGCCGCGTCATGCGCCGCGCGTAATTCTTTCCGCGCAAATACAGATCGTAGGCCTGCAGGTTTTCCGTGGGCTTGGCGGCCAGTGCGGCCTGTTCCTGCGGCGAGAGCGTGATGCGCAGTGCCTCGGCAATCTTCCGCGCGATTTCGTCTTGCACCTCGAACACGTCCTTCATCTCGCGGTCGTAGCGTTCCGACCACAACGGAAAATCCGTGTGCGTGTCCACAAGCTGCGCGTTGATGCGCAGCCGGTTTCCCGCGCGCCGCAAACTTCCCGCGAGCACGTAGGCAGCCTTCAATTGCTGCCCGATCTGCGCCGGCGTCACCTGCTTGTCGCGGTAGGCCAGCACCGTGGGCCGCGAAAAGATGCTCAGCCCTTTGATCTTGGAAAGCTCCGTGATGATATCTTCGGTGATTCCGTCGCGGAAGTACTCGTCCTCTTTTACTCCGCTCAGGTTCTCGAAATACAGCACGGCGATGGATTTCTCTGCCGGTTTGCTTTCCCCCCGCGAATCCGCGCGCTCCGCCGCGCGCTTGCGGCCCGACTCCAGATCGCGCTTCAGCCGCGCCAAGTCCGTCTTGATGTCCGTGGCCGTCTGGTAGCGCAGGTTGCGGTCTTTCTCCAGCGCCTTGTCGATCACGCGGCCCAGTTCCGCGGGCACCGCGGGATTTGCCTGCGTCACCTGCACGGGGTCCCGGTTTAGGATGGCTTCGTAAATCACCGCCGAGGTATCGCCCTGGAACGGCAGCGTTCCGGTGGCCATCTGATACAGCACCGTGCCCAGGGAAAAAATATCGGTTCGCGCGTCGGCCAACTGGCCGCGGGCCTGTTCCGGCGACATGTAATTCACCGTTCCGAGCGCCGTTCCCGGCAGCGTCAGGCCGTGCTGCTGATCCTGCGTTTGCATTTCCAAGTTGGAATCTGCGCCCGCGCCCGCGCCGCGCGTTTCTCCCATCTTGGCCAATCCGAAGTCGAGCACCTTCACCTGCCCGCGGGCGGTCACAAAAATGTTGGCCGGCTTGATGTCGCGGTGCACGATTCCCTTGGAGTGCGCCGACTCCAGCGCGTCCGCGACCTGCATCGCCACGCTGAGTAGTTTTTCCATCTCCAGCGGCTCGCGGCCCATCATCTGCGCGAGCGTCTGTCCCTCCAGACGCTCCATTACGATAAAGTTCTGCCGCTCGTGCTGTTCGATCGCGTGCACGGTGCAGATGTTGGGATGGTTCAGCGCGGAAGCCGCCCTGGCCTCCCGCTGGAAGCGTTCGAGCGACTGGGAGTCCTCCGCCATCTCCTGCGGCAGGAATTTCAGGGCCACCTTGCGGCCCAGTTGCGTATCTTCGGCTTCGTACACCACTCCCATTCCGCCGCTGCCCAGCTTGCCCAGCACTTTGTAGTGGGAAATCGTCTGTCCAATCATGGTTTTGGCGCCGCTATGGTAGGGGATGGCTCTCGCCCGGTCAACTGCACCGCGCTCTGCATCCAGCGTGTCGCAGCAACGTTTTGCCCGCACCCCCCTCAGCATCCGGCCAGGATGCCAACCCTGAGGAGTCTTCGACGAAGGGCCTGCGTCCCATCCCACCAGGCCGGTGAGCCTGCCTGCCCGCCGAAGCCTCGGCGGCGGCGGGAGCGAGCCCACCGCAGCGGGCGAGTCGAAGGATCGCCTAGCCTCTACCCACGTACCCAAAATTTGCGTCGAAATTAGACCTGTTGCCTCGGGGGCACACCCCAATCTAGCGCGTGTCGTATGATGTCTTTGCCGGAGCGCGGCCGGCCACACGGGAGGGCACTATGCTGCCTGAATTCGATCGGCTCCTAAACCTGTACGAGCGGGGAGGAATCAGCCGCCGGGCTCTGCTCGAGGGCGTGGCTCTGCTGGCCCTCGGCTCCGCGGTGTCCGGCCAGACGAGGCCGAGTGCCGCAGGTGAGCCTCTGGTTCGCGCGCGCACGCTGAACCACGTGACGCTGGTGGCGGCTGATGTAGCGAAATCGAAGGCCTTCTATGAGCGGCTCACGGGACTTGCGATTCGCGATGAAGGAAAGGACTTCTGCGAGTTCCGGCTGGAAGGCAGTTTCCTGGGTATTTACGCACGCGAGGCGGGAGAGGCGGCTGGTTTCAATCACTTTTGCCTGGGCATCGATGGGTACGACGCCAAGCGGCTCGTGGGCCAGCTCAAGCAGGCGATCCCTGAAGCCGATGCGACATTGGAGTATGACAGCCAAGTGTATGTGCGCGACCCGGATGGGGTGAAAGTTCAGTTTGCTGACGTGAACTACAAGCGCTAGAGAACGCGGCCCGCTAATCCCGAATTGCGTGCGATGCTTGCCCACCGCGGCGGCGCTGCGGCATTCCTGCCTTGCTGCGCCGCTCCGCCACGGCGTAACCTGCCTCTAGCCGTGAAAATTCTGATCTCAGGAGCGGGAATTGCCGGGCCGACTCTGGCGTACTGGCTCCTGCGTTACGGCTTCGAGCCCACACTCATTGAAACGGCGCCTCAGCCGCGCACCGGCGGTTACATTATCGACTTCTGGGGCACGGGGTACGACGTCGCCGAGCGCATGGGCCTGTTGCCCGAACTCCTTCGCGCCGGCTACAAGCCGACCGAGGTGCGCGTGGTGGGCGCGGACGGCCACCGCGTCTCGGGATTCGAGACGAAGTCGCTCGCGCGCGTGACTGCGGACCGCCTGGTCAGCCTTCCGCGCGGCGACCTGGCGCGCGCCATCCACGCCGCGATCGAAGGCCGAGTGGAAACGTGGTTCGGCAACACGATCACGGCCATCGAACAAACGGCGAGCGGCGTCCGTGCCAGCTTCGAGCACGGCCCGGCGCGCGAATTCGACCTCGCGGTGGGAGCGGATGGATTGCACTCGCGCGTGCGCGAACTTGCGTTCGGCGCCGAGAGCCGCTACGAAAAATATCTGGGTTACAAGGCCGCAGCATTCGAGGCGCGGGGCTACCGCCCTCGCGACGAATCCGTGTATGTGATGTACACGCGCGTGGGCCAGCAGGTGGCTCGATTTGCCATGCGCGGCGACCGCACACTTTTCTTTTTCATCTATGCCGATCCGGATTCCGCTCTTCCCGCAGATCTGGGACAGCAAAAGATCGAACTGCGCGCGCATTTCGAGCGCAGCGGATGGGAATGCCCGCAGATTCTGGAGGCGCTCGACCGCGCCGGCGAACTCTATTTTGACCGCGTGAGCCAGATCCGCATGGACGCCCGCGGCGGATTGTGGACGCGCGGACGCGTGACGCTGCTGGGAGACGCGGCGTTCTGCGTTTCGCTGCTGGCGGGACAGGGCTCCGCGCTGGCCATGGCCGCGGCATATGTGCTCGCGGGCGAACTGCATCGCGCGGGCGGCGACTGGAACCTCGCGTTTGCGCGTTATCAGGAACGGTTCGGCGCGTTCGTGCTCGAAAAGCAGGAGGCGGCGCTGCGGATGGCGGGGATGTTCGTTCCGAAATCGCGGTTCTCGCTTATTCTGCGCAACCAGATTTTCCGGCTGATGGCCATTCCCTGGGTGGCGGACATGGCCGCAGGGCGCGATCTGGTAGACCGATTCGCGCTGCCGGAGTATGGGTAGCCGCCCCTACGACTGCAATGCGCGGAGGGGATCGATGCGCGTGGCGCGCCAGGCGGGCAAAATCGTGGCCGCGAGCGCGACAACAAACATGATCGCGAACGACACGGCGAACGCGAACGGGTCGCGCGGGCTCACCTCGTAGAGCAGGTAGCCGAGCAAGCGCGTCAGGACGAGCGCAGCGGCTGCGCCCACGCCGATTCCCACCGCGGCGAGCGTCATGGCCTGCGAGACGACGAGGCGGAGCATGTCCGCCGCGCGCGCCCCCAGCGCCATGCGCAATCCCATCTCGCGCGTGCCCTGCGAAACCACATACGACATCACGGCGTAGAGTCCGATGGCGGAGAGCACGAGCGCGAGCGAGCCGAACACCGTGAGCAGAGTGACGGCAACCTGCGGCGCAGCCATCGAGCGGTCCACCACCTCGCGCATTCCAACAGCTTCGTACACGGGCATGTTCTGGTCGAGCGCGTGAATTTCGCGGGCGAGCAGCGGGGTAACGGCCTGCGGAGGCGTAGCGGTGCGGACTTCGAGCGAAGCCAGCAGGCCGAAGTTCTGGCGCAGTGGAACGTAAAAGAACGCCTGCGGAGTTTCCATGAAGCTTCCGTACTTCGATAGTTTGGCGACGCCCACCACCTCGAGCCATTTGCCGTTCACCTGAAGTCGCTGGCCCACCGGATCGGCGCCGTGCCAGTATTTCCGGACCATGACTTCGTTCACGATGGCAACGGGCTGGGAGTTTTCGTCGTCGGAGGGCGCGAAGTCGCGGCCGGAAACGAGGGGAATACCCATGGTGGCGAAATAGCCGGGGCTGACTTCGCTGAAGTTGGCGGCGGGCTGCTGATCGCGGGGAGGCTCGTATCCGTCCACGGCGATAGGCGCGGAGGAGTAGGTGAGAAATGTGAACGGAATGCTGCGCGACCAGGAGGCGGATTCGACGCCGGGCAGCGCTTGCACGCGCTGGAGCAGCTCGTCCTCGAAATTCCGCGCGCGCGCGGCGTCGTAACCCTGCGGAGCGAAGGTGAACGATGTGGTGACCACGCGATCCCTGGAGAATCCGGGATTCGCGGAACGAAGCCGATTCAGGCTTCGGACCACGAGACCAGCGCCGACGAGCAACAGAAAGCTCAGCGAAACCTGAAGCACCACAAGCGCGGAACGGAACCAGGTCTTGCGGCGCCCGCCAACCACGCCGGAGGATTCCGAGCGCAGCGCTTCCGTGATTTCCGTGCGCGAGCATTGCATGGCGGGAACGAGCGCGAAGAGCAGCGTGGAGAGAAGACAGACGCCAGCGGTAACGGCGAAGACGCGCCAGTCGAGTTCGCCGGCCAGCCGATAGGGAACGCCGCGCGGAGGCAGCAGACGCACGAGCAGATCGCGGCACCACCAGGCCAGCACCAGCCCGCCGAGCGCGGCGAGGCCGGAAAGGATGAGTCCTTCGGTGAGGACCTGGCGGACGAGCCGCGCGTGGCCGGCGCCGAGAGCGAGGCGGACGGTCATCTCGTGGCGGCGGCTGAAGGCGCGAACCAACAGCAGATTGCCGACGTTGGCGCACGCAATCAGCAGGACGAAGACCGCCACCGAAAGCGCCACGCCCAGAGTGCGGCCAAGCGTATTCGCTCCGTTGAACGGAGTCCCCCAGAGCGGAAAGAGCTGGATGGCGCGGCCGCGGTTCACTTCCGGATACTCGGATTCGAGGCGAGCGGCGATGGCGGAAAGTTCCTGCTGCAACTGGGAACGGGTGACTCCGGGCTTCCTCATCACGAAGCCTTCGATCCAGCGCGCGCCGCGATCTTCGAGTTTGTAGCCGCCGTTGTAGTCGAAGGCCTGCTGCATGGAAATGGGCACCCAGAATTGCCACGAGTAGCCCACAAAGGTGCCGTAAAAACCTTGCGGCGCGACGCCGACGATGGTGTGCGGCACGTTGTTGAGAAGCTGGGTCCTGCCAATAACACCGGGGTCGCCGTGAAAACGCTCCTGCCAGAACTGGTAACTGATGACTGCGACGGGATGAGCGTTGCGGCCGGCGTTTTCCTCGGGAACGAAGCCACGGCCGAGCGCCATACGCAGGCCGAGCGCGCTGAAATAATTTGCGGAGACGACGCTGCCGATGGCCTTTTCGGCGCGGTTGCCGAGGGAGAGCGTGGCGGTGGCGATTTTTTCGGCAACGAAGGATTGGGCAAGCGTGGAGCGCCGCTCGAGGTCCTGGAAGTCGGGCCAGGAAAGATCGTCGAATCCGGAAGAGCCGCGCGTGGTGCCGACAATGGCGAGCATGCGGTCCTGATGCGCCACAAGCGGGTAGGGACGCATCAGCACACCTTCAATCCAACTGAACACGGCAGCGTTGGCGCCGATGCCGAGCGTGAGGCAGAGAACTGCGAGGAGAGAAAATGCGGGGCTGCGCCACAACAGGCGCGTGCCGATGCGCAGGTCCTGCAGCAAGTCGCCGCGCCAGCGGCTGGCCCAAGAAGCGCGAGTGGCCCCGGCGACTGAATTCATGAAGTTAACCTCCCCCCGGCTGAAAGTAGTACGGGAATAGAAGAAGAACGGATTCAGCAAAATGCGGGGAACAGGGCGGAGGGACGGCGCGGAGAGCCGCAACAGGACGAAAATGAAACGAGATTAAACGCCGGCTGGAAGCCAGCGCTACAAGAGCGGCGGGGGAGCAATAAGGCTGCCGACCTGAAGGTCGGCGCTACAAAATCGTCGGAGGAGGCCCGGCGCTACGAAGCAGAATTCATGAAGCGCTCAACGTCGGAGAGTTCGCGTGTGCGCGCATAGGGCGGGAGGGATTCGAGGAAGACGGAGCCGTAGCGCATGCGCGCGATGCGGTCGTCGAGCAGGACGAGCACGCCGCGATCTTTTCGCGAACGGACCAGCCGGCCGAAGCCCTGCTTCAGCGCGAGAACGGCTTCCGGCACCTGATATTCAAGAAAGGCGTTGCGGCCATCTTCGTTGACCGCACGGACGCGCGCGCTGACCACCGGATCGCTGGGCACGGCAAACGGCAGGCGGTCAATGATGACGCAGGAGAGCTGCTCGCCGGGCACGTCCACGCCCTGCCAGAAACTGGCCGTGGCGAACAGGACAGCGTTCGGAGTTTTGCGGAAGCGTTCGAGCAGTGCGGGGCGCGGCGCAGTGCCCTGCAGCAGAGTGGGATAGGGGATGCGCGGACGGACGCGCTCGTAGATTTCGCGCATCTGGTTGTAGCTGGTGAAGAGGCAGAAGGCGCGGCCCTGGGTGATTTCGAGAATGCGCGTGATTTCGTTTGCCGCGGTGGAAATGAATTTCGCGTCGCGCACGTCGGGCATCGACTGGGGGATGTAGAAGATCGCCTGGCTCGCAAAATCGAATTCGGAGTCGAGCACTTTTTCGAGCGATTTCTCGACGCCCAGCCTGTGCCGCAGGAAATCGAATTTGCGCTCGACGGCAAGCGTGGCGGAGGTGAGCACCACGGTGTCGAAGCGCTCGAACAGGTGCTCGCGGAGGATGCCGCTCACGTCGATCGGCGTGGCGGTGAGGAAGACGTTCTTGCCGCGGCGCTCGTACCAATAGACGTAGCCCTTCTCTTCGCTCTCGATGAGAAACGCGAGTTCCTCGCGAAGCTCTCCGGCGCGGCGGATGATGCTGTTCAATTCGTCAGGGCGTGAAGGGACGGCGGCGAGTTCCGATTCGAGGCTTTTGAGCACCTGGACGAGTCCGTCGTAGGCTTCGGCGTTGCGCTCGCGGAAGGCCTCGCGCTCGGACGGCGGAAAATCGAAGCGGCCTTCTTTTTCCGGGAAGACTTCGAAGAATGATTTCGCCTTTTCCTTCAGGCGGGTGACGCGGCGAAGCAGCGCCGGCGAACCAATCTGCGAACCTCGGAGCGCCTGCTCCGCGTCGCGCGCGAGCTCGTCGAAGCGGTGGCCGGACGTCTTGCGGCCGAAATAATCGCTGGCCACGTCTTCGATCTCGTGAGCCTCGTCGAAAATCACGGCGGAATATTCGGGGATGATGCTGCCGAAATCGTCCTGCTTGAGCGCGAGGTCGGCGAAGAAAAGCGCGTGATTGACGATGATCAGGTCGGCGTCAGCGGCGCGCTGCTGCATGCGGGTGATGAAGCAGCGCTCGAATTCGGGACATTTTTTCCCGGTGCAGGTGTCGCGGCGCGCGTCGAGGCGCTGCCAGAGGCCGGAATCATCGGGAAGAAAATCGAGTTCGACGCGGTCGCCGGTTTCCGTGGAGTGGGACCAGTCGCGGATCTGGCTGAACCAATCCACCTCATCGAGATTGGTGAGCATGGGCTGGCCTTCGAGCTGAGCGGCCTTCGCCAGGCACAGAAAATTTCCGCGGCCCTTCATGAGCGCAACTTTCAGATTGGGCGCGAAATGTTTTTGGACGAAGGGCACGTCTTTCTGGAAGAGCTGCTCCTGGAGAGCTTTGGTGGCGGTGGAGATGACGACGCGGCGGCCGCTGCGCAGAGCGGGGATCAGATAGGCGAGAGTTTTTCCGGTGCCGGTGCCCGCCTCAACGATGGCGTGGCGCTTTTTGGCGAACGCTTCTTCGACGGCGCGGCCCATCTCGAGCTGCGAGGCGCGATACTCGTAGCCGGGATGGCATTTTTCGAGCAGGCCGCCCTGGCCGAAAATGTCGTCGAGCGTGACTTCGCCGTCTGGCCGTGGAGCCGCGGGCGGTTTTGCAGCCGGTGCGGATTTGGCGGCTGTGTCCGTTGCTGGTTTGCGCGCCATCGGAAGAACAGGAAAGCAAAGATAGCACACGGCCAGGACGGGCGGCCGGGGAGCGCGATTGGCTTCACGGGTTAAAACCCTGTGGACTGCGAGGCTGCTACGGCGGGGCTTAAGCCCGCCCTTCCGAGGGCCACGTGACCTAAGACACAGCCTTTCTGGCCGTAGCTGTGGCATGTTTTTGTCGACGGCGGGCGAAACGAATGGCGTACCGGATTCTCGAACATACGGCGGATGTGCGGATGGTGGTGGAGGCGCGGACGCTCGAGGAGTTGTTCCGGGAGGCGCTCGGGGGAATGATGGAGGTGTTGAAGCCGGACCGGAAGAAGGATGCGGCGGAAACGACACGCCGGATTGAGCTGGACGCGGCTTCGGCCACGCCTCTCCTGGTGGATTTTCTGAACGAGGCGCTGTGCCTGGCGCACACGAACCGTGAGGCGTTCACGGCGGTGGTGATCGAGGGGATCTCCGAAACGCGCGTGGAGGCCGAGTTGCGCGGGGCGGCGGTGGAGTCGTTCGGCGAGGACATCAAAGCGGCGACGTATCACGAGGCGAAGGTCCGGAGGAATGCGGCGGGAAATCTGGAGACGGTGCTGGTGTTCGACATTTAGAAGCATCTGCCGACTGAGGAGAGGGGAAAAGGCAGATTCCTCACCCGCTGCGGCGGGTTCGGAATGACAAGGGAGGTCGCTGAGCGGTTCGAGCGACGGTAACGATGTTTGCGAAGTCGAAAATGACGAAGCTGGCAGACTGGCTCTGGGAAATTCCGAAGAGCTATCGGGGAGACATGCGCGTGCCCGCGCGCGTCTACGCGTCGTCGCGAATGCTGGACCAGATCGCGACGGACCGGTCGCTCGAACAGCTCGTGAACGTGGCGACCCTGCCGGGAATTTGCGGCTACGCGCTGTCGATGCCGGACATTCACGAGGGCTACGGATTTCCGGTGGGCGGAGTGGCAGCGTTTGACGCGGAAGACGGGGTGATTTCGCCGGGCGGAATCGGATACGACATCAACTGCGGGGTGCGGCTGCTGGCGGCAGAGGTGCCGCTGAGCGCCGTGCAATCGCACCTGACGGAGCTGGGGCACGCGCTTTATCGCGAAGTGCCCTCGGGAGTGGGCCGCGGTGGGCGGCTGACGATGAAGGACGACGACCTGAACGCGGTGCTGGAAGGCGGCGCGCGGCGCATGGTGGAGCTGGGATACGGGGAGGAATCCGACCTGCAGAAAATCGAATCGAAGGGACGTCTCGAGCAGGCCGCGGCGGATCTGGTTTCGCCGCACGCGAAGGCGCGCGGGCGAGACCAGCTGGGGACGATGGGCGCGGGAAATCATTTTGTGGAAGTGGGCGTGGTGGAAACGGTCTACGACCCGGATGAAGCAGACCGGCTGGGGCTGCGGCTCGAGCAGGTGACCGTGCTGATTCACACCGGGTCGCGCGGGCTGGGACATCAGGTGGCCACGGACTACATCCGCGAGATGGGACGGGTGATGCCACGCTACAAAATTTCGCTGCCGGACCCGGAACTGGCGTGCACACCGCTGGGGTCACCGGAAGGGAAAAAATATTTTCAGGCCATGTCGGCAGGGGCGAATTTCGCGTGGGCCAACCGGCAGCTCATCACCTGGGAAGTGCGTCAAGCGTGGAAGCAGGTGCTGGGTGCGGCGGGGGGCGAGCTGCGGCTGGTGTACGACGTGGCGCACAACATCGCGAAGATGGAGGAATACCGCGTGGGGCCGGCGTCGAAGCGGATGGTGATTCACAGGAAGGGCGCGACGCGGTCCTTTCCCGGGCAGCCGGTGCTGGTGCCGGGGAGCATGGGAACGCGGTCGTTTCTCCTGGTGGGGCAGGAAAAGGCGATGGAGGAAAGTTTCGGGTCGAGCTGCCACGGAGCGGGACGGCGCATGTCGCGCACGAGGGCGAAAAAAGAAGTGCAGGGCGGAGAACTGAAGCAGCGGCTCGAAGCGCAGGGAATTACGTTGAATGTGGGAAAACTTTCCTCGCTGGCGGAAGAAGCGCCGGAAGCCTACAAGGACGTGGATGAGGTGGTGGACGTGATTCACCGCGCGGGGATTGCGAAGAAGGTGGCGCACTTCCGGCCGGTGGCGGTGATCAAGGGATAGAGCGGGCCCACGCCTGCAAACTGAAGCGTGGGGCAACAGGCAGTAATCTGGATAGCAGTGGATATAACACTGTAGTATAACTCGCGCGATGAGATTGCCAGTCAAATTCCTGCCGGTGCTATCTCTGCTGGGAATCGGAATCTTGTCGATCGGGGCGCGGGTCACGGCCCGGGGAAGATTCGAAGCAGAAGGCGAATGGAAGGATCCCCCGGCCGGCGCGCGGGGCAGCCGCCGTTCCGGCATTTCGCCTGCTCGCGCGACTTGCGGCGTTTCCAGCTTCCGGGCGGCCGACCGAGGGTAGCTACGGCCTGGTTTGGCGCTCCCCGGATTCTTGGCGTGACGAGACTCTCTTCCCGGGCTTCGCGCAGGTGCGGACGACAGCGGGCCGCACACTTTATTTGTCGAGAAGCCCGGCTGGCCTTACCCCTGAGTTGTTTCACCTGCTGCACATAGCAGACCTTCTGCGCGAGTTGGCGTCGGGAGGAAACCCTGCGCTTGACGGGACCTCCGAAGCAGAAGAATTCAAAGCGTGGTCGCAATGGCTGAGCAGCAGAGCGAGCACCATAGCAGAATATAGTTTCGGTCCGACTCCAGCTATTCCCGTTCACCTCTTTTACAAGCAGCACCCATTTGAATTCGAATTTGGGCGGATGCTGTCGTTTGACGGGCGTCAGGTGCCAGGGGTTGTTACCCAACTCGATTCGGGCAAGTCCTATGTGCGGCTAGAGGTGACTAGCCTGGTAGCAGACCAGGGAAAAGTTTCCATGGAACCGCCCAAGGATGCCTTTCCGCTTCCCTGGTGCGAGAATCCGAAACCTGCGGCGATGCAGGGCCGTTTTGGGCACGACTGGTTGCCTACCTACACACCTCCCAAGAATGGTTGGGCGATCTACGGAATCGTCGGGGTAGATGGAAGGTGGCACAACCTGACGGTGGTGAGATCTTCCGGAGAGCCGGACCTCGAAAAAGAGTACATGCACCACTCCATAACGCGTGAATTGTTCTACCCGGCGAATTGTGGGAAAGAAAAGGTCGTTGAGGAGCGGATCATCGAAGTTCTGCCATTCAATTAATCGATCCAGACCAGGAGTGGGTTAGAAACAGAGGACGCTGATGCTCGCCCCTGCGAGCGTTGACTCGGGCGGGCGCGGTCCCTAACATGCTCGGCCGGGGCGGCCGCGCATGGCCAACGACGCGGGGTGCGGGGGGGACAAATCCAGATGAATTCACACAAAGTGCATTTCGTGCTCGACCTGACGATCCAGCAAGGAAAATTTGAGGATTTTGCCGCGACGGTGCGGCAGATGATCGGCGGGACGGCAAAGGAGCCGGGGGCACTGGGCTACGAATGGTATCTGAGCAGCGACAACTGCCGGTGCAGGCTGCTGGAGACCTACGCGAACGCGGAAGCCGTGCAGAAACATCTGACGGGCGCGGTGGTGAAAGAGCTGGTGCCGAAGCTGCTGGCGTTCGCGAAACTCGAGCGCTTTGAGGTGTATGGAATGCCCGACGCGCAGTCCGCAGCGACGCTGAAAGG
>DATKNR010000123.1:0-17839 GCA_035541255.1 Patescibacteria group bacterium | reverse complement strand
GGGACACAACTCGTTTGTGCTCCGTGGCATGCCGCTGTGGAACGTGGACTTCAGCATCAAGAAGAACACGCACATCACAGAGCGGGTCGGATTCGAATTCCAGGTCGTGTTCGCCAACGTGTTCAACCACATGCAGGCGAGCGATCCCTACTACGACCTGAGCGATCCGGGAGACTGGGGCCTAGCGATTCAGCCATCGGGCAACCAGCAAGCCAACGTCCCGCGGCAAATCGAATTCGGCTTCCGGATTCGGTTCTAACCATCAGGCGGGCCAACCCCCGCCGCAACCAAAGGGAGGGCCGGAAACGGCCCTCCCTTTTTTTATTCACCGGCATTACTCCCCTTCGGCCCATCGAAACGTTCTCGTCCCATTCCAGAGCACCGCTGGCCGGACAACCTGCCCGCAAGTGCTGGAATCTGAATGCAATGGGGGTAAGGGCCCGGGGAAACGAATTGACGGCTTCCACGCGGGACACTAAGATTTTCTGGTGTGAGGGGGCGACCTTGCCGGCTAGATTTCCAGGGAAAATGGGCTTAGGCCTTGCGGGACTATCCGTATACCTGCTCACTGCATCGGGCGGATATGCTCTGCCTCCCCGGCCGCCACAGGATGCCGCTGCCTCACGTTCCCAAACGGAGAAAGAGAAAAAGAAGAGCGAACGAAAACTTCTGAGCGAGTTGGACAGCAGCTTCCGGAAGTGGCTCGAGGAAGACGTCGTCTACATCATCTCGGACGAGGAAAAGAAAGCGTTCCTGCACCTGACCACCAACGAGGAGCGCGAACAGTTCATCGAGAGCTTCTGGCAGCGCCGCAATCCCGACCCCGAATCTCCCGAGAATACATACAAGGAAGAGCATTACCGCCGCATTGCCTATGCGAACGAGCGGTTCGCCTCCGGGCTGCCGGGGTGGCGGACGGATCGCGGGCGCATCTACATCACGTGGGGTCCGCCGGATGAGGTGGATCGCCATCCCTTCGGCGGCGCATACGAGAGAACGCCGGAAGAGGGCGGGGGTTCGACCACGGCGTTCCCGTTTGAAGACTGGCGCTACCGGCACATCGACGGCATCGGCGACGACATCACCGTTGAGTTCGTGGATACCACGTCCACAGGCGAATTTCACATCACCACGGATCCGTGCGAGAAAGATGCGCTGGCGCACTCCGCTACGGGCGGGCCGACGCTTTCCGAGGCAGGAGGCGGAGCCCCGCGGGCCCAGCGCTTCGTGAACCCGGATGGCACCACGTGCGGCCAGAGCTTGCTTTACGCGCCGGAAGGGGCGCAGGAGTTCGACCGCTACTTCCAGTACGCGCAGCTGATGTCCGCGCCACAGGTGAAATTCAAGGACCTGGACTCCATGGTGACGAGCCGCGTGGTGCGCAACCAGCTCCCGTTCGAGTACGAACTGTCGTTTCTCCGCGTCACTTCCGATACGGTGCTGGTGCCCATCACCATTCAACTGGCAAATCACAACCTCACGTTTGAAACGAAGGATGGCGTGAGTTCCGCGACCGTCGATGTGTATGGCCGCATCTCCACGCTCTCCGGCCGGGTGGTGCAGAAGTTTGAAGATTCGCTGAACCGCGACGTTCCGGAATCACTTTCCGGCCAGACGCGAGCCGGCCTGTCCATCTACCAGAAGGCTGTGCCGCTGCAGTCCGGATTGTACCGGCTGGATCTGGTGGTGAAGGACGTGAAGAGCGGGAATGTGGGTGTGATCGGCACGCGCCTGGCGGTTCCCCACTACGATTACGACAATCTTTCGGCCAGCACCCTTCTGCTCGCCGATCAGATGGAGCGCGTCTCCTCCAAGCAAGTCGGCCTGGGACAGTTCGTGATCGGCGACGCGAAGGTCCGCCCGCGCGTGGACCAGACATTTACGGAAGCGGAACACATGAACGCCTACCTCCAGATCTACAATTTGAAGGTGGACGAAAAAACGCACCGCACCAACGTGACGTATGAGTTCCTGATCTCGCAGATTGACGCCAAGCCGGAGAAGGTGGTGTTCCACAAGACGGAAACCTCGGATGAATACGGCCAGTCGGGCCAGCAGGTCTCGCTGGCCAAGCGTGTTCCCCTGAATACGTTTCCGCCTGGCCGGTACAAGTTTCTCGTGAATGTGACGGACAACGTAACCAAGCAAACCATCTCTCCTTCAGCGGAGTTCACGGTCAAGCGTGCGGCGCCACCCACTGCCGCGAAGAACTAAGTCCTCAAGGTAAGCTTGGGGCGGCCCCGGATCTTTAATTTGCGCTCCAGCATTGGCAGAACGTGCCTGGCTGGCGCTTTATCGCTGGTGAGCGCGGAAATTGCGCTAGAATCCACAATTTCATATACCCCGGACTGTACGGGAGCATGCCGGGAATGGAGCCGAAAAAGTCTCCTACTCGCACTTCTAGGCCGGTTTCCTTGGGAAGTCATCCCCGTTCGCAAGGTTCCTGACCCTGGGAACTCTTTAGATGGGCGATGCAGCACGAGGAATTGATTTGGCATCTTAAGAGAAATAAAATCGATACCTCCTCGAGGGGGGAAGGGTGTCTGTAGTGAACCTTCGGCGTCCAGTCCCGATTGTGCCGCTAGTGGTGTTGGCCTGCCTGTCTGGGGCTGCCGTAACGGCCTATGCACAGTCCGACGCCTCCCAGCAGGGCCAAACCGCGTCTCAACCATCCGGAAAGCAGAAAAGCGACCGCAAGCTCATAAAGGAACTGGACACGCCCTATCGGAAGTGGCTCCAGGAAGACGTCGTCTACATCATCACATCTGCCGAGAAGAAGGCCTTCCTGCAGCTATCCACCAACGAGGAGCGGGAGCAATTCATCGAGAACTTCTGGCAGCGGCGCAATCCGGATCCCGAATCGCAGGACAATTCCTACAAGGAAGAGCATTACCGGCGCATTGCCTACGCAAACGAGCATTTCTCCTCGGGAATACCGGGCTGGAAGACGGATCGCGGCCGCGTGTACATCATCTGGGGGCCGCCGGATTCGATCGAGTCGCACCCCAGCGGCGGGACGTACAACCGGCCACAGGAGGAGGGCGGCGGAGAGACTTCGACCTATCCATTTGAGATCTGGAACTACCGGTATCTGGAGGGTGTGGGCCAGAACATCGACATCGAGTTCGTGGACACCACGATGACCGGGGAATATCACGAGACGACGGATCCGTGCGAAAAGGACGCCCTCGCAAAGGTGCCGAACGCCGGGTTGACCATGTCCGAATCCACCGGGCTGTCGTCGAAAGCGGATCGATTTACCAACACGGACGGAACCACGTGCGGCCAGGCACTTGCCGGGCGGCCGGCAAGCTGGAATGAGTTCGACCGGCTGCAACAGTACGCGAAATTGCAGGCGCCGCCACCGCTCAAGTTCAAAGATCTGGAGCCACTGGTCAGCTCGCGGGTTCTGCGCAATCAGCTCAACTTCGCGTACCGCACGGACTACATGCGCGTGACATCGGACTCGGTGCTCATGCCGATCACGCTTGAAATCCCCAACCGGCAGCTCTCTTTCCAGGCCAAGGATGGAGTGAACTCGGCGGTGCTGGAAGTGTATGGCCGCGTTTCCACGATCAGCGGGCGGGTGATCCAGACGTTTGAGGACACGATCGACCGCGACTTCCCGGACTCGCTGCTGCGGCACTCCCTGCAAGGACAGTCCATCTACCAGAAGGCGGTTCCACTGCGCCCGGGGTTGTACCGGCTGGATTTGATCGTGAAAGACGTGCACAGCGGCAACGTGGGAACCGTTTACACCTCGGTGCGTGTGCCCAGCTACGATGAGGACAAGCTGACCACGAGCACCCTGATCCTGGCCGACGAAATCGAACGGGTGGCCTCGAAGCAATACGGGCTAGGACAGTTTGTCATCGGGGACACCAAGGTGCGGCCGCGGCTGGATCAGAGCTTCAACTCGGATGAGCGGATGGGATTCTACCTGCAGGTTTACAACCTGGGGGTGGATGAGAAAACTCACAAGTCAAACGCGTCGTTTCAGTATACCATCACCCAGCAGGAGGGTAACGCCAGCAAGGAACTGGTGACCAAGACCGAGAGCGGAGCGGAACTGGGACAGACCGGGCAGCAAGTAACCCTGGAGAAGTTTGTCCCCCTGGCTCCATTTCAGCCGGGCAAGTACAAGGTTACCGTGCAAATCGTGGACAACATCAACAAACAGCAGGTCACGCAATCAGCGGAATTCACGGTGAAGGCCCCGCCCACTGCGGCCAGGAATTGAGCGGGGAGGAGGGCGCTGTGTTCAAGCAAGCCAGATCGGTCGGATGGGTGGTGCTCGCTGCACTGCTCTCCACAACTCCTGCCTTCGGGCAGGCCAGGAATGGCCGGCTGGCCGGTGTGGTCCTCGACTTTGCGGGCCAGCCGCAGATGGGCGCCACCGTGTGGATTGCTTCCGAAGGGCCCAGCTCCACAAATACGCTTCGTGCACGCACGAACGAGGCCGGTCGTTTCCTCGTGGACAAATTGCCCGTTGGGGCCTATACGATTCGCGTCACCTTGGCCGGCTTTCTTCCCGCTCTCTCCCGGAATGTCGTGGTGAGCGCGAATGCCACCACAGTTCTGAAGCTCGAACTGGATTCCGTGTTTTCCACCGTGGCGCAAATGCGCAAACCTCCCAAGGCAGGCAGCGAGCCCGATGATTGGGATTGGGTCCTGCGCAGCGCCCCAGGCACGCGTCCGGTGTTGCGTTGGCGGGATGGGGATGATGACACGGTCGCGGCAGACGGTTCCGGCCCTCGGAAAGCCCCGCGCGGCAAGGTGGAACTAACCTCGGGAGGCACCGAGCCCGGTGTGGTGAGTTCGCTGACCCAGAGCACGTTTGCCTACGACCAGCCCATCGGAATTTACGGCAAGCTTTTCCTGGCCGGCCAGTTTAGCTATGACGCCGCCGGCACCGCCGGTCTGGCGACCACGTGGGCGCCATTCGGCTCTTCCGCGGATGCTCCCCGCACAACGGTCGCCCTGCAGCAATTCCGGCTGGGCCAGCAGGGAGAAATGCTGCGCACACTGCGCAGCGAGCAAGCCGGCAGCCTCCACCTGGGCGGGCGTGTAACCGTTCACTACGCCGCGGAATACGTGTGGATCAGCTTCCGGGATTCCTCTTCGGCCTTGCATCCGCGCGCCGACGTCACGATGGAACTCGCGCGCGGTTGGACAGCGACGTTGTTCGCCGGCACCCTTCCCTCCGGCGATCAACCGGGACCGACGAATCTCGACTCCGCCATGAGCCAGCTGGCCGCGTTCCCTGCCGTGATGTTTGACGGAGGCAGACCCATCATCGGCACCGGATGGCACGAAGAAGTCCGTCTGGAACATGCTGTCGGAAAGAACGGCCGGATCTCCGTTGCCGGTTTCCGCGACCAGTCGTCGCATACGCCTGTCTATGCCATCTCCGTCTCCGCCGATGCCGCACCCTTGGATGCGCTGCCCATTGCTCACGCCGTCGATGGCGGATCCATTTCCACTTACGGCGCACGTGCCGCGTTCCATCAAAGAATCTCCGACAATCTCCAGGCGGACCTGATTTATTCCTGGGCGGGGGCCTTGAGCGCGGACGATGTCGTGGACCCGTCCACGGTCCGGAATATGTTGAAGGAACGCTGCCGCAACAGCGTGGCCATTCGGATTGCAGGTCAACTGGCCCGCACCGGAACCCGATTTACAGCCGGCTACAAATGGGTGAATGGGATGGAAGCGTCGCGCCAGGATCCCTACGCGGAATCCCTTTATGACGTGGATCCCTTCCTGAGTGTGAGCTTCCATCAAAACCTTCCGGTCGTCATCCGTGGCCGCAGACTGGAAGCTGTGGCTGACTTACTCAATCTGCTGGGAGAGGGGACCGTCTATCGCAATACGGCGGACGGGAGGGTGGGACTGACGCCAGCACCGCGAGTGCTGCGAGGTGGTTTGAGCTTCCAATTCTAGAGTTGAATGGCCTCCCAAGATTCACAGAGAGATTTGTAAAATGGGAAATGCAGCCGGTTCCCGCTTCTGATGTCCTGGTAACGTATTTAAAGTGAACGAGTTACCTGAGATGAGTTATCATAGCACCTGGTCCTCTACGTGCTCGGAATTTCATGGGATTGGGTGTGCCTGACCGCCTAAGGTAAGCAGATGTCTGGCCTGAGAATGCGTCCGGGAGCGGTGGTCCTTGCCGTAATCACTGCGGTCGCACTTTGCTTTGCCTGGGTGAATTTCCGGCAGCGCGCCAGCTTCGTGAGTCCGGACGATGGCGTGACGTGGTCCGAAGATCCCGCCGGCCTCTCCGCCCGCTGGGTAGCCCAGAGCTCTCCAGCCGCCCGCGCGGGAATTCTTCCCGGCGACATTCTGACTGCAATTGACGGTGCGCACGTCTCGAGCCCGCTGCAGGTTACCCGCCGCCTCTGGCGCATCGGTACCTGGAATCAAACTCAGTACACGCTCACACGAGGCGGGCGGCAATTCCAGGCCACACTGGTGCTGGAACCGGCTACGCATTCCGAGTCGCTCGAAAATTATCTTCGCATCGTCGGGTTGCTGTACCTCTTCATCGGACTGTTCATTCTGGCGAGGCGTTCCACCGCGCCGCGGGCCGTCCACTTTTACCTGTTCTGTCTGGTTTCCTTTGTTCTGTACTCATTCCATTACACAGGGAAGCTCAACCAGTTTGACCAGGAGATCTACTGGTGCAACGTGGTGGCGACGCTGTTGCAGCCGGCGCTGCTGGTTCACTTTGCCCTGCTGTTTCCGGAACGCCATCGCAACGTGAAGCCGGCGCTGCTGGCCGTGTATGGAATTCCGGCCGTATCCCTGGCGCTGCGCCTGGCATTGGCCACGCACACGGCCGGATTCGTGCCATCGCTCGATGCCAGGCTCACACTGGACCGCCTGGACTTGCTTATTCTTGGCACCTATTTCGTTCTGGCCGCGGGGCTGTTCCTGGTGAGTTTCTTGCGTGCCCCGAGCGGAATTCTGCGCCAGCAGCTGAAATGGGTGGCCGGCGGCACCGCGGCAGGCGTGCTTCCCTTTCTGTTGATTTACATCCTCCCGTATTTCGCGGGGGCCGTGCCCGGAACGTGGATGAAGCTTTCTGTAGTCTCGCTGGGGCTGCTGCCGCTGTGTTTCGCCTACGCGATCATCCGTTACCGCTTGATGGACGTGGACATCATCTTCAAGCGCGGCCTGGCGTACACCGTGGCCACGCTTGGGGTCGTGGTCGTCTACTTCGGCGCGATCGCCGTGGTCGGAGAACTTTCGCACCTGTTCGTTCCCGACAGCAGCATGGTCAATGTGCTCGCCGTGCTCTTAGCGGCCTTTCTGTTCCAGCCCATGCGCGACTGGGTCCAGACGCGGCTCGACCGGTTCTTCTACCGCGACCGGCTCGACTATCGCCGCACGCTGATCGAGTTCGGCAGCACACTGACGCGCGAAGTGCGCCTGGAGCCGATGCTCGAATCCGTGCTTGATCGCATCTCCCAGACGTTTCTTGTGGACCGACTGGCGCTGTTTCTCCGCGACCCCGGCCCGTCCGGCCGCCTGGCGCTGGCCCGTTCGATGGGTATCGTCCCGGAAGCCGCCGCGGATCTCAGCTTCCTCGAAGGGGACGCATTCCCGCCCACGCGCAATTACCTGTTCTTTGAAACAGGCCGGGCGGCTCAGATCGAAGATGAACACGTCCGCGCTTCTCTCGAGCGGCTGGACCTCAACTATTTTCTTCCCTGCCGCGTGCGCGACGAGGTGGTGGCTGTGCTCGCCGTGGGAAAAACGGTGGATGGCGACTTTCTGACCAGCGACGACGTCGAGCTGCTCGAAAGCATTGCCGGTTACGTCGGAATCGCGGTGCAGAATTCGCGGCTGTACCAGTCGCTGGAATTGAAAGCCGAACAGGTGGAGCGCCTGAAGGATTTCAGCGAAAACATCGTCGGCTCGCTGAACGTGGGCGTGATGGCACTCGACCTGGCCGGCCGAGTGGATTCCTGGAACCCGCAGCTGGAGAAACTCACCGGGATACCGCGCCAGGAGGCATTTGGACGCAACGTGGAGGCCCTGCTGCCCGGCGAACTGGTTGCCGAGCTGGAGACGCGCGCCGGCAACGGCCACGGGGGCGAAATCTACAAGTTTCCGCTCGTGAATCGCACGGGCCAGGGACTCATCGTCAATGTTTCCGTGACCCCGCTGGAAGACAAGAACGGTTCGCAGCTCGGCCGGCTGGTCCTGATGGACGACATCACGGAGCGCATGCAGCTGGAACAGCAGCTGCTGCAGACCGAAAAGCTCACCTCCCTCGGTCTGCTGGCCGCCGGCGTGGCACATGAAGTGAACACGCCCCTGGCCGTGATTTCGAACTACATTCAGATGCTGGCCCGCCAGCTTCCTGGCGACGATTCGCGCCAGAAGATCATCGAAAAGATTGTGAAGCAGACCTTCCGCGCCAGCGAGATCGTGAATAACCTGCTGAATTTTTCACGCACGGGCGCGGCCGAATTCAGCGCCGTCAACCTGAATGAGGTCATCGAGGAGACGCTGACTCTGGTGTCGCATCCCTTCCGCGCGGCGCGAGTGAGCGTGATCAAGAATTTCGAGGAACATCTTCCCGCGGTCGACGGTTCCAGCAACCGCCTCCAGCAGGTGTTCCTGAACCTGTTCCTCAACGCCCGCGACGCCATGCCCTCCGGCGGAATGCTCGAGGTGCGGACGTTGAGCCGCAATGGTTCCGTCGAAGTGGAAGTGACCGACACGGGAATTGGCATCCCCGGCGAGAATTTGCGGCGCATCTTCGATCCGTTCTTCACCACCAAGGCCACCGGCCGGGGCACCGGCCTGGGCCTTTCCGTGAGTTACGGAATCGTGCAGGAGCACAAGGGCCGCATCGATGTGCGCAGCACTCCCGGCAAGGGCACCTCGTTCCGTCTGGAATTCCCGGCCAACGGAAAATCCGTCCATGTCTAAAGCCAGCATACTCGTCGTGGACGACGAGACCGAAATTCGCGAAGGTCTCGATCTGTTGCTCACCTCCGAAGGCTATTCTGTGGATCCGGTAGGCACGGCTCGCGAGGGCTGCGAACGGCTGGAGGGCCGGCCCTATGACCTGGTCCTGTTGGACGTAAGTCTCCCCGATCGAAATGGAATTGAGCTGCTCCGCGAACTGCGCCAGCGGGATCCGCACCTCTCCGTCATCCTGATCACCGCTTACGGGTCCATCGACATGGCGCGCGCCGCGTTCAAGAACGGCGCGCTGGATTACATCACCAAGCCGTGGTCCAACGATGAGCTGCTCGCGCAGGTGGCGCATGCCGTCGAAGGCCGAAGGCTACGTGAAGAAAACGTTCAGCTCAAGCGCGCCTTCAAGGAGCGTTACAACTTCCCGAACATCGTTGGGCGCAGCGAACGCATGCTCGCCGTTCTGGACCTTGTCGCGCAGGTGGCGCCCTCACGTTCCACCGTCCTGATCAGCGGCGAAAGCGGAACGGGGAAGGAATTGGTCGCCAAGGCGATTCATTCCGCCTCGCCGCGTGCGGATAAGCCGTTCGTGCCCGTAAATTCCGGCTCCATTCCCGTCGATTTGCTGGAATCGCAGCTCTTCGGGCACGTAAAGGGCGCGTTCACGAGCGCGGTTGCTTCCAAGAAAGGCCTGTTCGAGATCGCCGACCAGGGCACCATATTTCTCGACGAGATATCGACCATCGGTCTCGAGACGCAGGCCAAGCTGCTTCGCGTGATCCAGGAACGCGAGTTCATGCGGCTGGGGGGCACGGAAGTCATTAAGGTGGACGTGCGCATCCTGGCTGCGTCCAACCTGGACCTGATGCAGCTCGTGCGCGAGGGCCGCTTCCGCGAGGACCTGTTCCACCGGCTGAATGTAATCAACATCCATCTGCCCGCGCTGCGCGACCGCCGGGAAGACATTCCGGGGATGGTGGAGATGTTTCTGGCGCGATACTGCGCGGAAAACGACAAAGGAACGCGGCGATTCAGCACAAACGCGATGAAGTTGCTGTTGGACTACGCCTGGCCCGGCAATGTGCGCGAACTGGAGAATGCTGTAAACCGCGCCGTGGTGCTCTCCACGCAGGAAGTGATGGACGTGGACCTGCTCCCCGAACCGGTCCGCACGCGCGAAATCGTGAAGGGCGTGCGCCTGCAGCTCTCCGAATTCCTGCCGGCGGAAAACGGCGCCGCGCCCGACCAGACCGCACCTTCCCTGTTCGCCATCATGGAAGACATCGAGCGCAGGCTGATCCTGGGCATGCTGGAAAGCACGAATTGGAACCAGACGGAAGCCGCCGAACGATTCCAGGTTCCTCTTTCCACGCTGAACCAGAAAATCAAGCGGCTGGGCATCGAAGTCCGGCGGCGCAGCCCCGCCACAAGGGGCACCGCACCCGGGCTCCCCGGCAGCGAAGACTCCGCAAAACTCCCGATCAACTAGGCTCTCCGGCGGGCGGGCAATTCAGTCTTCAAAAGCGGCGTGCATACCCGAAGGCGAGCTGAAAATTGCCCTGCGTTGCGTAATAATCCGGCGAAATCCAGCCCACCTGGGGCTGCAGCGGATCCACGCCCTGGAGATAGCGGACGAATGTAGCTCCCACGTCCAGCCGCAGCGTGCCTTGCCGCGAGGCGTGATATTCCACGATGCCGCCGGCATCAAAGGCGAACCGGGTGAGTTCGCGAAGTTCGCCCGCGTGGGGATAACTGGAAGCCTGGTCGTAATAGATGAATCCGGGGCGAAGTTTCGCATAGGCTGCCCAACGGGAGCGCGTGATTCCGTAGCGGATGCCGTAGAGTCCTTCCATGGTCGAGCCTTTGTCCGTGCCGCCATCCCCGGGAAAATAATTCGTTTCCGCGTCGAACCAGAACGAACGCGACAGGCGGTAGGCGAACACCCCGCCCACGCCGGAGTTCACCACGCGGCAGGCCGTGCAACCGGCCCAATCCATGGGCAGATTCAAAGTGACGTAGTGAATCCCGGCTTCAAATCGAAACCCGTCTCCCTCGCTGCGCTTCGAAAGAGCAACGGCCGTGCGCTCGCGGACAATCTCTGTGTCCTCGCTGTGACGCACCCAGGGGAGGTGTCCGGCCATGAAACTGGCCATGCTCCTGCTCGGCGTCAAGGCGGCGCCTACGATCCTCCAGGCCAGAGACGGATTTTCTCCTGCCAGCCTGGGCATCAATTTCGCGGTAATGGTATCTTCCATCAGGATCCAGGCCAGACCCACCGTGGGCGTAATCACCAGGTCCACCCAGCCAGTGCCCAGCGTCGGCGGCTTGAGTGTTTTCCCCGGCTTCGAACAGGGTGACGGGCCGCAGCCGGGTACAAAATAATATCCGCCCTGGTTGCCGAGGGCCGTCTCGCTCAAGATGGGGCCTTCCTCGAATTGCAGGCTGTACAAGGCGGCCCACCCCATGGCCTTCAACCGGCTTCTCCAATAGGCCCCGCTGCCGAATTGAGCATTGGCCGCCTGAGGATCGTTTTGTATCCAGATGTCCCCGCTCACGGCTCCTTCCAACGGATGGCCGACGTAGTTGGTAAGGAAATTGTCTCCGTCGCCCCAGTGCGACAGATCCGTGTGGCGCAGGGAGATGAAGTAATCCTCCCAGAACGGTTTGTGCCATGTCTGGTAGCGGAGGTCCGATTGCTGCAGATATCGGAATGTGTGCTCCACCAGAAGAAAGTTCAACGATTGCAGCAGCAGCGGCTTCCAGCGCACGTGCGGTTCCGGAGCTTTCGGCGCCAGAATGATGGGCGATGCCGGGGTGCCCGGTTCTCCCTTGGCGCCGCCCATTGACCCGGAGTCACCGCTGGTATCGAATCCCGGGAGGTCGGGAAACATACTGCTCAAGAGGTCCTGAGTTTCCTTCGATCCCGCTCCGTGCTCCGCGGCCGCGTCCGATCCGGCTGTCCCGGCGTCGCGGCTTCGCGCACGGAACAATTCGTCGCCTGCGCCGAAAGCATCCGGAGCGGAATCAAGTTTCCGCAGCGCGGTGCGTACCTGTTCTCCAGTGGCGTAGCAGCCCACAGAAAAATCCACCGTGCCGGCTGCCGCGGGCAGGACGGCAAACACGGCCCAAAGCGACAGCAGCAACCCCAACGGGAATAGCCGGCGAGTTTCAGGTGATCCGTGATGACTGCGGGATGGCCTTACCAGGCGGTTCATCGTGAGCTTGCCCGAACTTAAGTCGAGCGGACTAGCCAATTCCCGATGATCTCACAGGCAATTCGAGGACTATACTGTCAGGTTTGACAGGCTGCCCGCACGTTACCATTCGCAGGCGGCTTGCACTCCAGCGGCAATTGCACCGAAAATCAGGGCTGTGGGGAACCTCCGGGAGACGCCGGAGGAGACTTCTTCTCGGGATTTGCAGGTGCGGGAGGTTGCGCCCCGGTGCCTCGCAGCACTTCCAAGTTTTTTCGTGCGCGTTCATCTTTCGGATTCTTCTGCACATAATGCTCGAGCACGGCGATGGCGCGATCTCGGTTTCCCTGCGCCACCAGCGCGTCGGCCAGGAGCGGTTCCACGCCGACTGCATCATCGTGACCCAGCTTAATGGCCTTGTCCGCTTCCTGCACCGCCTCGTCATTCTTGTGCTGAGCCAGCGCCGCCTGGGCAAGCATTGCGTGGGGGCGCCATGCTGCCGGAGCTTCCGCCACGGCTCGATTCAGATACGTGACTGCCTCCTCAGGTTTCTTCTGGACCAGCATCCCTTCTCCCATGTAAACGAGCGATCCGTAATGCTTGGGATAAAGGCTGAGGGCTTTCTCCCAGTGGGTCATGGCTTGAGGCCAGTCGTGTAGCTCCATGAAATAGACGCCGTAGAAGTACTCAACGTCCGGGTGCGTTGGCGCCAGATGGAGCGCGCGGTCCAGCGGCTCGCGTGCCTCGTCCGGCTTCTGGGCGCGCAGCGCATCGATCGCTTTCGTCAGTTCTTTCCGGGCTTTCGGAGCCAGCACCGGAGGTCCCCCGCCCTTTGCATCGTTGGAATCAGACCCCGTCGGATGCAGAACGATGTAGGAGATTGTCCCCTGATAAATGACATTCAATGTCTCAGTCACCGTCCTGTAACCGGCCGCGGACACGGTCAGGGTATAGTCGCCGGGCTTCAGGCCGTCAAATTCCGCCCTCCCCTCGGTCGTGGAGGTCTGAGCGAAGACGCCGCCTTCTTGCATATTCAAGGATGCAATGGCCGAGTCCACCGGCCCGCCCGCGGCATCGTTGACCATTACGATGAGTGAGGCCGAGACTTCGGAGGAAGTGCCACCGGGCACCCCAGGGGTCGGCATAATGTTCCTGCCGCCCTGCGCGTAACTGCCGCAGGGAACACACAGGCACACGGACAGAAATATCGCGGTTTTCAAAAGCAGGGTCTTGCCAGGACTCATTTTCCACCCCGACCAGCCAGGAAGGCGGCTTGCTGAGGGAGGCATCATACACCCCCGGCGAGCGGCGCGCCAGAGCGGGATTGGCGCAAATCCGGCCTAAACTTTGCGAACGATGGTCGTCTTCAGATCCGCGCCCTCAAGTTTGGCGCCTTCCATGTCGGTCTGTCGCAGGCTGGCAATGTTCAGGTCAGCTCCCGTGAGGTCCGCATCGCGGAGGATGGCCTGCCGGAAATTCGCCGCGCGTACTTTGGCCTCGCGGAGCACGCTCCGGCTGAAATTGGCGCGAAACAATTCCGCGCCTGACAAGTCCGCTCCGCTCAAGTCAGCTCCGGAGAAATCCGCTCCCGTGGCGTCGCAGGTCCGCAGGTCAGCCTCCCGAAGCCGGGCGCCGGTAAGATCGGCCGAGGTGAGTTTGGCTTCCCGCAGCGAAGCGCGTTCCAGCCGGGCTCCCGCCAGATTGGCGTGCGTCAAAACCGCCCGGGAAAGGTCCACCCGGGCCAGGTCTGCCCCGCCCAGTTCCGCTCGCGCGCCTCCTTCCGCCGCGCTGGCGAAGCGTTCGTGCGCTTCCAGGATGTCACTCAGCCGTTTCCCGCCTACTCGCACGCTTTTTGGTTTTCTCAGCCCGCCGCCAAACATGTTCACAGGACTCCTTCGCGCCGCAATATCGTGACCGCCACCACCGATTTTAACCCAAGCTGCGCGCCTCCGCTGGGGCGGTGACAATGGCAACTGTAGCGGACCCGTGTCATTCTAAGATTGCAAATGGCGGAAAACTTCCATGGGCAGACGGGCCGGGCCATGCGCCTGGCTGTCTTCGCAGCGCTGGCAGCGGTTCCGGGAGCTGCGGGTCTGCTTGCTTCGCGACATCCCGCGGAGTGGCAGGCTCAGCAGACCAACGGTGAAATCGTCGCCAACCTGGCTGCGGGACGCGTGGCCGTTCTGGTGGCGAAAGATGGGATCGCCATAGCCACCGCGCAATCGCAGATTGAGCCGGAAACTCTCCCGCCGCTGATTGTTCCCCTCGGTAACGTTCGCGCCGCCGTAATTCTCGGCCCGGCGGAGTGGGTCTCACCCGGTTCGAGCCGGCCGCCGATTCGATTGGATGCCGACTTATCCCGCACCGGGTCTCTGCACGCCAATCCCGGCGCCAGGGCCCAGGTTCCACAGGCAGAAAACACCGCCACGGATATCGAAAGCATTGGGCTGGGTTTTCTGGACCCGTTGCGGCATGCGGCGGGGTTCCTGCACGGGCCGCTCCATCTCCAATCGCAGGATTGGTTCGTCGAGCTGCTGCTGGTGGACTACGCTCCCGATTACGGCCCCGAGGTGTGGAGCCTGCGCTACCGTGCCGACCAACAGTTGATGCGCGACGACTTCTACAACACCACGATCCACCGGCCCGAGTATGTCCAGCTCTATCCGCCCGACAAGGGACAGCCGAAGACTCTCGTCGAGAGCACGTATCCGCCGCACGATCCGGGTGAGCCGCCGATCCTGGATCTCTTGAGAGCGGACGACAGCCGGCTCGCCCCGTTTCGCTCCGCGGACCCGGGCATGGGCCACGCCGCGGATTTGCTGCTGAAGGGGGAATGCCGGAAAATCTGGATCAAGGACGGGCTCGAGCTGCTGCGCGCTTCGATCCAGGCAGTTTCTCCGCGCGGCGCGAAAGAAATGCTCGTGGAAATAACCGAAGACGAGGGCTTCAAGTGGGTGCTCGGAGAATCGGAACTCGCCCCGCCTTCTCCTGAAGATCAGTCAAAACCGGGAGCCCCGACCCTGAGAAAAAAGCCCCGGCCCTCCCCCTAGCGCGCGCCGTTGGCCGTCATCACCTGCTCGAGGAAGCGCCGCAACTCCCGCTTCACGCCCAGCGGATCCATGAGCGTGGCTTCTTCATGGCATTCGCCCGAAACGCTGTAGAACCATTTGGGCTGAGCGGCGCCGTCGTACACCTCCTTACCCAGGGCGTATGGAATGACCGGGTCGCGCGTGCAGTGGATCACGAGCAATGGCGCACCGAATCTCTTGTGCGCGGCCGCGAGATTCTCCATCGTCTGGAAGCGCGAGCGCATCATCCATTCCAAGCCCGGCACGAACCAGTAGATTCGGCGCACGAGGGCGCGCGCGGATGGAAACGGCGCCTCGAGAACGATTCCACCCAGTACGTGCTCCGCAGCCAACTCCGCCGCCACGGCCGTCCCCAGCGACTGACCAAGCGCCACAATCCGCCTCGGAGATATTCCCCGCTCACGGACGAGATACGCGTACGCTGCATCCGCGTCCCGGTAGATTCCCGACTCGCTCGGCTCGCCCTCACTTCGTCCATAGCCCCGATATTCCACCGCGAGCACGTTCGCGGGCAGGCCGCGCAGAAAGCGATACACGTCCGCGCGCCAGGCGATGTTCGCTGCATTGCCGTGGAAACAGAGAAACGTGGGCACATCCGCCGCCGAATCCGATGCGATCCACCAGGCGTTCAGCCGCACCCCGTCCGATACGGTCAGCCAGACTTCCTCGTAATTCAAATCCGGCGGATGCCAGTCGCCGCTCAACCGTCCGGGAATCTGAGGAAAAAACACCAGCCGGCGTTCGAAGATCAGCAGGAGCGCCAGCATTACCGCATAGGCGAGCAGCGGGACAAGCAGCAGCCGGAACGCCCACCTGGCCGGCGCCATCATGCGCCGACGCGTTCGTAATCCAGCGCCACGATTGAATCGCCCGCGCGGACGCGCCCGCCCTCCACCACGCGGCACAAAATCCCGCGTCTGCCGCGCATTTCCTGCTTCAATCCGGGACGGATTTCCTCCAGCCGCTTGCACGGGCCGCACGGCACGGTGATTTCCACGAGCGCCTCGCCGATCCGCAGCCTTTGCCCCGGCCGTAGCCGCCGCACATCCAGTCCGCGCGTCGTGATGTTTTCTTTGATCTCGCCGGGATGGAGCCCCAATTCACCCAGCGTCTCCGCATCCATCAGCAGGATCTGCCGCAAGCCTCCGGGCTGCGCATGGGCGCACCCGGCAAATCCCCGGTTTGCCACGGCGTCAATTTCCTCCACCGCGCGCATCGGCAGCCGGTGCGCTATCGAACGGAAGAGTTTTTCCACCTCGGCCACTGCTCAGTCCTCGCCGCCGGCCATGCGCGATGCTCCTCGAGGCTCCGGAACCGTCGCCGTTGTCCCGATGTCGCGCCGGTACTGCGCTCCCTCGAACGCTATCTTTCCCGCCGCCTCGTACGCGCGCTTCACGGCAGACGGCAGATCCGCTCCCGTCGCCGTGACTCCCAGCACCCGCCCGCCAGTCACTACAATTGCTCCGCCATCGAGCTTCGTCCCGGCGTGGAACACAACCGCATCAGCCACGCTTTCGGCAGCGGCCAGCCCTTCGATTTGCATGCCCGTCCGCGGCTCACCGGGATACCCTGCTGCGGCCATCACCACGCACGCGCTCGCACCCGGCTTCCATCGCGCCTGGATTTCCCTCAGTCTTCCCTCCGCCGCGGCGTGCAGTGCTTCCGCCAGCGGAAAGTCCATGCGCACGACGATGGCCTGCGTTTCCGGATCGCCCATCCGGCAATTGAATTCGAGCACTTGCGGGCCCGCGGCAGTGAGCATCAGCCCCGCGTAGAGAAACCCGCGATATGCGTGCCCTTCGCGAGCCATTGCCGCAAGTGTCGGTCGGATAATTGTCTCCAAAATGCTGGCTTCCAGCTCGCGGTGCAGGAGTCCATCGGCGGAATACGCACCCATGCCTCCCGTGTTCGGCCCGCGGTTGCCGTCGAAAATGCGTTTGTGGTCGCGCGTGGCCGTCAGCGGCAGGACCGTATCTCCGTCGGTGAGTACGATGTAGGAAAGCTCCTGCCCGGTCAGCGCCTCTTCCAGCAGCACGCGGTCGCCCGCTGCGCCGAACTCGCGCTCCACCATCAGCCGGTCGATAAATGCAGTGGCGTCGTCCGGCGTGGGCGCCACCAACACTCCTTTTCCGGCCGCTAGCCCGTCTGCTTTGATCACGCACGGCCAGTCCACGGCGCACAGAGCGGAATACACGTCCCCCGCGGAATCATAAATTCCGTAGAGCGGCCCGGTGGGGATGTTGTTCCGCAGCAGGAATTCCTTCGCGAACGCTTTGCTTCCTTCGAGCCGCGCCGCCTGCTTCGAAGGACCCACCAGGCGAAGCCCGCGGGCTTCAAATTCATCCGCAATCCCGTTCACCAGGGGCAGTTCCGGGCCCACCAGAGTCAGGTCGGGGCGCAGCGTCTCGCCCAGGGCGGTCAGTGCCGCCGTGTCTTTCACATCCGCGGTCACGCATTCCGCGCCTTCCAATCGCGCCATGCCGCCATTGCCCGGAGCGCACCAGATGCGCTCCACTCCGCTGCCGCTCCGCAGGCGCCACGCGAGCGCGTGCTCTCGCCCTCCGCTTCCGATCACCAGAATTTTCATGTGGGCTGCAACGATAGCGGCGGCGCCGTTTC
>DATKNR010000122.1:0-3549 GCA_035541255.1 Patescibacteria group bacterium | reverse complement strand
GGATCCCGCCCGTATGTGCGAACCCCTGCTGGCTGTAGCCTAGCTGGGTATAACTCAGCGATCCGGGAGTGATCCGAACGAACGCCAGCGGGCCCTCCGACACCTTATACAGGACGCTCCTGACCTTATCGCTTGGCACTCTCCCCGAGCGGACGCCTCGTGTGCCACGCCGTTTCCCGCTCGTATGCATGCGCCAGAGCCAGCACCGTGGACTCCGCGAATGGCGCGCCGCTTACTTGCAGACCGATTGGCAATCCCGACCGCGAGAAGCCGCAAGGCACCGAAATCGTCGGCAGGCCGAAAATGTCGAACGGAGAGGTGTTGCGAATCCCCTTCGGGTCGAAGCTCCCGCTTTGCGCCAGTGTTTCCGCCAGGCCCGGCATCGTCGGCGTGATCAGCAGGTCCACATTCACAAACGCTCTCGTGATCTCCCTGCGCAGCACCAACGTTTCGTGCAGTGCCGCCGCGTACTCCTCCGCCGTTGCCGCCTTCCCCAGGCTGATGATTCGCTCCCGCGTAAATGCCTGGTATCGCTCGGGTGATTCCCGTATCCACTTCGCGTGGTAGGCGTACGCTTCGCTGCCAATGATGGGCAGAAACGAATTGGCCATCGGTAGCTGCACATCCGCCACGCCCGCCGTTAGGCTGCGCAGCACCCCGATCGCCGCCTCTACCGCTTTCCCCACCTCCGGGTCCAGTGTCTCGTAGAACGGCGAGCGCGGAATGCCCAGCCGGAGATTCCTTGTATCCATCCGGAACGCCGTCATGTAGTCCGGAACCGGAACGTCCGCGCTCGCCGGATCCATCGGATCGTACCCCGCGATCACGCCCAGCATCATCGCGGCATCTTCCACGCATTTGCAGATCGGGCCCACATGATCCAGCGTCCACGAAAGCGGTATCACCCCCCGCACACTCACGCGCCCGTACGTCGGCTTGAATCCCACCACCCCGCAGTACGAGGCGGGAATCCTCACCGATCCGCCCGTGTCTGTCCCCAGTGAACCGAAGCAGAGATCGCTGGCGATCGCCGCCGCGCTCCCTCCCGAGGAGCCTCCGCTGATGTGGTCCAGCGCCCAGGGATTGTGTACCGCTCCGAAATACGAAATATCCGAAGTCCCCCCGTACGCGAATTCCTGTAGGTTGAGTTTCCCCAGGATAATTGCCCCCGCGCTCTTCAGCCGGCGCACCACCTCCGCGTCTTCCGTGGGCACCCTGTCTTGGAACAATCCGCTCGCCGCCGTCGTCCTCACTCCCGCGGTGTCAATGTTGTCTTTCAGCGCGATAGGAATCCCGTGCAGCGGCCCTCGCCAATGCCCGCGCTTCTGCTCCGCTTCCATTTCGCGCGCGCTTTCCAGCGCTTCCTTCCCGGTCACGGTGATAAACGCATCGAGCTCCGCGTTGTACCGCTCGATTCTTTCCAGGCACGCTCGCGTCAGTTCCACGGGGGATGCGGCTCGTTTGCGCAGCATTTCGGAAGCCTGTTGGAGAGTGGCGGCCGCCGGCTCTGGCGATTCTCCGCGAGCGGGTTTCAGCGCCATCCCGGCGGCGGCTATAGCAGTAGTCGCGAGAAAGCTTCTGCGGCTGTGTCGTCTGGTGGACATGAGTTTGCCGCTGTCATCTTAGCGGAATGCGCCTGCTGGCTTCGAAATTTTCCGCGCCCTCCCATCGGCCCCCCGGCAACAACTCCACGCCGGCCTTTATTGACTTGCCTCCGTGCCCCGCCTAACATGCCGCTCCGATGCCCGACTCGCTTCCGCTCATCGGCCAGACCATTTCCCATTACCGCATTCTGGAAAAGCTCGGTGGGGGCGGGATGGGCATCGTCTATAAAGCCGAAGACATCCGTCTCCATCGCCCCGTCGCTCTCAAATTCCTCCCCGAGCGTCTTTCCGATGATCCTCAGTCCCTCGCCCGTTTTCGCCGCGAGGCCGAAGCCGCTTCCGCACTCAATCACCCCAACATCTGCACGATTTACGACATTGGGGAAGAGCGCGGCCAGGCCTTCATCGTCATGGAGTTTCTCGACGGCCGCACCCTCAAACACGTCATCGAAGGCAAGCCTCTCGACCTCGAAGTCCTTTTCGACCTCGCCACGCAAATCGCCGACGCGCTCGATGCCGCCCACGCCCAGGGCATCGTCCATCGCGACATCAAGCCCGCCAACATCTTCGTCACCCGCCGCGGCCATGCCAAGGTTCTTGACTTCGGCCTCGCCAAGCAGACTCGCGAGGACGCGGAGAAAGCTCTGGCCGAAGGCGCCACGCTCGGCACACAAGCCTCCCCCGGCATCAAGGACGAACATCTCACCAGCCCCGGCGTCGCCGTCGGCACCGTCGCTTACATGTCCCCCGAGCAGGTCCGCGGCAAGGAACTCGACCCGCGCACCGACCTCTTCTCTTTCGGCGCGGTCCTCTACGAGATGGCCACAGGCGCAATTCCCTTCCGCGGCGACACGTCCGGCCTCATCTTCGACGCCATCCTCAACCGCGTTCCCCCGGCGCCCGTTCGCCTGAATCCCGATCTCCCCGCCCAGCTCGAGCAGATCATCAACAAAGCCCTCGAAAAGGACCGCAAGCTCCGCTATCAAAGCGCCGCCGAAATCCGTGCCGATCTCCAGCGCCTCAAGCGCGACACCGATTCCGGCCGCTCCGTCATCAGCGGCGTCGAGACCGCAGCGGCATCTTCAGGCTCGGTCCCAGCGGTTGCTCCCCCCTCTCCCGGCCCGGCCTCCGGTAGCGCACCGGCCGTCGTCGCCGCTCCACAAAGCTCCGCAGTCGCCGTGGTCGCGAAGCCCGCGCGCCGCGCCTGGCTCCTTCCCGCTCTCGCCGCCGTCGTCGTTCTCGCGCTCCTCGCTGGCTGGTATTTCTACTCACACCGCCCGCGCGGCCTCACCGAGCGCGACACCGTCGTTCTCGCCGACTTCGTCAACACGACCGGTGATCCCGTCTTCGATAGCACACTCAAACAGGCCCTTGCCGTCCAGCTCGAGCAGTCCCCTTATCTCAACCTCATGCCCGAATCCCGCATTCGCCAGGCACTCGGCTTCATGGGACGGAAGCCCGACGAGCGCATCACCAACGAAGTCGCCCGCGAAATCTGCCTCCGCGAAGGCGACAAGGCCATGCTTACCGGCGCCATCTCCTCGCTCGGCTCCCATTACGTCATCACCCTCTCCGCCGTCAACGCCCAGAACGGCGACGTGCTGGCCCGCGAAGAGGTCGAAGCCACCAGCAAGGAGCAGGTCCTCAAGTCGCTCGACAAAGCTGCCTCCAGCCTGCGCGGCAAACTCGGCGAATCCATCGCCTCCGTCCAGAAGTTCGCTACGCCACTCGAGCAGGCCACCACCACTTCGCTCGAAGCCTTGCAGGAATTCAGTCTTGGCCAGGCACTGCATTCCGGCGGGGATGATTCGAAAGCCGTTCCCCATCTGAAGCGCGCCGTCGAAATCGATCCCAATTTCGCCATGGCTTTGGCCACTCTGGGTGTCGTCTATAGCAATCTCACCCAAACCGATTTGGCCAGCGGCTACATCACCAAGGCCTTCCA
>DATKNR010000121.1:0-3006 GCA_035541255.1 Patescibacteria group bacterium | reverse complement strand
TGTTCTTTCCCGCTGTCCGCATAGTGCTAATCTTCCGCATTGCCGGTCTCCTTTCTTTGTGCCTCAAGCACGTCGAAACATTGGGAGCGTATCGCATCCCGCTAGGAGACCGGCCTTCTCATCCCATCTGATTAACGCGCTTACCGGAAAGGTGGGCGCGAGAAGCCAGATGTCCGTTTATCAGGAGTTGCGGGCTCTTTGCTGCTTGCTCCTTACCCATTCCTACCCCTCAGGGGATTTTGTGTATCAGTCCCCGCCCGGCGGCTGCCGCCCAATGGAACGTGGCCACCGGTAAACGCCCGCCTCCCGGCCAGTTGTAATTTGCCAGGCACTATTGAATAATCATTACCCTCAACCGCATCTCGACCAAGGTCTCGATGGAAAAAATCGTCATCGGGGCAGGTGAAGTGGCCGCGGTCACTCCGCCCCCGCCCGACCAGCCTCCGCGGCTGGAATCGAATCTCCCTCCACCGGTCTCCCTGTGGGCAAAATTCGCGCTTGCGCCGCTGGTTTTCATCTTGCCGCTCCTTTGCATCGTCACCATCATCCTGCGCGTGGCCATGCGCGGCCTTCCCCCCCGCACGCGTTTCGCCTGGCTCTCCTATCTTTCGACGCTGATGATCATCAGCGGCATGCTCACGTTCGCGGCCGCGGTTCTCAGTGTGGCCTTCGTGCCCCTGCCCGCCATCGTCAGCCAGAGCCTCGACGAGCTCGACTCCAAATCCACTTTCCCCGAACTTCCCTCGGCCGCGCCTCTCTCGGCCAAGCAAGTCTCCGAGGAGCTCAAGCCCCTGGTCGCCGTAATCACTCCGGCGCGCCGCACCTGGTTCACGCACAACGAATTGCCCTCCGCCGGATTCGGCGCCGGCGTTTTGCTGGAAGCCACCGCCGAGGGCTATCTCCTCGTCACCGCCCGCCACGTTATCGACGAATCCCGCTTTCTCCGCGGCGGCACGCGCGCCCTGGTCGCCATGGCCTCCGGCACCTGGGCGGGAGCCGACGTCATCGCCCGCCACAAGAATCTCGACCTCTGCCTCATCTGGCTCCCGCGCGAATCCGGCAGCGGCGAATTCGTCCAGCCCGTCGAACCCAAAAAGGAAATCAGCGAGGGCGAAAACATCTTCGTCATCGGCCATCCGCAAGGGCTGCGCTTCACGCTCAGCACCGGCATCATCTCCCGCACGGACCGCGACGCCATCCAGCTCACCGCTCCGGTCAGCCCCGGCAACAGCGGCGGTCCGGTCTACGACGACCGCGGCAACCTCGTCGGCGTGGTCACTTCGATGATCGACCGCGGCCTGAGCCCCAACGCCGAAAACCTGAATTTTGCCGTGCGCGCCGATGCCGTCCTCGACTCCGACCACTGGGATTTTTCCGGCGACGGCCGCAAGCGCCTCAACGATTTCGTGAACGCTGCTTCCAAGCGTTTGCAAAAATAACGTTCGCGGGGAGACTCCGGTTCATGGCCACGATCAACGTCACCGTCTACGACTCCACGGAGAACAAGCGCGTCCCCGTGGAACTCCCCGACGACGCCCCCTGCAACAAAATCATCGCCGTCCTGGTGCAGAAACTCCGCCTGCCTACCAATGGCCCCGACGGCGCGCCGCTCAGCTACAAGTTCCACCACAAAAATTCTGGCCGCCAGATTCAGGACTCGCAAACCCTCGCCGAAGCCCAGGTGCAGGACGGCGATATCTTGCGGCTCCAGCCGGAAATCACCGCGGGCTGAAGCACAAGGCGATCATGGTCACCATTCCCAAAAGCGATCTCCAGGAAGACCGCTTCAGCCGCCTCCGGCTGATTCCCTGGTGGGACCAGGAAAAAATCGCCGCCGCGCGCGTGCTGGTGATCGGCGCGGGCGCCCTGGGTAATGAAATTCTGAAAAATCTTGCGCTCCTCGGTTTTCGCCAGATTGTCGTCGTGGATATGGACCGCATCGACGAATCGAATTTGTCGCGCACCGTTCTCTACCGCGACACCGACATCGGCGCATACAAAGTGGACGTCGCCGCGCGCGCCTACCAGTCCATCGCGCCCGGTTCTCTCGTTCAGCCCATCGTCGCCAACGTCACCCGTGCCTGCGGCCTCGGTCTCCTCGCTTCCTGCGACGTCATCCTCGCCGGCCTCGACAATCGCGAAGCCCGCCTGTGGATCAATCGCTCCGCCTGGAAGGTGAATCGTCCCTGGATTGACGGCGCCATCGAAGGCATCAACGGCGTCGCCCGCGTTTTTCTTCCCGGCGCGCCGCCCTGCTACGAATGCACGCTCGGCGAAGTGGACTGGGCCATCCTCGAACGCCGTATGTCCTGCAATCTTTTGCGCAACGAAGACGCCGCCGAAGGCAAAGTCCCCACCACGCCCACGATTTCCTCCATCATCGCCGGCATCCAGGTGCAGGAAGCCGTGAAGCTCCTTCACGGCATGCCCACTTTGAACGGCAGCGGTTTCGTCTTCGAAGGCCTGCAGCACTCTTCCTATCGCGTCGAGTACACCGAAAATCCCGATTGCATGAGCCACTACACGCTGCCCTCCATCGTTTCGCTGCCGCAGCGTTCCAGCGAGCTGACGCTCCACGAACTCTGGCAGCGCGCCTCGCGCGATCTTGCCTCCTCCGGCGTCGCCATCGAATTCAGCCGCGATGTCCTCCACAAGCTGGTCTGCCCGCACTGCGCCGCCGAAGAAATTCTCTTCGCTCCGGTCGGGTCCGTCAGTTATCAGGACGGCCACTGCGCCGCCGACGGCCACCTCCGCATCGTCCACGCGCTCCACGGCTACGACGTCCACGGCTCCATCGGCTCGCGCAAACTCAGCGAACTCGGCCTCCCGCTCTTCGACATCTTCACCGCCCGCTCCGGCGACCGTGAAATCGGCTACGTTCTCGCCGGCGACGCGCCCGAAGTTCTCGGCCCGCTCTCGAAAGGCGGCGCGTGATGGCCAAGCCCGGCAAAGACAAACAGGCCACCGTCCTGGTCAGCTCCGAAGTCGCGCGCCAGATTCGCCAGC
>DATKNR010000120.1:0-3943 GCA_035541255.1 Patescibacteria group bacterium | reverse complement strand
CGCACGATGGTCTTTTTCATCTCCGGATCTGCTTCTTTCCGCGCCAGGGTCACGAGCCCATGTGCGTTGTCGGAGACGAACAGCGCCTGAATCACCGCACGACGGACGTCCGGGTCTTTGTCCGCGTTGTACATGGCCACGAGCGTGTCGCCGGAGCGCTGCCCCATCAGGCCGAGATCGCGGATGGCGGCCAGGCGCAGGTCATGGTCTTTTTCCATTTTCGCGAGTTGCGTCAGGTGGTCCAGGTCGCCGGAGATGAACATGGCCTGTAGCATCCGCTTTTTCACCTCGGGCGCCGTTTCGGTCTGGTAGAGCTGCCAGATGCTGTCCCGTGCGCCCATCACGCCGAGCTGCTGGATGGCTTCCGCGCGCAGCTCCGGATCCTTCTCGCCCTTTGCCGCGGCCATCAGGTGGTCCTTGTCGCCGGCCACCATGAAGGCTTGCAGGATGCGCTTGCGCGTGTCCGTATCTTTGACGGAGGAGTAGAGCTCGCTCAATTGCTGGCGGCCCCACTCGCCGGAGAAGAGGCCGAGGTCGCGGATGGCCTTCCGCTGCAGGTCGGGATCGTCGTTGTTGCGCGCGGCCCGCGCGATCGCCTCGCGCGCCTGCGGGGAGCTCGACTGCGCCAGCACGAAGAGCGCCTGCCCGGCGAGCTTCGGGCAACTGCCGCCATGCAGCATTTTTTCCAGCATAGGCACGGCTTTGTCCGGATCCATCTGTTGCAGCCCGTTGATGGCCAGCAGCTTCAGTTCGCAGTTGCTTTCGTCGTCGACCGGAACCCTTTGGTTCGAGGCCTGCCGAATTTCGATTTCCAGCGCTTTCCCATCGTTGGTCCAGCGGCTGTTTGGAGATGTGCGCTTCAGCTCCGCCAGAGTTGTGAGCGCGGCGGCGCGCTGCCCGAGCTTGTTCTGCGCCCAGGCTTTCCAGTAGAGCGCCGCGTCCGCCCGCTTTCCGTGCAGCTTGATCACCTCGTCGAACTTGTCCACCGCTTCCTGCCAGTGCGCGTCGTCAATTGCATCGGTGCCGGCGTCGTACAAGTCCTCTTCGCGAGCGGCCTTGTCGTCATCGTCGCTGTCCAAGCCGTCGAGCCCGTTTGCGAACCTGATCCGCGCCAGGAGCGGCGTTCCGGCCGGGACATTCACCCGCACCGCGGCCCACGCGGTCACCAGGCCCGTCGCCGGGAGTCCCAGCATCATGGCCATAACTGCCGCGCACACACGCATTGTCGATTTTTCGACGGTGTTCATCCCTTTGTCCTTCCTCCCATTCCAGTTCGCCTGCCGCCTAGGAGCTATTCCGCATCTGCTCCACGGCGGTCCGTTCCTTCTCCCGCACGTTCGAGCCGACCACACGCACTTTCAGCAGCAGGCCGCGCGCGGCAATCCGCTTCTGCAGCGCCTCAAGTTCACTCGCGGGAACTTCCGATGGGCTGTTCGCCAGCTCCACGAGCAGCGGCTCCAACTCGTCCAGCACGTTCGCCACGGGAGCGTCACCGGTGCGAAGCGCCGTCTGCCGGTACAACCGGTTCGCGCCCAGCAACTCCTCCGCGCGCTTCCGCTCGTGGGAGATGTCCACGGTCTTGTCGTGCGCGCCGGCTGTGGGCTCGGCGTTGGAAATTTCCAGCAGGATAGACTGCGCGCGGTCCAGATGGTCGCCCACGGCCACCAGCAGAATCCGTTCGCGGACCTGTGGAGTGGCCACCGCCGTTGCCGGGCCCGGTCCAACTTCCGGACGCGGCCAGAACCTGCCGGCCAGGAACGCCGCGAGCACCACCACGGCCATGGCTGTGGCCGCCGCCAGCCGCCGTACGGAAAACCACTCGCGCCAACCCACCGGGGCAGGACGAGGCTCCAATTCCGGGCGCACGCCGCGCCAGACACGCGCTTCAAACATCGCATCCGGCTCCGGAACTTCCATCGCGCTGGCCGCGGCCACCACGCGCCGAACCGCCTCCACGCTCTCGCGGCACGTGGCACACTCCGCCAGATGCCGCTCGATGTCGCGCGCATCTGCGGCGTCGCCCGCCGCGTATTCCATCAGCCGTTGCTCGTCCGGATGACTCATCGTGTCGTGCTCACCATCGGCTCCAGATGCCGCCGCAATTTCTGTACCGCGCGAAACACGCTGTTCTTCGTCGCTCCGATGTTCAGTCCCAGCGTTTTCGCGATGTCTTCAATCGAGTGCCCATCCACGTGGCGCATCACGAATGCCGCACGTTCCGTGGCGCTCAGCGAATTCATCGCAGTCCGCACGCCCTGGCCCAGCTCGCCGGAAAGGGCGAGGCGTTCCGGCCCGGGGGCATCGCTCGCCGCGGTTTCGAGCGGGCCTTTCGTGTCGTCTTCCGGGTCCGGCGTGTGCTCGCGGTGAACGTCCTCCACGCGCCGTTTCCGCATGCGGTCCAGTGCGCAGTTGGCGCAGATGCGATAGAGCCAGGTGCCGAAATTCGAGCGCTGCTCGAAGCGGTCCAGCCTGCGATACGCTCTCACCAGCGCGTCCTGCACAATCTCCTCCGCGTCCTGCTCGTTGCCGGTCATGCGGTAGGCCAGGCGGAACAGGCGCCGGCTGTGGCGTTCGACCAGTACGCGAAAAGCGTCCCGATCCCCGCCCAGCACCAGGGCCACCTGAGCCGCATCGCTATCTACCATCCGAGTCATTAGACCGCACCTGAGCGGAACCGGTTAGCTGAGGGGTTTGTGTCTGCCGCGCGTGCCAATCGCCGGTATCAATCACCGAGTGAACCGCCACGAATTCAGTGCCGTGCTGAGGACTTCGCCTTCGGCAGTCCGTCAGTCCATGTAGGGCATTCGGCCTGTCTCGTGGTCTTTTCCCAATCAGCGTACAAAGCCACGCCTTCAATCGTCTTGTAGGACGCCCACAGATTGAGTGGACCCCCGTTGGCGTAGTCCACAACCGAATAGATTCGTCCGGCTCGCTTCACTCGAGTCTGCTCGAAAGTCCCGTGGGTAACGTTCCTGAAATATTCGGGCTGCAGCTTGAAAAAGCCATTCTTCTCCAACAGCAAGCTCAGTCGCGCGAATTCGCCCCACCAGATATGCCCTTTTCTCACCTGGCAGTAGGTTGAACGGTCATCGGGAGTCGCATTTCTACATTTCAGTGAATAGCTGGTTATGCTCCTATCCTCACGCAAGACAAGGCGCTCCCGGGAGCACAGGAGCGCGGAAGCACGAGATTCGAAGTCGATTTCCTGAATGTCTGTGAGTTGAGGAAGATCGGCCACGAGCCATAGAGAGCCGGAAAGCCATCGGTCAATTACCGCGTCGGGAAGCATTCCGGAGAGGTGGTTTCCAAAAAGGCTAAGTTCGTCAAGCTGGGAAAGCTGCGCGATCGCGCCAGGAATGGTTCCGGTGAGATTATTGTCCGACAGTTCCAATGCGATGAGCTCTGATCCCTGTCCCTCGTCGTTCGGCTCACAAGTCACTCCGTACCACGAGCACTCCGTCCGTGAGGGTCCGAGCCATCCGTCGTGATTCTTCCAATGTGCTCCATCCGTGGCTTCGTAAAGTGCCACGAGAACTTCCCGATCCCGGGCTGAGAGTCCCTCGCGTTGTGACGGAGGAGAAGTTGAGGGCCTAGACTGCAAGTTGGCGTTTCCGCAGGCCATCGGGGTGGCCAATAATGTGATAGCAATTATCATTTCGCGCATGATAGCCCTCCCTGGCAACTGCTACGCAGCAAGAATCCTGCAAACCGTAAGCCTGGCCTACCTGCAGGTTTGTCCCTTGTACTTTCCACCATGCTGCCCTAGATTGACTAGTCTCGCGTTTCTGCATGTACAACGGTATGTCGCGCAAATTTGAAGATCTCGTCGCTCTCCAGCAGCGCCTGCTCGCTCCCGGCGGCTGTCCCTGGGACCGCCAGCAGACCCACCAGACGCTGCGCACCTATCTGCTCGAAGAGACCTACGAAGTGCTCGACGCGCTGG
>DATKNR010000119.1:0-20621 GCA_035541255.1 Patescibacteria group bacterium | reverse complement strand
GCCAGAGCGAGAGCTTCGCGTGCTGTGGGAGCGAGTGAGAATTTTCAGAGGGACCACTGCGAGCCGGACCAGAAACTTCCGTCAATTCGGTGCTGCGCCTCCAATAGTGCTCTCCGGTGGCGTTCCGTTCGCGCGGCGAGCCGTTGATGCAAAGAATACAGAGTTACGACTGCCATGCAAGAAAAAAGTACAGATGGACGGGAAATAAAATCCGAAAACTCCCGCGGAGAGCGAAGAAATGCGGTGAACGTAGCGAAGAACATTCGAGCCATGAGCGGTGGGGCGTCACACGGCGTGGTAGGCGTGGCGCATGTTCATCACGTCAGAAACGGCGCGCTCCACAAGCGTGCCCATCTCCGCGGTGGTGACGCGGCACGCGCCCTTCGGCGAGCCGCGCAGTATGTCGGGCGTGCGCCAGCCTTCCGCGAGCACCATGTCGATTGCGCTCTCCACGATGGCCGCTTCGTTATTCAGGCCCAGCCCGTGCCGCAGCAGCAGCGCGGCCGTGGCGATGGCTCCCAGAGGATTCGCCGCGCCGGTCCCTGCAATGTCTGGGGCCGAACCGTGCACTGGCTCGAACAGTCCCACGCTTCCGCCCACCGTGGCCGAGGCCAGCATGCCTATCGAGCCGGCGAGCACAGCGGCTTCGTCCGAAAGGATGTCCCCGAACAGGTTTTCGGTGAGCACGACGTCGAAGCGGAGAGGGGTGGTGACGAGCAGCATGGCGAACGAGTCCACGTAGTGGTGTTCAAGGATTACATCGGGATAATCGCGGCCGACGCGCATCACCACTTCGCGCCACAGGCGCGAAGTTTCCAGCACGTTGGCTTTGTCCACGGAAGCGACGCGCCCGCTGCGACCGCGCGCGGCGTCGAAAGCCACGCGGGCCACGCGTTCTATCTCCGGCGCCGTGTAACGCAGCGTGTTCACCGCGCACTCGCCCGGCACGTACCCGCGAGGCTCGGAGAAGTAGAGGCCGCCAAGCAGTTCGCGCACGATGAGCACATTGGCGCCGCACACCACCTCCGGACGCAGCGGAGTGCAGGCGCTCAGGGCATCATGAGCCGCCACGGGGCGCAGGTTCGCATATCCGCCCAGCGCCTGACGGAGGGCCAGCAATCCCGATTCGGGCCGCAGGTGCGCAGGAGCGCGATCCAGGTCGGGCGAGCCGACGGCGCCAAGCAGCACTGCATCCGCTTCGAGCGCCGCTTCGCGCGTTTCCTCCGGAAGCGGATCGCCGCATTTGCGAACGGCGGCTGCGCCGATGGACACTTCCGTGAACCGGAAATCGTAACCGCACAGGTCTCCCATGGCGCGCAGCACGCGCACCGCTTCGCGCGTCACCTCCGGCCCTACTCCATCGCCCGGCAGAACTGCGATTCGATACGGCATCGCTTCCTCCCCCCGCACGCCGCTCCCCCTTTCCATACTTGAACCGCGCAGGGAAAAAAAGCGGGAGCTCGGAAAGCCCTGCGGAGAAATGCGCGTGTCAGTTTGCGCCCGCGGCCGCGCGCGACGAACGCAGGCGGCCCTCATCGCCGTCGGCGGGACGAAGTCGAGGCGACCGGCGCAGCTCGGCGGGAAGAAACGAGAGCAGGTCGAGGTCGTAGATGTTCTTCTTCTTGTCCGCCAGCGCCGTAAACCGCCGGTAGGCGGCGTTGAGCTGCTCGCGCGACAGCTCGTAGCCTAGCTCCGCATAGCGCCGCGCGAGCGCGTGCCGGCCGGAGTGCTTTCCCAGCACGATGCGATTTGCCTCCAGGCCGACCGACTCCGGCGTCATGATTTCGTAGCACAACGGATTGCTGAGCACGCCGTGCTGGTGGATGCCGGCTTCGTGGGCAAAGGCGTTGGCGCCCACCACGGCTTTATTGGGCTGTGCCGAAAATCCGATCAGCTCGGAAAGCAGCCGGCTGGACGGGACGATTTCCTCGGTGACGATGCCTGTGCGATAGGGCAGGCGGTCCGCGCGAACGCGGAGCGCCATGGCAATCTCTTCCAGCGCCGCATTCCCAGCGCGTTCTCCGATGCCGTTTACCGTGCACTCCACCTGCCGCGCGCCTTCGGCAATGGCCGCGAGAGAATTGGCCACGGCGAGGCCCAGATCGTTATGGCAATGCACGGATATCACGGCGCGGTCGATGCCGCGGACGCGCTCGCGGATCAGCCGGATCAATTGGGCGTATTCGGACGGAATCGTGTAGCCGACCGTATCCGGAATGTTCAGCGTCGTGGCGCCCGCATCGACCGCCGCTTGAAGCACGGCGATCAGAAACGCAGGGTCGGAACGCGTCGCATCTTCAGGCGAGAATTCCACGTCGTCGCACAGGGACTTCGCATAGCCCACGGCGATGCCCGTCTGCTCGAGACACTGTGGGCGCGTGATTTTCAGTTTGCATTGCAGGTGGATATCGGAAGTGGCAAGAAACGTGTGAATGCGCGGACGCGCGGCGACTTCCACGGCCTTCCAGGCTCGCGTGATGTCGTCGCGGACGGCGCGAGCCAGCGCCGCGATTCTCGGCCGGCGGATTTCGCGGGCTACAGCGCGCGCCGCCTCAAAATCACCGTCGGAGGCTACCGGGAATCCGGCTTCGATCACGTCCACGCCCAGACGGTCGAGCTGACGCGCCATGCGAAGCTTCTCCCCCAGGTACATGCTGCAGCCCGGCGCCTGTTCGCCGTCGCGGAGTGTGGTGTCGAAGATGGTGATGGACTCGAGGGCCATGATTGCGGTCTGTGGAGGCGAAACGCTGTATGCGAGCACCGCGCCTCGGGGTTCAGTCTGGAGAGGGCTGATGGATAACGCAAGCTTATAATTCTTCTGGAAGAATAAAAATCATTTATTCTATAATTCCGCCGGGAGGGTCGCTCTCCGGCCACTGAACGAACATGGAACTCTCCGAGCTTCAGGCCTTTCTGGCGGTTGTGGAAGAAGGCAGCTTCTCTCGCGCGGCGCAGCGGCTGCACCGCACGCAACCCGCCGTAAGCCAGACGATTCGCAAACTGGAGGAGGATCTGGGCGAGGCGCTCTTTGATCGCTCCTCCCGGCACGGTCATCTGACCGATGCAGGCGCCGTCGTGCGGGAGTATGCGGAGAAGCTGCTCAATCTGAGGGGAGAGGTGCGGGCCGCGCTTACGGAGTTGCGCAGCGCCGGGCGCGGGAAGCTTTCGATCGCCGCCAACGAGTTCACCTCGCTCTACCTGCTGCCGCTGCTGCACGAATTCCGGCGGGCCTGCCCGATGGTGCGCGTATCGGTGACGCGGTCGCTGGCCAGCCGCGTGTCGGAGGCGGTGCTCAATCACAGCGTGGAGCTGGGCATGCTGTCGTTCGAGCCGGAGGACCCGGCGCTGCGGTCCGTAGTGGTAGCCACGGACGAGCTGGCATTCGTGGTGCATCCACGTCACCCGCTGGCGGGAGCGAAAAAGGCGGGGATCCGTGAGCTGGGCGCGCAATCATTCGTGGCGCACCATGTCCCCTCGCCCCACCGCGCCAAGGTGCTGGCCGCGTTCCGGCGCCACAAGACTCCGCTGAACATGGACGTGGAGCTGCCCACGCTGGAGGCTATCCGCAAATTCGTGGCCATGGGGAATGGCGTGGCCTTGGTGCCCGCGGTGTGCGTGCAGGGCGAACTGGCGCGGGGCGAACTCGTGCGCGTGCCTGTACCGGAGCTGCAATTCGAGCGCAAAATCCGCATTGTGCACCGGAAAAAAGCCACGCTGTCGCACGCCGCGCAGGCGTTCCTGAAGGTAGCGGAAGCGCTGGCCCGCAGGCCCGGCAGCGTCAGCTTGTTCGTCCGTGAGCGGTAGCGGAGCTACGGAACGTCCGGTGGGGCCTCAAAGCGGACCAGGTCGGCGCGAAACCCCCGCGTCTTCCAGGCGCCGTAGAGGATTCCGAACATCATCCAGGCGCCGCCGGCAAGCTTTGCCTGCCACCGGAGATTCAGCCAAATAAACAGGCAGATGGCGAATCCCAGCACGGGGGCCACCGCATCCCTCCAGCGCCGCTGACTGCCGCGCAGGTAGTAGCGGGTAAAGGCCGCGGCATTCACCCCCATAAAGGCGATGAAAGCCCCGAAATTCAGCATTTCCGCGCCCAGTTCGTAACTCATGGCGAAAGCCCCGGCCAGCGAAACTGCGCCGACAAACAGCACATTGTTCGCGGGAATTCCGTGGCGCGGTGAGATGGCCCCAAAGAACCGGCGCGGCAGGGCATCATCGCGTCCCATGCCGTAGAGCAGCCGGGCGGCGCCTAATTGGGAAGCCATACCCGAACCGACGGTGGCCACCAGAAGGGTGGCGTTGACCAGATGAAAGAGCCCGGGGCCTCCTGCCCGGCCGGCGACAAAGACGTAGGCGGTATCCACGTCAGGGAATTTCAGGGAAACCGGCCAGACGAGCTGTGCGGCGTAAACCTCGAGCGAGGCCAGGATTCCGGTGATAAGGCAGGTGAGAACAGTGGCCAGCAGAATGTTGCGCCGGGGGTTCTCCACCTCCTCGGAAAGCGTGGAGATGCCGTCGAAACCGATGTAAGTGAGCGCGGCGATGGAGGTGCCTGTGAACACTGCTTTCGCCGAGAACGTCGAAGGGTCATAAAACGGGCGCGTAAAGTAGCCGGATCCCTGCGGCGGCAGCCCCGCCACATACCGAAAGACGAAGTAAAACAGCACCACAACCACTACCCCCATTGCGCCCGCCAGCAGCTCGTTGATACGGGCGGAGGTCTTTACACCCCGTAGATTCAGCGCCGAGAAAAGCACTGCGAAAGACACGGCCCATGCGGCGTAGGGGACTTGAGGAGCGAAATTGCCGGCCGCCTTGCTGCACCAAATGGTGCAAATCAGGGGATTAAGCATGTAATCCATGGCCATGCTCCAACCCGTCACGTAGCCCAACGCAGGGTGCAACTCCCGGCCCACGTACGTGTATGCCGAGCCTGCGCTGGGATACGCCCGCGCCATCCGGCCATAGCTCACGGCCGTGAACAGCATGGCCACCATGGCGATCAGGATGGTGGTGACCACGTGCCCCCGGGCGGCCTCGCTCACCACCCCGTAAACAGGCATGGGAGCTGTGGGTTGGACGACGATCAGGCCATAGACAATCAGGTGCCAGAGAGTGAGTTGGCGGCGCAGGCCGGGCTGAGCATTCTCCGGAGCGGGCGGAGTCGGCACCGGCGTAGTGTACAGCGCAACGGGCCGATTGCGTCGCGCGGGCATAGGAGTCGTAGCTGGGCAGGGGCCTGAGGGGAAGATCGAGTGGCTGAGCGCAAAGGGGAATGGCGGCGATTTGCGCCGAATTATCTTGACTTCAGGTCGTAGACGACCTATGGTCGAATATGCCTATGAGTCATAATCAGGGACAGACGATTCGCACTTCACCTTCCAACGCCCCGACGGCGCCTCTGCCACGCCGCGAGCGCCGTAAGGCCGAGACTTACGAGCGGTTGATGCGGGCAGCGCTTCGCCTGTTTGCGGAGCAGGGACTTTCTGAGACAACCGTCGAGCAGATTACCGAAGCGGCCGACGTCGGGAAGGGAACCTTCTTCAATTACTTCCCCACCAAGGAGCACGTGCTGCTGGCCTTTGGCGATTCGCGGATCAAGAAGATCCAGGCGGCGCGGGATGAGTCGCGCACGGGCTCAAAGCCGACCTGGCAGGTGTTGCGCCGGCTGGCCCATTCCTTGGCGGAAGAAGCCAGCCATTCGCCCGGGCTATTGCGCAGCATCCTGGTGGCGCCTCTCTCGCGCGGACCGGTACGCGAGTTCATGGCCGGGAAGATGGAGGAGGGCCGGGGGGTATTGGAGGAAATCTTCCAGATAGGTCAGGAGCGCAACGAGCTGCGCGCCGACCTCCCGGCGGCGCACATGGCTCGCGCGTTCCAGCAGGCCGTGTTCGGCGCCCTTGTGCTCTGGTCGCTCGACCCGCGCGGCGAACTGCTGCAGTGGCTCGATGTGTGGCTCGAGATGTTCCTGGGCGGGCTGGACCCGAGAGATTACCGGACAGGAAAGTCCGGGCGGAATCGGGGATAAATTCAGGTCGTCAAAAATATGACTATTAGTCAATTACGAATGTCGGTCGCATATTGTTCCAGGTTCGGCACCTGGGCGACCGTTTCTGCACTGCTCCTGGCCATATCCGCGCCATGCGTGGCCCAACAGGTGTCGTCACCAACGCCGCCTGAGAATCTACCGGCAACAAATGGCCAGACCACCTCGCCGGAAGGGGAGGGTCTGCTGACGATCCGCGAGGCGATTTCCCTGGCCCTGAAGAACAACCTCTCGGTGCGGGTGGCGGGGACCCAGGCGGACGAGGCGGGCGGTACGGCGCTTAGAAAGAGGTCCGCGCTGGAGCCAAATGTGACGAGCGCAGCCTTTGCCAATCTGCAGGACCGCAACCTACATGCACTGGGCTTTGCATTTCCAGGGGCTCCGATTCCGCTGACCACGGGGGTATTCGGCACTTACGACTTTCGGGTATTCGCGAGACAGCAGGTGATTGACCGGCAGGCCTACCACACCTGGCAGGCCAGCAAGCGTGAGGAGGATGCCACAAAGTTGAGCTATCAGGACACACGCGACCTGGTGATCCGCGAGGCCGCCGGATATTACCTGGACGGCCAGGCGGCAGCCGCGGAAGTGGAGGCGGCCAAAGCCCGCGTGGAGACGTCGCGCGTGCTCGAGAAATTGGCTCGCGACCAGCACTCGGCGGGTTTGGCGACAGGGGTAGACGTGCTGAGAGCACAGGTGCAGCTGCAGCGGGATCATCAAAGTTTGCTCGTAGCCCAGAATAGTTTTGAGACCGCTTTGCTCGTACTCCAGCGGTTTCTGGGAATCCGGCCGGGCGCCCCGGTGCAATTGGCGGAGCGGCTGGACTTTCATGCCGTAGCCCCTCCGGAAGCCGGCCAGGCGGTGCAAGCGGCGCTCGAGGCCCGGGCGGATTACCGGTCTTTGCGCGCCCAACGGACATCGCTCGTGGAGCAGCAAAAAGCCTCGCACGCCCGTTACTACCCGAAGCTGTCGATTGACGGAGATTACGGCGCGTTCGGACGCAACTTCGGCGAGATGCCGGGAGTGGGTCAAGTCCAGGGAACCGTGAGCTTCACGATTTTTGACCACGACCGCAGCGGCGAGGCGAAGGAACTGCAGAGCCGGGTGCAGCGGATTGACGAGCAGATTGCGGACCTGCGGCGCGGAATCGAGCAGGATGTGCGGAAGGCGCTTCTCGATCTGGCCTCGACCGAGCAGCAGGTGAGCGTGACCCAAGCGGCTGTGGACCTGGCAGTGAGCGAGCTGAAGCTTGCGGAGGACCGGTTCCGGCACGGCGTAACGGACAACATCGAGGTGATTACGGCCCAGAGCTCGCTCCAGAGCGCGCAGGACGACCACATTCTGGCGCTGGCACGCCACGCAGATGCGCGGATGGCGCTGGCGCGCGCGCTGGGCGCCACCGAGCAGAGTTACGAGAACTATCTGGGCACGAAGTGAAGGGGTTCCACTGTTTGCAATTCGTAAGGAAGGTGGACGAGCCATGAAACGCCTGATTCTTCCGGTCCTGCTGCTGCTCGCCGCGGGCGCCGTGCTCTATTTCAATCCTCAGTGGTTCCGGCCGCGCGTGGCCGTAAGCGAAATGAAGCTCTCGGGGAACATTGAGGCGCACGAAAGCCTGGTGGGATTCAAGGTTCCGGGACGCATCGTGGACTTGCCGGTGGAAGAAGGCCAGTCGGTGAAAGAGGGCCAACTGCTCTCGCGGCTAGATACGGCGGATTACCGGCAGCAGGTGGCGGTGGACGATGCGGTGTTGCGCGTGCGCGACCGCCAACTGGCGCTGGCGCTGGCCGGCAGTCGCGACCAGGACATCCAGGCGGCCCGCGAGGCGGTGGTGGATGCGCGCGCGGACCTGCAGCAGAAGCAGCAGGACTACGAACGCTACGAGGCGCTGTACAAGAAGGACGAAATTCCGGCGCAGACGCGGGACCAGGCGCAGACGAACGTGACTCGCGCAAAAGCCACGCTGGCGCGCCTGCAGCAGACGTTGAGTGAACTTGAAGAAGGAACTCGCAAGGAAGAAATAGCCGTCGACCACGCCAATGCGCACGAGGCGCGGCAGAACGTGGAGTTGTCGCGCATCCGGCTGAGCTACACGACCCTGACGGCGCCGTTCGATGGCGTGATACTGGTGCGACAGGCGGAGCTGGGCGAAGTCGTGTCGCCGGCGACGCCGGTGGTGACGCTGGCGGATCTGGACCACATCTGGGTGCGCGTGTATCTGCCGGAAACGGAGCTGGGCCGCCTGCGCTGGGGCCAGGACGTTTCCGTGAAGACAGACTCGTTTCCCGGGAAGACGTATCACGGGCGCGTTTCCTTCATTTCTTCCGAGGCTGAGTTCACGCCGAAAAGCGTGCAGACGGAGCAGGAGCGCGTGACTCTGGTGTATCGCGTGAAAGTGGACGTGGACAATCCCAACTACGAACTGAAGCCAGGGATGCCGGCGGACGTTTACGTGCCGGTGAAGTAGGCGGCGGAATGACCGAGGTAGCACCAGCGATTGTCGTGGAAGCGCTCGAGAAGCGCTTCGGACCCGTATGCGCCGTGGATGGTCTGAGCTTCGACGTGCGGCCGGGCGAAATCTTCGGCCTGGTCGGTCCGGACGGCGCGGGGAAGACGACCACGATGCGCATCCTGGCCGGCGTGCTCGCGCCAGACGGCGGGCGCGCTGCAGTGGGCGGATTCGACGTCGGCGCTGACCCTGAGGGAGCCAAGCGCCACCTCAGCTACATGCCGCAGCGATTTGGCCTGTATGAAGATCTGACGGTGGAAGAAAATATCCGGTTCTATGCCGAGCTGTTCGGTGTGAAGCGCGCCCAGCGGGAGCAGCGTGCAGCGGAGCTGCTGGCCGCCGCGGGGCTGGTGGAGTTCCAGACGCGGCTGGCAGGCAATCTGTCCGGCGGGATGAAGCAGAAGCTGGGACTGATCTGCGCGCTCATTCACCGGCCGCGCGTGGTGCTGCTGGACGAGCCGACAAACGGGGTGGACCCTGTTTCGCGGCGCGATTTCTGGTCGATTCTGTATTCGTTGGTTAGCGAAGGAGTGGCCATTCTCACCTCCACTTCGTATCTGGACGAAGCGGAGCGCTGCCATCGTGTTGGCCTGATCCATCAAGGCCGCATGCTGTTTTGCGACGAGCCCAAAGAGTTGAAGAAAAGATTTCCCGGAGTCGTGCTGTCCCTGCGTTCTCCCGACGTTCCGCGCGCCATGGATGCAATTCGTGACGCGCCCGGCATTCGCAGCTCGGTGCTGGTGGGCGACGCCGTGCATCTGTTCGCAGACGAGAATCCGGAGCGGCAGGCACAGCTCCGGGCACGGCTGCAGGAGGCCGGAGTCGCCGTGGATTCGCTCGAGCCGATTGCGCCGAGCATTGAAGACATCTTCGTATCCGCGGTCGAGGAGCAACCTGCGGGGGCCATTCCGGAGAGCCGGCCATGAACGGGAATGGTTTCGCCGTCACGGTCGAGAAGTTGACCAAGCGATTCGGGAAATTTACGGCGGTCAACGGAATCAGCTTCGAGACGCGCCGCGGCGAAGTGTTCGGCTTCCTCGGGCCGAATGGCGCCGGCAAATCCACTACCATCCGGATCCTGTGCGGGTTGTTGGAACCCACGTCCGGCCGAGCCACCGTGGCGGGGCTCGACGTGGCGACCCAGCCGGAAGCAATCCGCCAGCGCATCGGCTACATGTCGCAGAAGTTTTCCCTCTACAACGATCTGACGGTGATCGAAAACTTGAGGTTTTTTGCGGGGCTTTACAGCGTACCCGCTTCGGAGCTTCGAGAGCGTGCGGCCTGGGCCGTAAAGATGGCCGGCCTCGAGGGACGCGAAAACGCGATGACGCGCTCGCTGCCGGTTGGCTGGAAGCAGCGGCTGGCGCTGGGGTGCGCGGTATTGCACCGGCCTCCCATCGTTTTCCTCGATGAGCCCACCTCGGGAGTGGATCCGGTGTCGCGGCGGCAGTTCTGGGCGCTGATTCACGAGATGTCCGGCGAGGGCGTGACGGTGTTCGTCACCACTCACTATATGGACGAGGCAGAGTACTGCAACCGGCTGGTGCTGATTGACCGCGGCGCCATCGTGGCGATGGGCACTCCCACGGAACTGAAGCGCCAGTCGATGAAGGGGGAACTGTTGCTGGTGGAGTGCGAGCCCCTGGGACCAGGCCTGGAAGCACTGCGCGCAGCGCCCGGCGTGGAGGATGCGGCGGTCTTCGGCCGGGCGCTGCATGCCGTTGTAAGCGACGCGCGTTCCGCCGCGGGGCCGATTCGAGATGCGCTCACAGCGCATCAAGTGGCGGTCAGCCGCGTGGAGCCCATCCCCCCGACACTCGAAGACGTGTTCGTGGCGCTTACCGCAGGACGCGGATCACGCGAGGCGAGGCCATGAGCCTGCGCCGGATCTTCGCCATGATGAGGAAGGAATTCATTCAGATCGCCCGCGATGTGCGCAGCCTGCTCATCATCTTCGCCATCCCGATAATTCTGTTGTTCATCTACGGCTATGCGGTCAACCTCGACGTGAAGCACGTGCCCCTGTGCGTCTACGACCGCGACGGGTCGCAGCAGAGCCAGGGCCTGCTCAAAGCGTTCCAGGCTTCCGAATATTTTCGCATTGTCCATCTGGCGACCGACTATCGCGAGGTGGCGGACGATATCAACTCCGGCGCGTGCGTAGGCGCCATCGTGATTCCTCCGCGATTCTCGCAGGATTTGCTCGATGGGCGCGGAACCTCCGTGCAGGGCATCCTCGACGCCAGCGACAGCAACTCCGCCACCATCGGATTGAACTACGCGCGCGCCGTCATTGCGACGTATTCCAGCCGGATCCAGGTGGATTGGGCGCAGGCTCGGGGCCTCGCTGCTCCCGTGCCTCCGCTCGAAGTGCGCGCGCGTACCTGGTTCAACGAAAACCTGGAGAGCATGGCCACCTTCGTCCCGGGAGTTGTCGCGTTGGTGATGGCCGTGGTTGGAGCGTTTCTGACCTCGCTGACCATCGCTCGCGAATGGGAGCGGGGCACGATGGAACAGCTGATTTCCACGCCCGTCGGAGCGCTCGAAATCCAGATTGGCAAGCTGGTTCCCTATTTCGTGATCGGCATGGCGGACACGGCGGTGTGCGCGGTGATGGGCGTCGTGTGGTTCGGCGTCCCATTCCGCGGGAGTTGGCCGATTCTCTTCGCCAGCTCCGCGTTGTTTTTGTTGGTGGTGCTCTCGCTGGGTTACTGGATGTCGGTAATCGCCAAATCGCAGCTCGCGGCCAGCCAGTTCGCGCTTGTGGCTACCTTTCTGCCCACATTCTTGCTTTCGGGGTTCCTGTTTCCGATTGACCAGATGCCCGTGGTGGTGCAGTGGATCACGCGCGTACTGCCCGCGCGTTATTACATCACCATCCTACGCAACATATTTCTGAAGGGCACTCCGGTCAGGCTGTTCGCTTCACAGCTCGCCGCGCTGGGAATCTACGCATTCGTGATGGTGACGATGGCCACGCGGGCGCTGCACAAGAGGCTGGAATGAAATTCCTGCAGGCCCTCGGACGCATCCGGCGAATGTTGGTGAAGGAGTTTCTTCAGACGCTGCGCGATCCGCGGACGCGCTTCCTGCTGTTCGCCCCGCCGGTGATCCAGATGATGGTGTTTGGTTACGCTGCGACTCTGGAAGTAAAGCACGTCAAGTTTGCGGTGCTGGACTACGACAACACGCAGGAAAGCCGGGAATTCCTCTCCCGGCTCACCGCCAGCCGTTATTTCGACCTCCAGTTGCGCGCCCAGCGCCCGGAGGAATTGCGGAGAGGCATCGACCAGGGCGATTTCTTGCTGGCCATTCGAATCGACTCCGGGTTCGCCCAGGACCTGCGCGGCGCAAGGGGCGCGCAGGTGCAGGTGATCGTCGACAGCACGAATTCCAACACCGCTCTGGTTGGCCTCGGTTATGTAACCGATATCAGCGCCAAGTTTGCCCAGGAATATCAGCGGGACCGCATGGGCCGCCTGAATCCGCAACTGCTGGGAGTCGTTCCGCACGTGGACCTTGTGGAACGACCCTGGTTCAACGAAGGATTCGACAGCCGCTGGTTTTTCGTGCCCGGCGTCATCGGCAATCTGATGCTCGTGATGGTGATGAACCTGACGGCATTTGCCGTGGTTCGCGAGCGGGAAATCGGCACGCTCGAACAGATTATGGTGACGCCCATACGCCGGTGGGAGTTCATCCTAGGGAAGACGCTGCCATTCTTTCTGATCGGCGTATTCGATGCCGGGCTGATTTCGCTGGTCGGGACGTTTTGGTTCGGCGTGCCGTTCCGCGGAAGCGTGTGGGTGCTGGCGTCGAGCACGATGATCTTTCTGCTTTCATCGCTTGGCGTGGGACTGTTCATCTCCACGATATCCGCCAACCAGCAGCAGGCCATGGTTTCCGCGTTCTTTTTCATCATGCCGGCCACTACGCTCTCCGGATTCGGAACGCCGATCAGTAGCATGCCGGCGTTCTTCCAGAAGCTCACCTACCTCGATCCGCTGCGCTACTTCATGATTGTGTTGCGCAGCGTATATCTGAAGGGCGTTGGGTACGAAGTGCTCTGGCCGCAGGTGGCGGCGATGGGCGCGTTCGCCGTGGTGCTGCTCGGCGTCAGCATCCTGCGTTTCCACAAATCGCTGGAGTGAGCCTCGGTCGGAGGCGAAGTCGCCTATAATGTCCGGAGAGATGAGCGAGCCACATCCCGCCGCTCCTCCCGCTACCTCCGCGCCCGCGGGAAGCAAAGATTTTTTTTCGCGCTGGACCGCGCCCAATTTCATAGCCGCGCTGGCCGTTGTGGGCATCGCGCTCCACCTTTTTCTGCCCTTCCTCGTGCATGCCTCGCCCCGCGTGTCGCAGGCGCCGCTCATCATCGTGCTGATTGCGGGCGGGATTCCGCTGGTAGTACCGCTCGTGCGGAAGGCCTTTGCGCGCGAGTTCGGCTCGGACCATCTTGCAGGCATCTCCATCGTCACTTCTGCTCTCCTCGGAGAATACCTGGTAGGGGTGATCGTGATCCTGATGCTTTCCGGCGGTGCCGCGCTCGAAGGCTTCGCCAGCCGTCGCGCGTCCTCCGTGCTGGACGCGCTGGCGCGGCGCATGCCGCAGACGGCTCATCGGAAAACGGATACGGGCTTGGCGGACGTGAGACTGGAGGACATCGCTCCCGGAGACGTGCTGGAGCTGTTCCCGCACGAAACATGTCCCGTGGACGGCCTGGTGATTGCCGGGCAGGGCGACATGGACGAAGCCTACCTGACTGGCGAGCCCTATGAGATCGAAAAGGCGCCCGGCTCCGAGGTAATTTCCGGCGCCATCAATGGCGAAGGAGCACTGACCATTCGCGCAGAGAAACGGGCGGTGGATTCCCGCTACGCCCGCATCATGCGCGTGATGGAAGCGACCCAACAGCAGAGGCCGCGGATGCGCCGGCTGGGCGACACGCTAGGAGCTTGGTATACGCCGATCGCGCTCGCGTTTGCAGGCGCGGCCTGGTGGTGGAGCGGGGAATCCCGGCGGTTCCTGGCGGTTCTCGTGGTGGCCACTCCGTGCCCGCTGCTCATCGCCATCCCTGTGGCTGTAATCGGCGCCATTTCGCTGGCCGCGCGCCGCGCCATCATCATCCGCAATCCGGCCATGCTGGAACAAGTGGACCGGTGCAGCACAGTGGTGTTCGACAAAACGGGGACGCTGACGTACGGGAAGCCGGCGCTCTCCCAAATCCTGTGTGCGCCGGGCTTTGAGAGAGACGAGGTGCTCGGGCTGGCGGCCAGTGTGGAGCGCTACTCGAAGCATCCGCTCTCCACCGCGATCCAGGAGGCCGCGCAGAAATCGAATCTGCCACTCGCGCCCGTCTCGCGGATCAGCGAGCGGCCCGGGGAAGGTCTGCGGGGCGTGGCCGGAACGCGGCAGGTGTGGATCACGAGCCGCGCAAAACTCGGCGTGAACGGAGCGGCGTTACCTCCCGTGGCTTCGGGGCTCGAATGCGTGGTAGTGGTGGAGGAACACTGGGCCGGAGTGCTGCGGTTTGTGGATTCCCCACGCAGCGAAAGTTCGCAATTCATCAAACACCTCGAGCCCAGACATGCCGTGAACCGCGTCCTCATCGTGTCCGGCGATCGCGACGCCGAGGTGCGCCACTTGGCCGAGCAGGTGGGCATCCGCGAGGTGTACTCGGCGAAGAGCCCCGAGGAAAAAGTGGAAATCGTGCGCGCCGCCGCGGCGCATTCGCCCACGCTCTTTCTAGGCGACGGCGTGAACGACGCACCGGCCATGCAGGCCGCGACGGTGGGCGTGGCCTTCGGAGTGAAGAGCGACGTCACTTCCGAGGCTGCCGATGCCGTGGTGCTGGAAACCTCGCTGAGCCGCGTGGACGAGCTGATGCACATCGGCCGGCGGATGCGGAGGATTGCGCTGGAGAGCGCTGTGGGCGGAATGGCCCTGAGCATTCTGGGAATGATGGCGGCGGCGTTCGGCTACCTGCCACCTATCGGCGGCGCCATCGCGCAGGAAATCATCGACCTCGCGGCAGTGTTGAATGCGGTGCGCGTGGCCCTGCCAACCGACGCGCTCTCTGACTTTTAGTTCACCCGTAATCCTTCCGCGGACATCGTTTTCGGCTCAATCCAGCCCGGCACGGGTACAAGCGGTTTCTTTTGCGTTGCGGGCGCATTACTCTAGGCGCCTTCATAGAAGGAGAGGTACACATGTCCGTCCTAGACGTACTGCTCGGCAAACCCCTGGCCACCTCAGATGAGCGCGCCGAACAAATCGGGACGTCCGCGGGAATTCCGATCTTCGGCCTCGACGCGCTCAGTTCCGCGGCGTATGGCCCCGAAGCGGCGCTCACTCTGTTGATTCCGCTCGGTGCCGCGGGCGTGGCATATATCGTCCCAGTGATTGCCTGCATCATCCTTTTGCTCGTCATTGTTTATTTCTCCTACCGGCAGACGATAGCGGCATATCCCGGGGGCGGCGGATCGTACACCGTGGCATCGGAGAACCTGGGTTCTCGCGCAGGACTGTTGGCCGCCGCGGCGCTGATGCTCGACTACATCCTCGTGGTAGCGGTGGGAATTGCCGCGGGGGTGGGCGCGCTGGTGTCCGCCGTGCCGCGGCTTCAGCCGCACACACTGGGACTCTGCCTGGGAATCCTTCTGATGCTCACCATCATCAATCTGCGCGGGCTGAAGGAGGCGGGAGTGTTCTTCATGGTGCCCACGCACCTCTTTCTCGGGACGCTGGTCATCACCATTGGGATCGGGCTGGCCCGCGCGGTGAGCGCGGGCGGTCATCCCGTCCCTGCCGCGGCCCTTCCTCCCGCGCCAGCTCCGGTGGCGACGGCAGCAGGCGTTTGGCTCCTGCTCCAGGTGTTTTCCAATGGCTGCACAGCGATGACGGGCGTCGAGGCGGTATCCAATGGCGTGCGGGCGTTCCGCGAGCCCACCGTCCGCAATGCCCAGCGCACGTTGACGGTAATCATCGGCCTGCTGATCCTGCTGCTGGCGGGAATCGCCTATCTCACGAAGGCTTATGGAATCGCCGCCACGGATCCGGGTGCGGTGGGCTACCAGAGCGTGCTGTCCATGCTGGTGGCGGCGGTGATAGGCCGCAACTGGTTTTATTACCTCACGATTGTTTCCATTCTGGTGATTCTGGCGCTCTCCGCCAACACCGCCTTTGCGGACTTTCCACGGCTGTGCAAAGCCGTGGCTCACGATGGATATCTGCCGCATTCCTTGGGTATTCGCGGGCGACGGCTGGTGTATTCGCAGGGCATCATCGCTCTGGCGGTGATGGCCGCGATTCTTCTGATGCTGTTCCGTGGGGTGACGGATCGGTTGATCCCTCTGTTCGCGATCGGAGCGTTCCTGGCGTTTTCGCTCTCGCAAGCAGGCATGGTGAGCCGCTGGCGGCGCACGGGAGGCCCGGGCGCCATGCGAAGCATGGTCATCAATGGTTTGGGGGCCGTGGCCACGAGTATCACGCTGCTGGTCGTGCTCGTGACGAAATTCAGGTCGGGCGCGTGGGTCAGTGCGTTGCTGATCGCCGCACTCGTTCTGCTGATGCTGCGTGTTCGCGGCCACTACGACGGAGTGGCGGAGGAAACCGCGGATTCTGAACCGCTGGCGATTGAGAATATGGGCCCTCCGATCGTGATTGTGCCCATTCAGGGGTGGTCGAAAATTTCCGAGCGCGCCCTGCAGTTCGCACTCACGCTTTCACCTGAAATCCACGCCGTGCACGTAGCCGCCGATGAGGAGACGAACACTCTCGAGGCCCAGTGGTGCCACCTGGTCCAGCGGCCCGTTGAGGATTTTGGAGGGACACCGCCCTCGCTGGTCACTTTGCCGTCTCCCTACCGCCTTTTGATCCGGCCGATTCTGGAATATGTACTGAATATGGAGAAGAACAACCCGGGCCGGCAGATAGCCGTGATCGTTCCGGAACTAGTGGAGAAGCACTGGTACCACTACCCACTGCACAACCAGCGCGCGGAACTGCTGAAAGCCTTTTTGCTGTTGAAGGGAAGCCCGCGCATCGTTCTTATCAACGTGCCCTGGTACATCCAGGCCTGATGCGCACGGACGCCGCTCGCGGGCAACCAGACGCGACCGGTTGTGCGCCTCTGGCGGCTCAGTCGTTCCCGAACGCTGCGATCAGCCTTCCGGTCTTTCGGTCGATCAGTTCCAGCCGCGCGCGGCGCGAGCCGAGCGAAAAATCAAACGTCCAACCGGTCTCCGTGTCACGCACGGCGATCGGTTCGTCGTTCGCGCTCTCCGAGACGAACAGATAGATAGCGGCATCGCGAAACAGGGCACGGCGGATGAGCACGCCGGACGACGGCAGCTTTCCGGTGAAGGCCGATGCAATGCCGACCTTCACCAGCGCCCAGCGATAGACCGCCGCAGCGGGTTCGAGTGACTCGGAAAGCTCCACGGGATAATTCGTCACGTAAAGTTTCCCGCTGCCCACGTTTAGCTCGTGCATCGTGCGGCCGTCGGCTGTCGCCAGGTATTCCGCAAACTGCTGACGGTCGAATGCAAACGTGAGCGGGATGTGCGCGCCATCCAGATCGATGGCGGCCTCGCGGAACGTGAGCGGCGCGGGCGAAGCGTCCAGCCCCAGCGCGTGCAGCCGTCCGGTGGCGCGCCAGTGCGCGTCGCGTTCCGCAGAGCCGGTGAGCAACAGCGTGCCTCCCGCCCGCACGTAAGCCATGAGTCGCGCCCATGCCTCATCGCTGAGCGCGAGTGGCGAAGGAAGGATCACCAGCCGCGGCCGGCTTAGCCGCTCCAGTTGGTTTTCCGCCACGACCGCGGCCGGCACCCGGCATCCGTATTCGAGCGCGCGCACCGCGCGCATCTGCGCGTCAAGCCCGAGCCAATCGAGCGCCGAATATTGCAGCGCCTGCGAGGTAACGATGGCCACCGGCGCCGGCTCGGGATCCGACGGCAGCCCGCGCGTTGCGGCGGCGAACGAGGCGAAATGCCGGAGGACGCTTGCTTCCGGCTTTTCCGTTCCGTCCACGCGCACAGCGCCGATGGCCGCCTCGTTGTCGTTGCGCATGTACGCGTTTGTATTCCAGAGCCACTGGATTGCGCCCGCGCTGGTGGCCGCGGCAATGGCCAGTTTCCGCTCGAGCAGCGCGGCTTTTTCCTGCGGCGTGTAGCGTTCGCTCGCGTCAATCTCCAGATCGCGCGCTACGCCCAGTTCCTGTACGAGCATGGGTTTGCCCGGCTGCTTGGCGACCAGGGAGTCCCAAAGCAGCGCATCGTGTTGCCACCACGGATGCGTGGTAGTGAAATCCACGGCAGGAACGAAAAACGCCGGCGAGGGGCGGTCGCGTCCGCCGCCCTCATCCTGGCCCACGGTGATGAGCTGGCGGCTGCCCGAGGCGTGAATGGCATCGCGCAGATCCTGCGCCCAGCGGGCGAATTCCTCCTGTGCGAACAGAAAATAATCCGGAGCTTTCAGCGCATTGCTGCCCTGCATGGTGCGTTGCGGCGCACGGTACGAAAATTCGTCCTCTTCCGGCAGCGGAGGAAGCTCGTTCGGCGGCAGCGGAGTGATTTTCCAGGCCTCTTCCAGTTCCTCTCGCGACTTGTAGCGCCGCGTGAGCCATTCGTTCCACGCTTGGCGCTCGTATTCGTCGCCATTGGGCCGGGTGGCCCACAGCCGACGAGGGTTGGAGAAACTCGGTTCGTTGATGAGATCCCAGATCAGGAACGGCACACCGCCGAAACGGTTCACAAGAGCGAGGACGAGCTCCCGCTGCCTCCGGAGCGCCTCCGGATCGAGATAGGGATTTCCCCCGCCGAGGACTTCCGGCGCAAAGGCGAAGATCGTGAATTGCACGGGCAAATCGTGCGCTCGCGCGGTAAGCAGAAAGGCCTCCACGGACCGCAGGGCGTCTTCCCGCACCACTCCGCTCTCTTTCATCGCCTGGTCCCATCCCGTCCACCAGCCCGTACGGAGCATGTTGAAGCCCGCGGCTCGAATCTCCGCCATATCGCGGTCCCAGACGTAGGGATTGGGATCGAAGAAAAACTCGCGCTGGACGTCGCTGGCCATGTACGTAGTTCCCGCAACGAGTTCGGTGCGGCCGTCGCGAACGAAATAGTCGCCCTGGAGGCTGACCGCAAATCCGGATCGAAGCGCCGCGTCGTCGCGCACCCAGTAGCCCGTGCGATAGACGGCATGCAGTTCCCTTCCCAGAAACAAACGTGCGGTCATCACGTGCAACCCGGTGTGGCGGTCGGCGGACAGTGAAAATTGCGAACTGTAGGGGAACACGTGCGCATCGACTGTCACTTCTTTGCGCTCCACCACATCGCCGCCCACGGAGAGTTCGAGTGAAAAACGCGCCGGCGCCGGGCGGGCATGAAAGCGCATCCAGTGGAGTGAGAAGGTGGGTGGTTCGCCGGGGAGAAATACCGGCCATGACGGCCGCACATGCCAATCTTCAGCGCCCTCGATGGTGTCGCGTGCGAGCGCGGGAATCAGACGCTGCGCCGCCTCGCTCGTCCAAAATTCAGCGCCCAGTTCGCAGGACAGAAAAATCCATCGCCCTCCCGCGAACCGGTTTTTCAGATGGTCGATGCGCACCAAAGGGGCGCTGAGCCGGCGCCCAGCCGAGACGCCCCAGGCCAGCGCCACGAGTCGCGCGTCAATGCCGCCCGCCGAGCCTTCGCGCGGATAGAGATCCTCGTCCGTCAGCCGAAGGGTGGCGCTGAACGCGCGGCTCCACGAAAACGGCGGCGGCTCCAGGGGCGCCGTATCCGGATTGGCCTGGAATTCCAGGCCGCTCGACCCCGGCGTTTCCTGGTAGTCGTTAATGTAGAGCTTTTCCGCGAACGCGCGCAGCGGGGGACCGAGTGTCCACCTGCCGTTCTCGCGCGATGCGGGACGCGTGAACGGTTTTCCGCCGAGCACCAGCAGGTTTCCGCCGCGCTCCAGATAGTTCACGATGGCAGGCCATGCGTTCCTTGGAAACGCGGAGCCATAGGGAAGCACGAGCAGGAGGGAATCCGGTGCAGTCAGCGCCGCATCCAGCGCGTCGCTCGCCACAACGCGCGCGCCCGGCAGCAGCGACACAAGAGCTGCGCGCGTGGGCCGTGCCGTATCCGCGGCCGGAAATCCATCCTCCCAGAACAGCACTGTTCCCGCATCGGCGGGAGGCTGCGGCCGCGCCGCCGCAGCCGGGACCGCGAGAGCAGCCAGCACCACGATCTTCACAATGCGATGCAACACGTGGCAATCCCCCTCGCGGCGGATAGATGATCAGCGCGCTTCGGAGGCCGCAGCCGTGGCGAATCGCAGCCGTAATGTCTTGATTTCGTAAGGATTCACCGGCACAGATACCGTTTTTCCGTCCGAAGCCAGCTTCTCGCGCGGCTGTTCCATCAGATTCGCGTCCCAAACTTCTGTGACGCCGGCGGGCAGTGTGATGCGCGCCGTCGTCTTCTGTCCCGCGGATTCGTAGAATCGCAGAATCGCGTCGCCCCCATCCTCCGCCTGCTTCATGGCGGTGAGCACGAGGTTCGCGGGCTCGAGCGAGATGAACGAGTGAACGGAAGGCAGCGTTCCCGTGTGATTCTCCGTTTCGAGGGCGCGCAGCGGAGTATTCAGATCGTAGCCCGCGCGCACCGTCCCTGCCTCGCGCCATCCTCCCGCGTGCGGAACTACGGAATAGGTAAATTCGTGCGTGCCCTCATCCGCGTGCGGGTCCGGCCATTCCGGCGACCGCAACAGGCTCAATCGCAGCACGTTGGCTTTTCCGTCGTAGCCGTACTTGCAGTTGTTGAGCAAAGAAAGCCCATGATGGGCGTCCGACAGGTCGGCCCACCGGAGCGCGGGCACTTCGAATTCCGCGCGCTCCTCCGGCGTGCGCCGCGTGGTCGGCCGCCCGATGCTGCCGAACGGGATTTCGTAGGTCGCCTGGTCCGATTCCACCGGCACTGGAAACGCCACCTTCAGCAGGATGTGTTTTTCGTGCCAGTCTGCGGTCATGTGCACGTCCACGCGGCGGATGCGGGGATAGAGCGTGATGTCCTGCACGAAGGTGGA
>DATKNR010000118.1:0-36730 GCA_035541255.1 Patescibacteria group bacterium | reverse complement strand
TTCCATCGCTCGGCGCTGGCGAGGGTAAGGGAATTGCTGGCCGGATACAAGAAGCAGCACGGCGACCGGATGAGCGTGCCGGCGTTCAAAGAATTGACGGGGATTACGCGGAAATATGCGATTCCCCTGCTGGAGTACCTGGACCGGGAACGGGTGACGCGGCGGATCGGGGACGAAAGGCAGATTCTATAATTCCTGTCCGGGCGCGGGCGAGCTTCAGGCTTCGTTCACCAGCACAATTCTTCCTGCGAATTTGCCGCTTTCGACGGCAGCGAAGGCTTCTGCGGCTCGCTCGAGAGGATAGGTCTCGATTCGAGGGCGGATGGAATGCTTAGCGGCGAGTTCGAGAGTTTCTCGAAGCTCGCGGCGCGAGCCCGCCGGGGAGCCCATCAGCTGACGCTGGCCCATGACCAGTGCGACGGGATCAACTTCGATCTTTCCAGGGCCCACACCGAGGACCACCGCTCTTCCCTCAGGTGCAAGCCCGGCCAGCGCGGCGTTGATCGACTCCACATTGGGAGCGGTGGCTAGGATGATGTCCGCGCCGCCCTCCCATCGCTGTAGGGCGCTCGCGGCTTCTCCTGAGTTCATATGAATGAACCGCTCGGCGCCGAGTTCGAGAGCTTCGCGCTCCTTGGATTTGGTGGAGGAAACGACCGCGACTCGGGCACCCAGGGCGCGCGCGTATAGAACGCCGAGGTGGCCCAAGCCACCCAGGGCTATGACGGCCACACGGTCTCCCGGGCGACAGCGGGCAAGGCGCAATCCGGCGTAGACAGTGACGCCAGCGCACATAAGCGGCGCGGCGTGGGAAAACGCGAGGCCCGGCGGGAGAGGCGCGACATAGGCGGCTTTGGCAATTACGTATTCCGCGTAGCCGCCGTCCACCATCATTCCAGTCCAGGTCCACGTGGGGCAGAGATTTTCCGCGCCGGCCTTGCAGGCCCCGCATTGACCGCAGGAATTGAAGAGGACAGACAGGCCCACGTGATCGCCGAGCCGGAAGCCTTCAACGCCTTCGCCAATCTGTTCCACGACACCGGCAATCTCGTGGCCCGGCACGATGGGAAAGCGAGCAAACGGAAAGGCGCCGTAGCGCAGCGACACATCACCGTGGCAGATGCCACAGGCATGAACGCGCAGCAGAAGTTCCCCGGGGCCGGGCACGGGGCGTGCTCGCTCCTCGAGTTGCAGCGTACCGCCCTGTTCCTTGAAGCAAGAAACCTTCATGGAATGCCTCCTACGGCAGTTCCGAGGGTGAGATGGTAGCTGGCGCGCAGTCAGTTGTGCAATGCGTGCCCCGGATCGGCTCGCCGTCGAGCGGGAAGCGGCTCTCAATTCATCGGGTTGCCGCAAGGGGCAACGAAATGCCGTCGAGGCGCTCCGCGTGCTATACTCCGGGAGTAAGAGCGGACCGGCCGGGGGGCACGCGGCCAGCCCGCGAAGGAACATGTATGGAACTACTGGCACCATCCCATCTGCTCATTATTCTGCTGATCGTGGTGATTCTGTTCGGCGGGAAGAAAATCCCTGAAGTAATGAAGGGTTTCGGAGAGGGCATCCGCAGCTTCAAGGAAGGCATGTCCGGCACGTCGCAGCAGAACCCGCCGCAGCCGCCGCCAGCGCAGCAGACGCCTCCGCCACCGGCTCCGCCGGCACAGCACTAGAACAGCGGCGCGGGCTTTCAGGATTTTAACGGCGTCCCGAGGATCGGGACGCCGTTTGTGTTTTCAGGCGCTGACACAGGAAAGAAAAAGCAGGTCCCTCGTCCGTCACGGCGGACTCGGGATGACAGTTGGGAAGCGGAGCCGGGGCGCCGGTGTGGTTACGCGTTGAGTCGGCGGAGCAGGCGGCAGACGCGGGCGAGCGGCAATCCCACCACATTGAAGTAGCACCCCTCGATACGAGTGACGAATTTTCCGGCGCGGCCCTGGATTGCATAGGCGCCGGCTTTGCCCATGGGTTCGCCGGTCGAGACATAGGCGGTGATTTGGCGTGCGGAGAGCGTGGCGAAGGTCACACGCGTGGATTCGACGGCGGAGAGGATGCGCGGACGGCGCGCACCGGGCGCGAGGCGCAGGAGAGCGACGGCTGTGAGGACGCGGTGCGAGCGTCCGGAGAGGAGACGGAGCATGCGGCGCGCGTCGGAGCGAGAGGAAGGTTTGCCGAGGATCTGGCGGCCGAGGACGACGACGGTGTCCGCGCCGAGGATAATGGCGGGGCTGCGGAGGCGGCACGCGGCGGCGATTGCTTTTTCGCGGGCGAGGCGGGCGGCGAGGCGCGCGGGTGATTCGCCGCGCCGGGGAGATTCGTCAACGGAAGTGCGGAGGATGCGGAAGGAAATGCCGGCGTTGCGGAGGATTTCCGCGCGGCGAGGGGAAGCGGAGGCGAGGATGAGGCGGGAGTGGGGTGTGCCGGGCATCGATCTGGGTAAGCGGACGAGATAGTAGCGTGATTGAAGAGAGGAGCACAGGCTGAAAGCCTGTGCTACTCGGGGCCGAAGAGGCGGGCGATGGTGCGCGGGGCGGCGTCGGGATGCCATTCGAGATATTTGGCGGCGAGTGTGCGGCGAGCTTCGGCGAGGGAGATTTTTTCAGCGGCGGCAACGGCGGCGGGGAATGCGCGCGCGGTGAGTTCGAAACGATTGGAGGCCCAGGAGTCGGTCTCCTGCTCGGCGCCGGAGTGGAAGACAACCAGGAGGCGCGAGAGTTGGAGGGCGGCTTTTTTGAAGCGGCGGTTGCCGGCGATCGAATCGAAGTTGCAGGCGTGGCGGAGTTCGAGAGTGGCAAGAGGGCCGTGAGTGGCGAGCGCCTCCCAGAGAGAGCGTGCGTCGGCAGAGATGCGGCCAGCGGAGTATGCACGGTCGAAGTCGTCCGCGCGCCAGGAGGATGATTCGAGGGCGAGGAAATGCGGGAGGAACTCGAGACAGATGAATGTGCCGCGGCCGTGGAAATATTTTGAGTAGAAAGCTGCACGGCGGCTGCCGAGATGGTCTTTCCACTTCCAGATGAGGAGGCAGTAGCGGTCCCAGCGGGTGAGTTCGCGGCGGGCACAGGCGAAATAGAGAGAAGGGAGCGGGAGATTTTTCAGGGGGAAAAGCAGGCAGAAGCCGACGGCGTTGATGTAGCGGACGGCATCGGCAGCGGAGCGGACGCGGCGGGGGTAACGGATTTCGCCGGGGCGGAGACGGGCGGTCATGCGATCCGGGGTCACGGTTTGCGCCAGAGCCGGGGATCAGAAAAGCGCACAGGCTGAAAGCCTGTGCTACACGACGACGGATTCTTCATATTCGCCGAAGACGCGGCGGAGAGCGTCGGAGATTTCGCCGACGGTGGCGAGGGCTTCGACGGCGGCGAGAATGGCGGGCATGAGATTTTCGGAGGAACGGGCTCGGCGTTCGACTTCGGCGAGCGCCGCTCGAGTTTTTTCGGCGTCGCGGCGGGAGCGAAGAGCGCGGAGGCGCTCGACCTGGGCGCGTTCAATTTCCGGGTCAATGCGGAGGAGCGGGATGGGCGCGGCATTTTCCGTCTGGAATTGATTGACGCCGACGACGATCTGTTCGCCGCGCTCGACGGCCATCTGGTAGTCGTAGGCGGCGCGCTGGATTTCTGCCTGGACGTAGCCCTGCTCGATGGCGCGAAGCATGCCGCCAAGGGCGTCGATGCGGGCGAGATATTCGGAGGCGCGGCGCTCGATTTCGCTCGTGAGGGCTTCGATGGCGTAGGAGCCGCCGAGCGGGTCGATGGTCGACGCGACGCCGGATTCGTGGGCAATGATCTGCTGGGTGCGGAGGGCGAGGAGAGCGGTCTGCTCGGTGGGAAGGGCGAGGGCTTCATCGAGCGCGTTGCAGTGGAGCGACTGACAACCGCCGAGGACTGCGGCGAGAGCCTGGATGGCAGTACGAACAAGATTGTTTTCCGGCTGCTGCGCGGTGAGGGAGGAGCCGGCGGTCTGGGCGTGGAAGCGCATGAGGAGCGACCGCGGGTCGCGGGCGTGGAAACGCTCGGTGAGAAGGCGGGCCCAGAGGCGGCGGGCAGCGCGGTATTTGGCGACTTCCTCGAGCAGGTCGTTGTGCGCGTTGAAAAAGAAGGAGAGCTGAGGAGCGAACTGGTCGACGGCGAGGCCAGCTTCGATGGCGGCCTGGACGTATGCGATGGCATTGCCGAGGGTGAACGCGACCTCCTGGTCGGCCGTGGAGCCTGCTTCGCGGATGTGGTAGCCGGAGATGGAAATGACGTTCCAGTTGGGAACTTCGGTGCGAGACCAGGCGAACATGTCCGTGACGATGCGCATGGCGAAGGGGACGGGATAAATGTAAGTGCCGCGGGCGATGTATTCCTTGAGGACATCGTTCTGCACGGTGCCGGCGAGGCGGCGCACGGAGGCGCCCTGGCGCTTGGCAACGGCGACGTAGAGTGCGAGGAGGATAGATGCGGTGGCGTTGATGGTCATCGAGGTGGAAACGCGGTCGAGGGGGATGCCCTCGAAAAGCGCGAGCATGTCTTCGAGGGAATCAATGGCCACGCCGACGCGGCCGACTTCGCCGAGAGCGAGAGAGTGGTCGCTATCGAGGCCGATCTGGGTGGGGAGATCGAAGGCGACGGAAAGACCGGTCTGTCCCTGCTCGAGCAGGTAGCGGAAGCGGCGGTTAGTTTCCGCGGCGGTGCCGTAGCCGGCGTACTGGCGCATGGTCCAGAGGCGGCCACGGTACATGGTGGGATAGACGCCGCGAGTGAAGGGCGATTCGCCGGGGTAGCCGATGTCAGCTTCGGGGTCGGTGCCGGTGACGTTGTCGGCGGTGTAGAGGCGTTCGAGAGGAATGCCGGAGAGAGTGCGGAATTCGTCTTTGCGCTCTGAGCCGGCAGGGGCGCGTTCGGTTCCGGCAGCAGGATGAGTGGAGGGCTTCTTCATGGGCGAGCCTCAGCGGACGCGGCGAGCGCTGCGAAACGAAGCGACAGAAAAGGCCGCCATCATCAGAGTGAACGCCGCGGCGAGCGCGATGGACCAGAGTCCGGCGGGACCGTGTGAGTCCGGCGGACGCAGCTTCCAGTAACGCCAGGTGGAAATCGCGCCGCTGACCGCGAGGAGCAGGAAGGCGGCGCCGGCAACCTCGTGGAAAAGCTGGCGGAGGACACGCCAGACCGTTTGGAGAAAGGCCTGAAGAGCCCGCCACAGGGCCGCGAGGAAGCGCATGGGCCGATTGTATTACAACCGCGGGTCGGAGCGGCGGGCGCGCGGAATTCATTCGCCGAGAAATGATGAGCCGTATGCGTTTTACAAGGAAACCGCGAGGAACTTCGTCTTTTACGCCCAAGAGAGCACGGTGTAGGATGCGAGCAGTCCAATGCCATGAAGCAATGCCCCGTTTGCAATACGAGTTATCAGGACGAACAGCCCACTTGTCCCACGGACGGCGCGGTACTGGTGGCGACCGGCAGCACGGAATGGCAGCCGGGAACGCTGATTCGGGGCAAGTACCGCGTGCTGGCCACGCTGGGCCGCGGCGGAATGGGCATCGTCTATAAGGTGCAGCACATCACGCTGGAAGAGTACCGGGCGCTGAAGGTGATGTTTCCTCAATTCGCCGCGGAGGCGAAATTCCGGCAGCGGTTCCTGCGCGAGGCGCGTGAGACGCGGAAGCTGCGGAACACGCCGCACGTGGTGACGGTGGAAGACCAGGAACAGGCGGAGGACGGCAGCCTGTACATCGTGATGGAGTACGTGGATGGGATCAGCCTGCGGGAACTGCTGAGGCGAAGCAAGGGGCCACTGCCGATCGCGCGGGCGTTCAGCATCGCGCGGGGAATGGGAGAAGGACTGCAGGCGGCGCATGCGCTGGGCATCGTGCACCGGGACATCAAACCGGACAACGTGATGGTGACGCGTGACCCTTCGGGCCGCGACCTGATCAAAGTGGCGGATTTCGGAATCATGGCGCTGAAGGAAAGTTCGACGGCGCTGAGCTCCGGGCCGTTGATGACCGCGCCGTACGCGGCTCCGGAACAGTGGAAGGGAACGCCCGGGGCGGAGCTGGACGGGCGGACGGACCTGTATGCAGTGGGGAACACCCTCTATGAAATGCTGACCGGGCGGCTGCCCTTCCAATCGGAAACGCCGGTTGGATGGATGCACGCGCACATGATGCTCGAGCCGCCGCCACCAAGTAAGTTCCGGCCGGAACTGGCGGAAATGCCGGGAGTGGACGAATTGCTGCTGAAGCTGCTGTCCAAAGAGCGGGAAAACCGTCCGGCGGACGCGCAGGCGTTTCTGGCGCAGTTGAACTATATCGAATCGCAGGCCCCGTGGGGACAGTCGGGAGGCGGCCCCGGGATGACGGGCAATCCGACGATGCCGATGCGAGGGAATGCGATGCCGGCTCCCGGCTCCGGACGCATGGAAACTCCAGCGCAGTATGGAACGCGAGCGGCGACGTCGCACCAGACGGGACCGAGGACGACGGCTGGGGGAGACGGGACGGCAAAGCGGGTGGTGCTGCTGTACAAGCGAAACGCGCAGCCGGATGAGGCGCTGCTGGCGTTTCTGGAGGCGCAGCTTCCCGGGCAGGGTTACAGCGTGTTCATTGACCGGCATCTGCGGCTGGGCACGGAGTGGTTGCTGGAGATCGAACGGCAGGTGCGTGCGGCGGACGTGGTGGTGCCCCTGGTTTCGACGGCGTCGCTGGCGAGCGAAATGTTCGAGTGGGAAGTGGAGACGGCGCACCGGGCGGCCCAGGAACGGAACGGGAAACCATATCTGGTGCCGATCCGAGTGAGCCTGGAAGGCCCGCTGGCAGGTCCGCTGGGATCGATCCTGGACCCAATTCAATACACGATGTGGACAGGGAGCGAGGACAATCCGAGGCTGCTCGAAGAGGTGCTGGCGTCACTGCGGAATCCGCCGAACCGGCGAGAGGTGCGGATCGAGCCGGCGGGCGGGGCGGTGCCGCTCGATTCGGAATTCTACGTGGTGCGGCCGACGGATGCGGAGTTCCGAGACGCAGTGGAGCGGCGGGACTCGATCGTGCTGGTGAAAGGCGCGCGGCAGATGGGGAAGACGTCGCTGCTGGCGCGGGGGCTGAACCAGGCGCGCCAGGCAGGCTCCAAAGTGCTTCTGACGGATTTTCAGAAGCTGAACGAAAGCGATCTGCAGTCGGTGGAGACCTTCTTCCGTGCGCTGGCGGAACTGATTGCGGAGAAACTGGAGCTGGATGTGGAGCCAGGGTCGGTGTGGAAGGCAGAGAAGGCCGCGAACACGAACTTCGAGCGGTTTTTGAGGCGCGAAGTGCTGAAGAAACTGGGAGCGCCGCTGGTGTGGGGGATGGACGAAGTGGACCGGCTGTTCAACTGTGATTTTGCGACGGACGTGTTCGGGCTAATCCGGTCGTGGCACAACGAACGGTCGCTGGATCCGGAGGGTCCGTGGAAGGACCTGACGATCTGCATCGTGTACGCGACGGAAGCGAACCTGTTCATCAAGGACCCGAACCAGTCGCCATTCAACGTGGGGACGAAACTGTCGCTTTCGGATTTCGACCGCAAGCAGGTGGCGGAGCTGAACACGCGGTACGGGCGCCCGCTAGCAAACGATGCGGAGCTGGGCCAGTTCTTCGAAGTGGTGGGAGGAAGCCCGTACCTGGTGAGGCGCGGGTTGCAGGAGTTGAAACGGCCGGACATGAGCTTGAGCCGGTTTATCGAGGAAGCCGATGGGGACGATGGGCCGTTCGGCGACCACCTGCGGCGGATACTGGTGATGCTGGCGAAGAATCCGGCGCTGTGCGAGGCGGTGAAGCGGGTGATGAACGGGGAACGGGAAATCTCGATGGATGATTTCGTGCGACTGCGGAGCGCGGGAGTTGTTTCCGGCGAATCGGCAAAGGAAGTGCAGCCGCGATGCCGGCTGTACGCGAGTTTCCTGAAGCGGCACATGTGCTGAGGCCGCCCGCCAAGGGCGGGTGAGCGAACAGGCACGGAAGAATGGGAACCCCAACAACGACACCGCTTGCGACCGCAAGCTTCTACGTAACGGGCGGAACGCTGAAGCGCGACGCGCGCTGCTACGTAACGCGCCATGCGGACGAGGAGCTGCACCAGTCCCTCCGGGATGGGAAGTTCTGCTACGTCCTGACTTCCCGCCAGATGGGCAAATCGTCGCTGATGGTGCGGACCGCGGTGCGACTGCGGGAAGAAGGGGCGCAGGTGGCGGTGCTGGACCTGACCGCGCTGGGGACGAACCTAAAGGTGGAGCAGTGGTACCTGGGATTGCTGAACCGCGTGGGCCAGCAATTGGATCTGGAAGACGAACTGGACGATTACTGGGAAGAGCACCGGGAGCGGAGCCCGATGCAACGATGGACCGGGGCGCTGCGCGAGGTGGTGCTGGAGAAATTTCGCGGGCCCGTGGTGATGTTGATCGACGAAATCGACGCCACGCGGTCGCTGCCGTTTTCGAGCGACGAATTTTTCGCGGCTATCCGCGAGTTTTACAACCGGCGGAGCGAAGACGCGGAGCTGAACCGTCTGACCTTCTGCCTGCTGGGAGTGGCGACGCCATCCGACCTGATCCAGGACACGCGGACCACGCCCTTCAACATCGGGCACCGCATCGAGCTGACGGATTTCAATTCGACGGAAGCGACGGTCCTGCTCCAAGGTCTGGGGCGGAAGGAAGAAACGGCGCCGGAGCTGCTGGATCGGATCCTGTACTGGACGGGCGGGCATCCGTATCTGACGCAGCGGCTGTGCCAGGCGGTGGCGCGAGACGCGAGCGTCACAGGAACGGGCGGAATCGATGGGCTGTGCGAGGAGATGTTCCTGTCGCGCAGCGCGAGGGAGAAGGACGACAACCTGCTGTTTGTGCGCGACCGGATCCTGCGGAGCGAAGCGGACCTGGTCCAGCTGCTGGAGCTGTACCGCCGGATCCGCGAGCACAAGAAGGTAAAAGACGATCCGGCACATCCGCTGCACTCGATCCTGCGGCTATCGGGCATCACGCGACTGGTGGACGGATATCTGAGGATCCGGAACCGGATCTACTACCAGGTGTTCGACAAGGAGTGGGTAGAGTCGAACCTGCCGATGGACGAAGTGAGGCGGCAGCAGGCCGCGTACCGGCGCGGGGTGATGCGGACCGCAGTGATCGCTTCGATCATCGTGCTGGTGATGTCGATTCTGGCGCTTTCGGCGTACCGGGAACGAAGGCGCGCCATTCAAGAAAGCGCACGAGCAAGGGCCGAAGCGGAACGCGCCGACCAGACGGCGAAGCAGCTGCAGAAAACGCTGGGCGAGCTGCAAACCGCGTGGGAACAAGACCAGGTGCTGACGCAGCGCGCCGATGCGGGAGACGCCGAAGCGGAGTACGTCCTAAGCCGCCGCCTGTCCGCGACGCTGCAGCCGCCGCGGGACGGGCTGGGCTTTCGCGATGCGGCCGAGGCACTCGAATGGCTGGACAGCAACGAAAAGGCGCTGAACTGGCTGCGGAAGTCCGCGGACCAGAGGTATGCGGAAGCGGTGAACGCGCTGGGAGAGCTCTACAGCACCGGCCGAGTGATTTCGTCGGACTATCGGGACACGGTGAAGCGGCTGAAGTCGGGGCGCGAACCGCTGAGGATGGTGACGTGCCAGAACAGCATCGTGCTGGTTCCGTGGAAATATCCGGCGAGTTCAAAGCCGTGCCAGGAGATGGACGCCTCGAAGTTCGCGGTGATCGAACGCGGAGATCCGCGAGAGGCGGTGAAATGGTTCCGCGCGGCAGCGACGCTGGGCAGCGCGAAAGCGATGTACAACCTGGCGCTGGCGCTTCAGCCGTTCGCGAACCGGGCCGAAGCGGAAGAGGCCGCCGCACTGCTGCAGCAGGCCGCGGACCGAGGCTACGCCCCCGCAGCAGCCAGCCTGAATGGGGGACAGACGGTGGCGCAGGCCGGAGGAGGATTGCCGGGAGGCGGAGGGAACGGCATGGCGAATGCCAGCGCGACGGCTCCGCCAATACCGGTGGTGCCGACGGGTCCGCCGACGGCCATCGTCAAACAATTTGACGCGATGCTCGCGGATGCCAACAAGGCCATCGCCAACAAGAAATACGACAACGCGCGGAAGGTGGCGGCGAACCTGAAGAGCTTTGTGGACCGGAACAAGCTGGGAGCCGAGTACGCGCAGCGCAGCGATGCACTGCCGAACCAGATTGCGACGGCGGAAAAAAATGCAGCGAACGACGCGTATCAGGCAAACCTGAAGCAGTCGAATGCGCTATACACGAAGATCCTGCCGGAGATTGAAAAGGGAGACTACGCGACGGCGGAACAGGATATCCAGGCGCTGGACGCGATTGGGGAGGGAAGCGCGCACAAGGATGACGTGGTGGTGCTGAGGAACCGGATCCAGCAGTACCAGGCGGAAGACCAACGATTTGCCTCGGCGCAGGCGCAACTGGGGAGCAGCGACAGAGCAACGCTGATGAGCAGCAAGAGCTCGCTCGACCAGATGGCGAGCGGCGGCGGGCGCCACGCGGCCGAGGCCCGGGCGTTGCTGCCGCAGGTGGCGGCAAAGATCACGGCAATCGAACTGAAGGAAAAAGCGGATCTGGCGACCGCCGCGGCCGCGGACCGAAGGGCAAGAATTACGCTGGCGACGGCGGATGTGCGGCGACTGGAAGCCGCGCATGACTACGCGGGGGCGCGCGCGAAGCTCACTGATCTGCAGAGACTGGGGGAGAATACGAGCGCGCTGAGCGCGGAAATCGACGCTGGGGAAAAGGAGTATGCGCTGTCCCTGCGTGGCAGCACGTGCGCGGTGATCCACGTAGGGCACGAGAAGTGGACGAATCCGCTGGTGGCGGGCGCGGAAATGAACCAGGCATTCCTCGACGAGGATCTGGCGCTGACGGCAGGAGCCAATTGCGGCTTGCCGGCCGATATTCTGCAGGCGGCACAGCCGGGCAGCGAAGCGAGACTGGCGGTGCAGATTGATACCGGCGGAAAAGTGACGGACGGAAAATTCTTGTCGGGCTTCGCGAACCCGGGGTTCGGGGCCATCGCGGCAGCCATCAATGGGTGGCATTTCAACCAACCAAAAGTGAACCGAAAGCCGGTGAAGACGATCGCGGTTGTGTCCATCCACTTCAAGTAAATCCGCGGGCAGAAACCACCGTTCACCAACAATCCCGATCCGAGCGCCTGCCCACGGAGAGGGAGAACTATTCGTGGCGGAGGGCGAGGGTGGCGTCGACGCGCATTGCGCAGCGCGCAGGAACGTAGCAGGCGGCGAACGCCACAGCGAAGAGGAGAGCGGCGACGACCAGATAGGTGAGCGCATCTGTGGGAGCGACGCCGAACAGCGCGTTGCGCAGCAGATGGGCGGCTCCAAGAGCGAGCGCGAGGCCGGCGGTGACTCCCGCAAGGGTCAGCCGGAGGCCGTGGCCGAGGACCAGCCGGAGAACATCGCGGCGTCCGGCGCCAAGGGCGAGGCGGATGCCAATTTCGTGAGTGCGGCGGCGAGTGGTGTAGGCGACCACGCCGTAGATGCCGACGGTGGCAAGAAGAAGCGCGATGAGTCCGAAGGCGCCGACAAACGTGCCGGAGATGCGCTGGCGGGCGGACGCGACGGCGGTGAAGGAAGAGAGGGGAGCGACGTCGAAGAGAGGCATATCGGGATTCAACTGGTGGAGACAATTCTCGACGGCGGAGGAGTAGGCGAGGGGATCGCCGTGGACGCGTGCTTCGATGATGGCATGGGTGAAGTAATCCTGGAACATCGGAAGATAGAGGAAAGGCTTAGGAGCTTCGTTGAGCATGTCGTAGTTGCTGTTGCGGGCGATGCCGACGACGGTGAACCACTGGCCGAGGGTCCAGATACGCTTGCCGAGGGCTTCCTGCCGGGGCCAGTAGCGGGCTGCGAAGGCCTGATTGACAATGGCGACGCGCTGGGATTCTTGCGTGTCATTGGAGGTGAAATCGCGACCTTCGACCAGAGGAATTTCGAGAGTGTGGAGGTAGCCCGGGCCGACAGTGGCGCTGCGGACGTCCATGGATTCGTGGGGCCGGCCGGCATAGCCCTCGAGGCGGACCATCTCGGTGTTGCGCTCGAAGCCGAGTGGGACCGCGTCTGCGAGAGTGGCGGATTCAACGCCGGGAAGAGCGGCGACCTTGGCAACAAGCTGGCGGTCAAACTCGAGGCCGTCCTGCGGCTGGTATCCGGCTGCGTAGAGATCGTAGGAGGCGACCAGAACGCGGTCGGGATTGAAGCCGGGATCGAAGCGCTCGGCGTTGTGGAATCCGCGGATGAACAGTCCGGCAGTGACGAGCAAGAGTAGCGAGAGGGCAAGCTGAGCGGCGACGAGGAGATTCGTGAGGCGCGCTGTGGGGCGGCCTCCCGAAAGGCTGCCGGCTTCCTCCTTCAGCACAGCGGCCGGAGCGATGCCGGAAGCGCGCAGGGAGGGGAGAAGTCCGAAGAGGAGCACGGTGGAAAGAGCGACGGCGAGCGTAACGAATAGCACGGCGGAATCCGCACGGAGCGGAAGAGCGACCGGGAAACTTGTGGGCGGAACGAAACTTTGAAATGTGCCGGCGCTCCAACGCGCAATGAGCATGGCCAGGCCGCCGCCGGCGAGGGCGAGGATGGCGCTCTCGGCCAGAAGCTGGAGAACGATCCTGCCGCGGCCGGCGCCCATCGAGAGGCGGATGGCGATTTCGCGGCGGCGCGCGACGGAACGGACGAGAAGCAGATTGGCGACATTGGCGCAGGCGAGAAGAAGGACGATTCCCGCGAGTGCGAGCAGCATGGGAAATAGAAAATAGAAATGCGCGTTGGCCCCGTTGGGGGCGCGCCACAGCGGATAGACGCCCACGTCCACGTGGCCGTAGTGCGCGTCGGGGAACTGGTCGACGAGCTGCTGCATGAGAAGGTTCAATTCCTGGCGGGCCTGCCCCGGAGAAATGCCCCGGGCAAGGCGGCCCTGTGCCATGAGCCAGTAGTCGCCACGGTCATTCAGGCGATCGCGATCGGAAATCACTTCGCGCTGCATCATCAGAGGGACCCAGAGATCCATGCGCAGGCCAGTGAGGCTGCCCTGGAATTCCGGCGGGGCGATTCCGACGACGGTAAAGGGATGCTGGTCAATGGCGACAGTGCGGCCGATGAGCTGCGGATCGCCGCCAAAGCGCTTTTGCCACAGGGCATAGCTCAACACCACGGCGGGCGCGGCGCCGGGCGCGCGATCCTCGGCGGGAAGGAATCCACGGCCGAGGAGCGGGCGGACGCCCAGGACGTCGAAGTAATTGGCGGTGACGGCGGTACCCCAGACGCGGAGCGGCTTTCCGGTGCCAGTGAGATCCATGGGACGGATGCCGAAGCCGATGAGACCGGAAAAGCTGTGGGCACGGGAACGCAGGTCCTTGAAATCGAGCCAGGAGAATTCGCCGGCGGAATTAACGTCGCCGCCGCGGGCGATGGCGACGATTTCGCCGGTGCGTGTGGCGCCGGGGATGGGATCGAGGAGAGTAGAGCGAATCCAGCTGAAAACGGTGGCCGTGGAGCCGATGCCCAGCGCGAGGGTGAGAACGGCGATGGCGGCGAAGCCGGGATTCTTGCCAAGCGAGCGGAGGCCGAAACGGAGATCCCGGCATAGGTGGTCCCAGGCGAGCCAGCGGCCGCGCTCGTAGAAGCGCTCGCGGGCGCGGGTGACATTGCCGAAAGCGCGGCGGGCTGCGTCGCGCGCGTCACGCTCGGAGAGTCCGTCGTCGCGGAGGCGGTCGGCTTCGAGCTGGAGGTGGGCTTCGACCTCGTCGTTGAAATCGTCGGGAGTGCGGCCGCGGCCGAACATGGGGGTCAGCCTTGCTCCAATTCCGGGCCGAGGACGCGGCCGATGGCAGCAGCCAGGCGGCGCCATTTGCCGGTCTCGCGGACGAGCTGTTTGCGGCCGAGAACGGTGAGCCGATAGAAGCGCGCGCGGCGGTTGTTGTCTGAAGTGCCCCAGCCGGCGGAAATCCAGCCGCGCTCCTCAAGGCGCTGGAGAGCGGGGTAGAGAGCGCCGTGCTCGACGAGGAGCGCATCGTCAGAATTCTGCTGGATGGCGCGGGCAATGCCCTGGCCATGCTCGGGGCCAACGAGAAGAGTGCGGAGGATGAGCAGGTCGAGAGTGCCCTGGAGGAGCGCGAGGCGCTGGTTCGAATCCGTATCGGCCGCTCGGGTAGACATTTGACCTGAGCATACGCGTGTATGGGTAAGATGTCAACCCAAGAGTTTAATGCCCACCCCGATGCGGCAGGCAGCGCCAGCTCAGAAGCAACCGGCCGCGGCAAGAACGGCGGCGGCTGCAGGGATCCACTATCGGAGTAACATCCACTCACGATTCATTGCCAAATGCCCTGAGGAGCCGCGAGTCCGGAGCGTTTCGCGCAAATGTACGCTACGCGGAGGCGCAGGCATGCTGCGCACCAGGTCCCTCGCGGTGCAGATTTCTACAAGAGCGAAGGAAGGGGAACTCAACTGACTGTCAGGAGTAAACGTAAATCTATGTACGAAATTAGTGTGAGTTAAGTAGCCGAATGGCGACGGGACTGATCCCTCGGATGCGGATGGGGGCTAGCCAGCCGAATCAGAACTGGGGGGAGGGGCCGGCGGAGAAGAAACAGAGCCGGGCGGGGGGTGCGGGTGCGGGCCAAAAACGGCGCGAATGGCGGGCCGGCCGAGGTAGTAATAGGCCCAGTAGTAGAGGCCGCCCGAGATCGCGGTGACGAGAAACCTCCCCGCTTCCCCATCTCCAAACGCCATGACCATGGAAATGACGGCGCCAAGAATGCCGAAGACGGTTATCACTCGCATGGCCATGCGCGCCCAGTTCTTGAGAGCGAGCAGCCCCACCCCGATGCCGAGAATCGCCAGGCTCAGAGCCAGGATCGTGAACTTGAGGATGTGCTCGAAATCGGCCTGCATGTCGCCGAACTTGGGCACAGGCCCGAAAACCTGCTCGATGGTGTAAGTCCCCGTGACGAGCAATGCACCCGCGAGGAGGTTCGATGCGGCAACAATGAGAGCAAGGACGGCGAGTATTGTGACTCCGCGAGGACGCTGCATTGTGACGCGAAGGCTCCTGAATGGTGAAGGCGCGAGGGAAGTAGTGTACCACTGGGGAACAATGCTTTTGGACAGTGAAGACGGTTCCAAGCCTGGACGAGCGGCCGGGAGGGGGACAGTGAGCCTGTCTGACGGGCCAGTAGGCGTTCCTGTACGAACGCGCTTTACCAGTACAGCGCAGCGAAAACAGAGGAATCTTTCGCCCGGCACGCTACGCGCATAGACTTCCGCGTAGACGAGCATCGGAACGGCGGGCACCCACCCCCAGCCCACTACCTACCCGGAATGAGAGGGCACGCGGGCGGAATGTGACGAAACGGGAGCGAGCCCGCCCAGCGAGCCCACCGCGAAACCATGGCCGAAGACGCACAAGTCAGCGCAGCACGCTGCTTCCTGCGAAGCCTGAACCTGCTGGTGAAGTCGGCGCGGATGTACGGATTCGACCATCAGCGCACTTCGGCACAGCTGACCACGACGTTCAATGACCTGAAGACAGCGTTGCCGATGAGCGGAACGGGAGGACTGACGCTGGGCGTTTCGGGAACGAAGCTGCTGGTGGGCGGATCTCCGATCGAGATGAGCGCGGTGGAAAAGGGCTTCGCGGACATGCTGGCGGCGGGCGGAGTGGCCAGCCTTTTCTTTTCCCACCTGGCGCAGGTGGACGACGTGAAAAAGTTCGCGGCCGCGTTTACAGCGAGCGCGCCCAAGAATCCGCAGCTCGGCGAACAATTGAAAGAGGCGCTCGGACACGGCGAACACTCGGCAATCAAAGTGAATGAAATCCGGTACGTGGCATCGGACGGTTCGATGCCGGTGCCCGGCGGAGGAACGGGCAGCGGATCGGGAGGCACGGGCGTCTACGGGCCGGAGGGCGTGCTGGACGCGCGGTCGATTGTGAACCCGGTGGTGGCGAGTGTCCTGAGCATGGATGAGGGTCAGGGGAGCCTGCTGAACAACGATCTGCGGTCCGTGATGGCGGACCCGAAACGGCTGCTGCAAATGATCGCGGCAGCGGAGGGCGGCGCGCAGGGAGGCGAGGGAGACGGGACTGGTGAGGGTCTCGGTACGGGTCCGGGAGGGGGAGGATACTACGGCGGCTCTCTGGACGATGAGATCGTGCGCGGCAGCGCCGTTTCCAACGCGGGGATATTGGGAGGAGCCGGCGGAGGCCCGGGCGCAGGCGCGGGAACCGGCGCGGGCGACGCGGCGGGAGCGGGCGGAGGCTCGGGAGGCGGGGTTGGCGCCGGACCTGGAGGCGCAGGAACGGGAATTGGAGGCGCAACAGGAATCGGAGGCGGCGGGCGTGCCGTGGCTGCCTACGTTCCCACGGAGGACGATGTACTGAGCGTCATCCAGGTGCTGACGCGAGTTGGCGCGGCGATGCCGAAAAGCGGAGGCAGCTCGCCGGAGCAGGTGCAGGTAGTGCAGAAGGAACTGGAGCAGACGCCACGGGGATCGAAGCTGACGCTGCAGCAAGCGCTGGCGCAGTTGAGCGCGTCGGGGCCGGCGAAGAACATGGACACGCCGATGATGCTGCAACTGGCGGAAAACATGGCCATCCAGTTCGCGCTGGACCTGTACGAGCGCGGGGGCACGAAGGTCAACACCGTAAAGCAAATGCTGTCGAAGCTGGGGAAAGAAATCGACTCGCTGCGGAAGGTGCTGGGCTCGCACGAAGAAAAGATGCGCAAGGCCGGGATGTCCGTGGAGAACTATTCTGCGGTGCTGGACCGGCAATTCTGGAACTCGCTGCCTGAAGCAGGGAAGCGGTCGATGCTGCTTTCGGACGACGCCTGGGCGATTCCTGCGCGGAACGTACGGTCATACGTGGAACAGTCGCTGGTCCGCGGCGATGGAGCGCTGGCGGACAACATCCTGCGGAATTACGCGACCTGCCTGGCTTCTGGAGAAAAGGACGGAAGGACGCGCGCGGCCCAGGGAATCCTGGAGCTGACGGACCTGTACGGCCGGGCGGACACGAACATCCTGCACGACGCGATTGCGCAGGCCGGAAAGGCGTTGCAGACGTCATTGGAGGAGAAGGCGCTGGAAATCGCGCGCGAAGTGGGCGAAGCATTCACGCGACTCTCGCGGCAGGCGGCGGAACAGAAGAACTTCACGGCGCTGCGTGACGCGCTGGAACTGCTGAACGTTGTGGAGCGGATGGGGAGCGAACAGAAGGCGTTCGCACACAACCTGCGGACGCGACTGGGGATCGAAAAGCAGCTATCGGATTTCATCGACAACGCGTTGCGAGTGCCGAAGGTGCCGGATGGACTGATCGAAATCACGCGGAGGCAGCCGCACCTGGCGGCAGAACAGCTGGCGCAACGGATGATCCGCTGCGGGCGGAAGCGGGAACGCGAGCGGCTGGTGGAGATCGCTTCAGCGCTGGGGAACGAGGTGGTGGATTTCCTCAGCGAGAAGCTGAAGAAAGGCGCGCCGGCGGAAGCCGTGTCCGTGGTGGGGATGCTGAGCCGGCTGTACCTGCCGGCGGTGGAAGAGCTGCTGCCTCGGCGCCTGCGGGAATGGAACCGCTATTACCAGGACATCACGGTACGGCAGCTGGCGTGTTCGGGAACACCGGAGCGGAGCCGGCTGCTGCTGGATCTCTCGAACGTGCTGGATCCGCTGGTGTTTCCTACGGCGCTCGACGAGGTGGGAATGACGGGCGACGCCGGAGCGGTGAATTTCCTGGTGAAGCTGGCAGCGGGCGAGGTGGAACGGATGAACACGCCCCTGCTGCGTCTGAAGGCGATCGAGTCACTGGGACGGCTGCGGGCGCAGACAGCGGGACCGATGCTGAGGCAGGTGCTGGAGGCGCGGCACGCGTTCCGGTGGCAATATCCCAAGGAAATGCGGGTGGCGGCGGCGCAGGCGCTGCAAAAAATCGATCCGGGATGGCTGCAGCCATTCCTCTCCTCGGCGGACATCCCGCGCGAGGATTTGCAGGTGGCGCCGATTGATCCCACGCCGGATTCGCCGGGAGTGCGGCAACGGTCCTACCAGCGCATCAAGCTGGTGAAGCCGCTGGAGGCGAAGATTGCGACGAGCCAGGGCGAGCACCGGATCGAAATGAGGGAGATGAGCCTGGGCGGCGGCTGGGGCGAGGGCGACAAGCAACTCGCGCTGCCTCCGGGGAGCGAAGCGGACGTGGAGCTGCAGACCGGCTGGCGGGGACTGAAGTCGCACGTCCTGGTGCGGGACACGCGAGCGACGAAGTTCGCGTACGAGATTGTGGAGATTGACCTGGAAGAGCGCGCCAAGTTGCGGCGTCTGCTGGTGGACGCGATGGCGCGGACCGCGTAAGGCCACACACTCATCTCCATGTGACGAAGAGCCGGCCGGAGGTCCACCTCCGCTGGGCGAAAGTCTGCCCAGATACGCCGGCGAAGTTCGGATTGGATACAATGAGCGGATTCCGCAGGCGGAGGAGGCACTTATGGCAGAAACCATCCGGCAGGTGGAGCACTACTCGGCATCGGTAGCGAACAAGGTGGGAGAAGGGGCGCGAGTGCTCGGGGCGCTGCGCGCGGCGGGCATCAATCTGATCGCGTTGTGGGGATATCCGCGAGGCGCGGGGAAAGCGACAATGGAGTTCATCCCGGAGAATGGAGCGGCCTTCGCCGCGGCGGCGAAGGCGGCAAAGCTGAAGGTGAGCAAGAAGCAAATCGCGTTTCACGTGGAGGGCGAAGACCGCCCGGGCGCGATTGCGGACCTGTTGGGGAAACTCGCCGCGGTGAAGGTAAATGTGGGAGCAGTCCAGGCGGTGTGCGCAGGGGCGGGCCGATATGGCGCCGTGATTTTCCTGCCGCAGGCGGCGGTGGGGAAGGCGGCGAAGGCGCTGGGAGCGGGATAGGGAAGGCGACCGGCCGCTTCATCGCACGGAACGGAGGGCCAGCTCGCGGGCACGGCGGAGGTCGAGTTTGCCGGTGCCGAGATAGGGAAGCGCCTCGACACGGAAGAAATTGTCGGCGCGGGGAATCCACAGGTTGGGCAGGCCGCAGCCGGGAAGCTTTTCAAGACACTCCTTTAATTTTTCATCGGGCAACGTGTGCAGGACGACGAGACGCTCGCCTTTGCGTTCGTCAGGAACGCCGGCAACGACGAAGGTCTGGTCGGTTGTGCCGGCGAGTTCGTGGAGTATTTCCTCCACGCGGCCGTGGGGCACCATTTCGCCGCCGATTTTGCTGAAGCGGCTGAGGCGGTCGGTGATGGTAAGAAAACCGTCTTCGTCGCGCATGGCCACATCTCCGGTGACGTACCAGCCGTTGCGCAGTGCCTCGGCGGTTTTTTCGGGGCGATTCAGGTAGTTCTGCATCACGTTGGGCCCGCGGACAAGCAGCATGCCGGGCTGGCCGGGAGGCACGGAGGCAATCTCGCCGCGTTCGAGTGCGTCGGGATCCACGATGCGTACGCTGATTCCCGGAAGCGGATGGCCGATGCGGCCTCGTTTTGCGCCCACCTGACGGAAGCCCGGGCCGCGGAAGTCCGGGGCATTCACCGCGACCACGGGAGAGCATTCCGTGGCGCCGTAGCCTTCAAGCGGGCGGAGGCCGAAGGTGTCTTCAAAGGCGAGAGCGACACGCTCGGGCAATTTTTCCGCGCCGACGAGCACATAGGAGAGGCTACCGAACTGCTCCGGGGTGCAACGGCGCATGTAGGCCTGAAGAAACGTGGGCGTGGAGAGGAGAAAAGTGACGCGGAATTGTTCGACGAGGGCGCCGATGGCGCGGGCGTCGAGCGGGCTGACGTGATAGACGGCGCCGAGACCTTCGACGGCCGGAAGCATGAGCGTGACCGTGAAGCCGAAGGAATGAAAGAAGGGAAGGATGCCGAGAATGCGGTCGTGGCTCGAGAGGGCGAAGGATTGCGTGACTTGTTCGATGTTGGCCGCCACGTTGCCGTGGGAGAGGACGACGCCCTTGGGCTCACCCGTGCTGCCGCTCGAAAAAATGACAGTGGCGGTGTCCTCGAGGCTCGAGTGGCCGGAGCGGCCGAGGGTTCGGAAGAGCATGCGGCGCGGGAAAAACCAGGAAATGACCACAGCGGCGAGTTTTTCGCCCAGGCCGGCGCCTTTCATGATGTCTTCGAGCAGCAGAGTTTGACCGGGGACCTGGAGCTTCAACTTGTCGAGAAAGGCTTGGGCGGTGAGGACGGTCTGGAGGCCGCACTGGCGGGCGCAGGAGGCTACGCCCTCGGTGGACATAGTGTAGTTGAGGTGGACGGGAATCTTGCCGAGCAGAAGCGCGGCGTGGTTGACGAGAGCGCCCGCGACCGATGGAGGGAGGAGGATGCCGACCATGTTCTGGCCGTGCCAGTGAGGACGCAGGCGGCGGGCCAGGAGGATGGCGCCGGTGAGCGCGGTGTGGAAACGGATGCCGCCGCGCTGGCCATCGGCCATGGCAAAGCGGAACGGGTGGCTGCGGGCGGTGCGCACGAATTCGAGGTCGAGCGGAGGAAGCGATTGCATTCGCTCGGTGGCGGCTTCGGCGGAGAGTTCCTCAACGGCCTGGCGGACCTCGGGAGCCGTGGCCGTGGAGGGCATGGGAGCGCCGAAGCTGACGGTAACGGGATAAGGAATGCGTTTCGGCCACTTCCACAGGAAGCGGCCGCGCTCGAAGCTGAAGATGCTGCCCCACACACCGTCGAGCGCGACGGGGACGATGGGCGCTTCGACGCCCTTCATGATGCGCTCGAAGCCGCGGCGAAATGGCAGCAAGTGACCGATGCGGGTGATCTGGCCCTCGGCAAAAATGCAGACGATTTCGCCGGCTCGAATGGCGTCGCTCGCCTCTCGCAGGGAGCGGATCATGTCGCGGGGGCGCTGCTGGCTGGAAATGGGAATGGCGCGGCCGAGACGCGCGAAAGGATAGACGAGCGGGTGCTCGTAAATGTCCTTGAACATGAGGAAACGGATAGAGCGCTCGGAGGCGGCGGAGATCAAAAGCGCATCCACCCAGGACATGTGATTGCAGACCAGCAGAGCGCCGCCGCGCCGCGGCAGATTCTCACGCCCGCGCACGCGGATGCGGTAGACGGTGACGGTAGCGAACCAAAGCATGAGCCGGAGCAACGAATCGGGGAGCAGCCAGCAGGTGTAGGCGGCAGCGGTGATGGTGAGGCCGGCGCCAATGAGAAAAATCTGGCGCGGGTGCAAATGAAGCATGGCCAGCAGGACTTTGTAAGCGCCCGCGGCGATGAGGATGCCGACCCATGAAAGCACACCGGAAGTGGCGATGGTGGCGCCGCGGCGGCTGTCTTCGGGCCTGTGCTGAATGAGGGCGTTGATGGGGACTTCGTAGAATCCGCCGAAAAAGCCGAGGGTAGCCAGCAGCGCGCCGAATGAAACCGGAGTGAGGCCGCGGAGGGCCAGCAGGCTGGAACAGACGGTCATGCCAAGAGCGCCAAGGGGGATCAGCCCGTACTCGATTTTATTCATGGAGACATAGCCGGCGGCGAGGCTGCCGATGCCAATTCCGATGGCGAGAGCGGCCTGAAGGTAGCTGTTATGCGTAGGTGCGAGGCCAAGGACATCGGAGCCATACAGAATGACGAGTGGCTGAACGAGAGCACCGAGAAAAAAGAAATAGGTGTTTCCGAGCACGGCGAACCAGAGCACGCGGTCCGGCTGCATGTGGCGGATTTCGCTCCACACGTCTGCAACGAAGTTCGGGCGGAAGCACTTGGCGGGGTCGACGGCGCGCAGGTGGGGAATGGCGAAGCTGGCCACCAGCCCAGTAGCAGTGAACAGGAGCATGACGGTTCCAGACCAGTGCTGCCGGCCGCGGAAATACTCGGCGAGGATGCCGGCGGCCATTGTTCCAGTAATGATGGCCAGAAACGTGGCCAACTCGAGGACGCCGTTGCCCCAGGAGAGCCGTTCTTCGGGAAGAAGCTCCGGGAGCGCGCCATATTTCGTGGCGGAGAACAGGGCGGCCTGAGTGCTGAGCAGGAAGACAGCGGCGATCTTCAGCGGAAGCAGATTGAAACCAAGGCCGGCGAGTGCGAGGGCCATCACGGCGGCTTCCATCCATTTGGTGCCGATGGTGACGGTGCGCTTGGAGAATCGGTCGGCGAGCCAGCCGCCAGTCATGGAGAAGAGGATGAACGGAGCGGCGAAGACGACGAGGACGACGGAGATCAGGTTGTCGCGAGTCTGGTCGGAAAGGCCCGAGGCGAGCAGAAGGTACATGACCAGAAACTTCAGGCAGTTTTCGTTGAATGCGCTGGTGTATTGAGCGAACAGGAGCGCCCAGAATCCCCGCGTAGAGGTGGGCGGCTGGCGGAAGGATTCGGAAAGACCCTCGCCGGACATGCGAGGGGATGGTAGCGCGGGGGCGCAGGTGCCGCAAGGGAATGGCAGCGAAGAGGTGCGCAAATGCGCGATGCGGCGCGAGAGCTAGTGGCGCGGGGAGTGCGTGGTGTGGCCGAGTTTGGCGGAAATGCGGCGCGCGGCTTCCTTCACCGCGTCGACAAAGCGCGGGAGGGTGTGCGGATTGACCATGGCGACGGTGCCGCTGACGCCAATGGCTGCTTCCACGCGTCCCATGGCGTTGAAGACGGGAGCTGCAATGCAACGGACGCCGATGCTGTTCTCCTCGTCGTCCATGGCGTAGCCTCGGGCGCGGACGTGTTCCAGCTCCTTGAGAAAGCGCGCGCGCTGCGTGATGGTCTTCGGCGTGCGCTTGACCAGACCATGGCCTGCGAGGATGGCGTCAACTTCCTCGTGGGAAAGCCCCGCAGCGAGCGCCTTTCCAATGCTGGTCGCGTGAATATACATGCGGCGGCCCACCCAAGTGTTCATGCGGATGAAGCCGGGAGCCTCCACGCGCTCGATATAGACGGCCTCACCGTTTTCCAGGATGGCGAGGTGTGCAGTGAGATTCACGCGACGAACGAGATCCTGCAGGATGGGACGCGCGATTTCGCGGAGATCCAGGCCGATGGCGACGCCGTGGCCCAGGTCGAGAATTTTCAATCCCATGCGGTACTTCCCGTCTTCGAGGCTTCGATGCAGATAGCCACGGCGCTCGAGGGCGCGAAGGATGTAGCTGGCGGAGCTTTTCGGAATGGCGAGCTTGCGGCTGATTTCGGAGTTGGAGAGGCCGCCGGGACGGCGCGAGACGGCTTCCAGAATACCGAGGGCGCGCTCAACAGCGGTGGCCGGTGTTTCCTTGGCGGCAGGCATAGGAGCCAGAAGAGGATAGCGCAACCAGGGGGAATGCTCAAAATACGGAACAATTGTTCAAAACTTTGCACATGGCTGGGAGCGGCCTGGACGTATCCCGAAGAAAAAACAAGGGTTCTGTCCAAGGGAGCGGCAAGGGAATTGCACAATCGGGGAACCTGCGGGCTGGCCCACGGCGCCGGGCCGACCCCCATGAACACCATCTTGAACTCGTGTTCAACCTGTTGCACAGCGAATTGACAGCGCACGGATCCCACGCCTAACATATCGAACATGCGTTCAGAATATCGAACGCGCGAAAACGGAGCCCAAATGAAAACCCAGCTGAAAGGCCATCGGCCGCGCCCCGCCAACGAACTCGCGGAAACCTGGAAGAAGAGCCCACGGTGGGCGGGCATTACGCGTCCGTACTCCGCCGAGGAGGTGGAGAAGCTGCGCGGCACGGTGCACATCGAGCACACACTGGCGCGGTTGGGCGCGGAACGGCTGTGGGCGCTGATGCAGACGCGGCCCTACGTCACGTCGCTGGGCGCCGTGACCGGCAACCAAGCTGTGGCGCAGGTGAGCGCGGGACTGGAAGCGATTTACGTAAGCGGGTGGCAGGCCGCAGCGGACGCGAACCTTGCCGGGGAAATGTATCCGGACCAGAGCCTGTATCCGGCGAACAGCGTGCCGCGGCTGGTGAGCTCGATCAACCGGGCGCTGGCGCGGGCGGACCAGATTCATCACGCGGAAGGAAAGAACGGCACGTACTGGTTCGCGCCGATGTTCGCGGACGCGGAAGCGGGATTCGGCGGCAACCTGAACGCATTCGAACTCATGAAGGGAATGATCGAGGCGGGCGCGGCGGGCGTGCACTTTGAGGACCAGCTCTCTTCGGCAAAGAAGTGCGGACACCTGGGCGGAAAGGTGCTGGTCTCGACAGGAGAATTCATCAACAAACTGGTGGCGGCCCGGCTGGCGGCGGATGTGCTGGACGTGCCGACGATCCTGATGGCGCGGACGGACGCGGACAGCGCAAAACTGATCCTGAGCGACCACGACCCACTGGACCGGCCGTTCCTGACCGGCGAGCGCACGTCGGAAGGCTTTTTCGTGTATCGCGGCGGAACCAAGGCGGCCATCGCGCGCGGGCTGGCCTATGCGCCGTATGCGGACCTGCTGTGGTGCGAGACGTCGAAGCCGGACCTGGCCGAGGCGCGCGAATTCGCCGAGGGAATCCACGCGAAATTCCCCGGGAAGCTGCTGGCGTACAACTGCTCGCCGTCGTTCAACTGGCGGAAGCATCTGGACGAGGCGACGATTGGAAAATTCCAGCGCGAGCTGGGAGCGATGGGCTACAAGTTCCAGTTCGTGACTCTGGCGGGCTTCCACGCGCTGAACTTGAGCATGTTCGAGCTGGCGCGCGAGTACCGCGAGGGAGGAATGGCCGCCTACTGCAAGGTGCAGGAGGCGGAATTCGCGGCCGAGAGGGAGCACGGGTACGCTGCGGTGAAGCACCAGCGCTATGTCGGCACGGGTTACTTCGATGAGGTAGCCCAGGTGATCACCGGCGGAAAGACAGAGACGACAGCGCTGAAGGGCTCGACCGAAGAGGCGCAGTTCGAGAACGCCGGGAGAGCCAAGCCTGCCGTCATTCGGCCCGTGCCGCGGCATGCCGGGATGCAGGCTCCTGCGGCGGACTGATCCACGCGAGGGCAAACGGCGTCGAGCGCATCCTGGACTGCAGTTCGAGAAGCCACCCCGCCCCTGCGGCGCGAGATGACAGCGCTGCGGGGGCTTTCCTTTAGCGGGGCGCCCACGGCAGTAGTGGCGAGCAACTCGGACTTTTTCCGCCGCATCCGAACGGTTACAATTAAAAGTTTACGAGGATTCCAACCTCGGGAGTGTGGATGAACCGGGTACGGCGCTTCCTGACATGCGGTCTTGTATGTTTGCTGGCAGCCGGAATGGCGGCATGCGGCAGCAGCTCCAGTTCCAGCTCGGGTGGCACCGGAACGGTGAGCGACACGCTGAGTTCGATCACAGTGAGCCCAGCATCGGTGAACGGGGGCGACACTGCCTCGGTCACGGTGTCGCTGACGGGCCCGGCGCCGCCGGGCGGGCTGATGGTTACCCTGTCGGCGACGAGCGATAGCGTCATTCTTCCCACCGTGCAGACGGTCAACGGCACGTTCCAACAGTTCAAGATCCCGCAGGGCAACGTGAGCGGAACGTTCAAGATGAAAACGCTCGCCGTCGGGGCCAATCAGTCGGTGGTGATCCGCGCGACGTATCTGACCACGGGGACGGTTCAGACCACGTTCATGCTCGTTTCCAAGAATCCGCTGACAGTACAGTCATTCACGGTGAGCTCTTCCAGCGTGACCAGCGGAACCACCCTAATCGGCACGGTGACGCTAAATTCTCCCGCCTACTCACCGGGCCAGCAGGTATTTGTTTCCTCCAGTGATCCCGCGGTTCAGCCGGAAAGTCCCGTAACCGTGCAAACGAATGGGACATCGGCAGGGTTCAGCATCTACACATTTCCGATCAACACTCAGCGAACCGTGACTGTGACCGCATCGCTGAATTCGAGCACGGCTTCCGTGACGATCACGGTGCTGCCCGCCCCTACTTCGATCAGCTCGCTGATCGTGGTGCCGTACACCGCGGCGGGGGGGACGAGCATGACGGGCACGGTGACGATCACTCCGCCCGCCCCTGCCAGCGGCGAAACCGTGACGCTGAGCACCGCGTTTACGAACCCGGCGACTCCCACAGGAACTCCAATGCCGGTCTCGGTTCCGGCGACGGTGGCGGTTCCGGCAGGAGCCACGCAGGCGCAATTCACGGTGTCGTCCTCATCGGTGACGAAAACGACGGACGTAACGCTGTCGGCATCGCTGAACAATTCGGCGGTCACTTTCGTGGTCGAGATTGTTCCTTCGATCAGCCTGGCGGGAATCAATTGCCAGCAGACTTCGGTAACGTCGGGCAACTCGCTGCTGTGCAGCGTGTCGCTGAGCATCCCGGCGCCTGCGGGCGGGCAGACCGTCCAGTTGATGAGCAGCAACAGCACGGCGCTGCCGGTTCCGGCGAGTGTAGTGGTGCCGGCAGGGTCGCCGAGCCAATCATTCATCCTGGTGGGCGGAACCGCTGGTGCATCCACGATGGTGACGCTGACCGCAAGCCTGTCGGGCTCCACGTCGGGCAACGTGACCACGATGATCACCATGAACCCGGTGAGCGCTCTCACGGTCTCCGCGCTAACTCTGAGCGCCACGGCAGTGCAGGGGGGAGTGGGGAGTTGTCCTGCCGGCAGCCTTACGGGAACTCTTACGATTACCGGCGCTGCTCCGCCCGGAGGCTTGACGGTCAATCTGACGAGCAGCGATCCGAGCGCGCAGTTCTGCAACGGGGCTTCGCCTGTGTCATCGACTTCGGTCGTGGTGCCCCAATATTCGACGACGGGTGCGTTTTCCATCGTCACGACAGCGGTGGCATCCACAGTTAATGTGAGTATTACGGCGACTGTGAATTCGACTCCGCAGACGGCGATGCTCGCGGTCGTTCCCCCGCCTCAACTGATGAGCGTCACCCTGGCCGCGACGTCGATTGTCGGAGGGAACTCGGTGCTGGGGACTGTGACGCTGGTGAATCCGGCTCCGGCGCCGGGGGCGACGGTGACGCTGCAAAGCGATACAAACCTGGCACAACCAGGAATGACCGTGACAGTCCCGCAGGGAAGTACCAGTGCGGGGTTTGTGGTGACCACACTGCCCGTAAGCACGCAGCAGATTGCGACGATCACGGCCACCCTCGGGACGTCTTCGCAACAGGTGATGCTGACGATCACGCCGCCTGCTCCCGATTTGAGGCTGGTGTACTTCAATCCCTCGGCGGTCATTTCGGGGCAAAGTTCGACGGGCACGGTGATCTTGACGACGCCGGCGCCGGCGTCGGGCACGACAGTGACACTGTCCAGCGCCAATTCCGCGGTTACCGTTCCCGCCACGGTCGTCGTTCCGCAGGGGGCGACCAGTGCGACGTTTACGGCGATGTCTTCCACGGGGATTTCGATCGAGACGGGGGTACAGATCACAGGGATGGTGACCGCTTCGGCGGGAAACACGCTGACGGTGGTTCCCGCGCCGACCGGCACAATCAGCGAGCAACTCGTGACCACCGGGGAGACGAATTCCACGGATTTTCCGGTGCACAGCGCATTTCAGGCGACGTTGCCGGCCGGCGACGATACGGGATTCGTGACGAGCATCGGGCTGAGTACGCCGGCGAACGGATCCACGACATCGTCGTTCGGCTTTTCCACCTATTTGGGCGGGATGTCGACATTCGGGCAAGTCCGCGACGTCTACGTGGATACAGCAGGCAATGTGTTTGCATGCGGGGTGACGACGGATGGCACGCTGGCTACCACAACCAATGCCGCGCAGACGACCTACGGCGGAGGGAAAGACGCTTTCATCGCTGAATTTAACTCCAGCGGGACGTTGCAGTACCTGAGCTATCTGGGCGGCAGCGGAGATGAGACTTGTTCCGCTGTGACCGTTGACAACCAGGGCTATATCTACGTGCTCGGCAGCACCACCAACAGTACGGCTATGAATGCCATGAATTTGACCGGCACGTTCGGAGCATTCCAGACGGCAAACAACGGCGGAAACGACTGGTTTGTGGCGGCGATCAATCCGAAGGGAACATCAAACGTTACCCGGCTGTTATGGCTCACGCTGGTGGGAGGCAACGCAGACGATTTTGGAAATGGCCGGATTGCGGTGAGTACTACAGGACAGGTCGCGGTGAGTGGGTCGAGCCAGTCCACCGCGCAGGCCCCGGCGCCCAAGGGATTTCCTATCCCGGCCGGCCAGGGCAGGCCGCTGCTGGCCGGTGTGGGAACATTCGGGGTCGTGGTGGAGTTGAGTTCGGATGGAACCGCTCTGCTTTCCAGCACCTTCCTGTACGGGAGAACGAACGGAACCACGCCCGGGCAGCCGACCGTCACCACGGCGACCGGAGGCTTAGTCTTCGTTGGGAACGGCAATCTGTACGTGTGCGGACAAACGGATGCAAGCGATCTGCCGGTTTCGAAAAATGCCTTCCAGGCCACACTGAAGGGCCAACAGGACGCGTATCTCGCCATTCTGAATCCGAGCGGCGTGATAACGGCAATGACCTATCTGGGCGGAACGAGCACGAGCGGCATTCAGTCGTGCAAGGGGATAGTCGTGGACTCCGAGTTGAACCCGGTGATTGTGACGCCGACGGATGCGTCCGATTACCCGGTGACGACCGGTGGATCCCTCTCCGGCCCGTCCGATGTTGCGATCACGAAACTGACCAGCGACCTGAGCACGGTGATCTTTTCGCGGATGATAGGGGGGAGTGGAAGCGAGTCCGTAGATGGAACGGCATTGAGGATAGACACTACAGAGAACTTCTACTTCTCGCTGGCCACGAACTCCGTGGATTTTCCAACTACCGCGAACGCGGTACAACCGATGTTCGCGGGCGCCCCGGGAGGCGCCAATACGAATGTGGCAGTGGTGAAGCTCTCCTCCGATGGTTCCACGATCCTCTACGCCACGTATCTGGGCGGCACGCAGAACAATTCCACAACCTCCATTTTCTACCATAAGAACTAGAAGTATGGAGACCGCGGGCATTGGTCAGGAGTGTCTCGCGCCCCCAGCCGGCTCAAACAGGTAGTGGCACACAACCCATTCGGAGCCGCCGCGGAATCCCCAGAGTTCGGCGCAAGCCATGAAGAACAGCCGCCAGCGCAGCCACCACTGATGGGCATTCTCCTCACCGTAAGTTTGCGCAACGACGGGACGCAGCCGGGCACGGCTCGCATCCATGCGCGCCAGCCAGGCCTCGGCGGTGCGCTGGTAGTGAGTTCCATCGAGCCGCCACTGCTCGATGCACCGCACGTGCTGGTCGAATCCGGGCAGCAGGTCTTCGCTGGGCATCATTCCGCCGGTGAAGAAATGCTGAGCCATCCAGTCGTCCGGGCCGCGGACTTCGTAGGGGTAGGCAAATCGCGCATGGGCGAATACGTGGACGAAGAGCAGCGCACCGGGCCGCATCCAGCGGGCGATGCGACGGAGTAACTCGCCGTAATTGCGCATGTGCTCGAACATCTCCACAGAGACCACGCGATCGAATCGTTTCCCGGGATCGAACGAGTTCATGTCGGCGGTGATCACCTCGACGTTTTCGAGGCCTCGGCTCCGGGCGCGGGCGTCAATAAACTCTTTTTGCGAGCGTGAGTTGGATACAGCAGTGACGCGGCAGCCGGAGAACCGCTCCGCGAGGAAGAGGGTCAGCGAACCCCAGCCGCATCCCAGTTCCAGAATCTGCTGGCCGGGGGCGATGCGGGCGCGCTCCGCGGTGAGGGCGAGCATGGCATCTTCGCTCGCATCGAGGGTGGTGACCCCGGTCGGCCAATAGCCGCAACTGTACTTCATGCGGCGTCCGAGCACGTGCTCGAAAAACTCGGCGGGCACATCGTAATGCTGGGCGTTGGCGGCATCGCTGCGGACAGCGATGGGGCTCGCAGCGAGCTGTTCCAGCAGCCGGCGGCGTCGCTCGCGCTGGGCGGCGGGTCCGCCCGCAGCTTCCTCGCGCAGGCGCGCGGCGCAGATTCTGCGGATGCCCCAGCGGAGAAGCCAATCGGGCAGCAGGCCGGATTCGACGAGCGGGGAATACCAGGAAGCGGCCGTCTGCGGCGGAGGCTCCGAGCGCAAATCGCTCATCCGGCACTCTGCTTCTTCGGAAACCAGGGTACAAACGCGCTGGTGGTCTCCTGATACCTCCGGTATTCCTCGCCGCGCGAGCGCAGGGCCTGCGCTTCGGTGGCGGGAATGCCGGTGACGCGGAAAAGAAAGAACAGCATGAGCGCGGGGCAGGCGAGTGCGAGCCAGCCCCAGGGAGCCGCCAGGGCGTAAATCGCATACGCGACCCAGATGAGCCATTCGAAAAAGTAGTTGGGATGCCGGGAGTAGTTCCACAGCCCGGCGCGGCACGTTTTTCCTTTGTTTTCCGGATTCGATTTGAAGCGGCTGAGCTGCGCATCGGCCGCGGCTTCGCCGGCGAACGCGACGGCCCAGAGCGCGGCGCCTGCGTACTCGGACCAGCCGAGCGCGGGACGAGGGTCGAGCGCGGCAAGCAGGAATGGAATTGAAAGCAGAACGTCCAGCAAAGCCTGAGCCTGGAAAAACATGAAGAACTTGAGCGGCAGATTTGTTTTCCACGACTGGCGCAGCTCCACGTAGCGGCCTTCCTCCGGATGGCCGACGATGCGCGTGAACAGGAGGTAGAACGCCAAGCGGTATCCCCATATCGCGGCCATCGCGGCGATGAGCCACCGGCGCGGCGCGTAGCCGGTTCCGGCAACCGCGTAGAGAAGGGCGATGGTGGGGAGAAGAAATCCCCATCCGAAGTCCACGATGGCCGCATTGCGGATGGGGAGATGGATCAGCCACAGAATCGTCATCACTCCGGCGGCGACGATCCAGGCGAGGAGGAGAAGGTGCGGAGCGGGCGTCACAATTGCGTCTCCGCGGTATCTCCATCCGCGGGGGAAGGGGCGCGGCCTTCCGGTTCCCGAGGGAGCGCGGGAACGAGGCGGAGCACGGGAACAAGAAGCGCGTACATCAACAGCACAGCCACGGGAGCGATGACCGCCCAGCCCAAGGTGGCGCGCAGAATCGAGCCCCAGAGGCGCTCGAGGCTGCCCCAGAAGTCCGCGCGGAACATTGCAGTAATTTGCGTAATGGAAAGCGGCAACGGCTTTGCGCGCGTGAGGAATTCGCCCGCGCGCATGTAGGGAATGAAGAGCAGGACCTGCAGGGGCGCCGCAGCCCAGTTCGCGGCCTGAATGGCGGGCAGATTCAGCCGGAACACAATGGCGGCCGCGGCGCAGAGTGCGGTGCCGAGTCCGAAGGAGATGGGCACGGTGCTGATTGCAATGCCCATCGCGAGACAGAGCGCGATTTTCTGCGGCGAGAGTCCTTGGCGGAGCAGGTCGCGCAGAAAGGCGACGACTTTGCGCAGCAACCTCATGCCGTGCGCGGCGCCAAAAGAGACGAAAGCGGCTCGCCCGGTTTCAAAGAGAAGAGCTGGAGGAGCACGTAGAACGACATGGCGATGTTGCCGAGCAACAAGATCAGCACGAGCCAGAGAATTTTCAGGCCCAGCGCGCGCTCACGATAAGCCACCCACACGAAAAAGGTGATGAACCCGCAGTAGGCGTCAAACAGCGTGGCGACGGCCCAGGGCTGAGCATTGAATGCGGCGCGCACGGCGGGATCGAGCAGGCTGGACCGCGAAGCGGACCACAGAGTGACGCCGATCATTACCACGAAGATGGCGCCGAACAGCCCTATCAGGATCGATCTCATGGCTCCTCCGTGCGGGGTACGCGCCGTGCGTCCAGACGACCCGCCGCCCATGGCCAACTTCTTTGACCAGCGCGGCCGATGGAGGTAGGCTACACAGCTTCCAGGTCGGTTGCCAGCGCCCCCAGCCTGGAGGGGCTACGGCAACGGTCTGCCACGCCAGGGGTGGAGACGTTCTGGGTTGAAAGAGATAGCAGTCATCGGTTCCGGTATCTCCGGCCTCGCCGCGGCGTACTACTTGAGCCGGCGGCACCGCGTCACACTCTACGAACGCGATAGACGGCTGGGCGGACATACCCACACGGTCACGGTGGAGACGTCTGCGGGGCCGGTTCCGGTCGACACCGGCTTCATCGTCCACAACACGAGGAATTATCCGAACCTAGTGCGGTTGCTGCGAGAGCTGCAGATCCCGACGGTGGAGAGCGACATGTCGTTCTCCGTGCGGGACGAGCATACAGGATTCGAGTACAGTTCGCGGGGCCTGCGGGGATTCTTTGCGCAGCGCGCGAGGCTGCTCGAAACGAGGCAATATGCGCTGCTCGCGGAGATTCACCGCTTCAACCGCGCGGCGCGCCACCTGCTGGCGAGCGAGCGGCCGGAACAGCCGGACGAAACGCGGCTGGACGAATTCCTGGGGCGGGGCCGGTTCAGCCGGGCGTTCACGCGGGGGTATCTCTACCCACTGGCTTCGGCCATCTGGTCCACGGCCACCGGCCAGATTGGCGCGTTTCCGGCCACCACGCTTTTTCGTTTCTTCGAGAACCACGGAATGCTGCGGCTCACGAGGCACGTCCGTTGGCGGACGATTCCGGGGGGATGCTCGCGCTACATTGCGCCCCTCAGTGCGCCGTTCCGGGACAGAATCGTGCTAGGCGCACGGATTCGCGGAATCGAGCGGCGTGAACGGAGCGTGCGGGTGACTTTTGCCGAAGGCGCGCCCGCGGAATTCGACGAGGCCGTGCTGGCGTGCCACGGCAATCAGGCGCTCGTCATGCTGGCGAATCCAAGCGAGACGGAGCGGTCGGTGCTAGGAGCGTTCCGAACCACGGCGAATGAGGCGCTGCTGCATTCGGACGCGAGCCTGCTTCCGCGCACGCCCTGGGGACGTGCCTCGTGGAATTGCCATCTGGACGGCGATGCAGCGCCGGGCGCCACGCTGACCTATCACATGAACCGACTGCAGCCACTGCCGGTGCAAGAGGATTACTGCGTCACGCTGAACGCCGAAGGTGCAGTGAATCCCGCAAAGGTACTGCGGCGATTCGTCTATCATCATCCGCTGTACACGTTGGAAGCCGTGCGGGCGCAGCGGCGGTGGGGGGACATCAGCGGGCGCGACCGGCTGCATTACTGCGGCGCATACTGGCGGTACGGGTTTCACGAGGACGGCCTCGATTCCGCGCTGCGCGTGGTGCGGGCGCTGGGAGTGGAGTGCTGATGCAGGCCGAGCCGGCGATCTATACGGGAACGCTGCGCCACCGGAGGTTTCGTCCGGTGAACCACGAGTTTTCCTATCCCGTGTTTCAGGTACTGCTGGACGTGGACCGCATCGCGGAACTGATGCGCGTGTCGCGGGTTTCGAGCTACAACCGCTGGAACTGGGCAGGGTACGACGAGCGCGATCATTTCGGCGATGCGTCGCTTCCGCTCCGCGAGCGGCTGGGCCGCGATGCCGCCACGCACGGAGTGACACTGCCGGCCGGGCCCATCTTTCTGCTGACCAACCTGCGCTATCTGGGCTATTGCTTCAATCCGGTGTCGTTCTACTACTGCTACGGAGCGGGCGGCGGGTTGGAGATGATGCTGGCGGAAGTGAACAACACGTTCGGTGAGACGTGCAATTACTGGCTCACGGCTGACAGCGAACCGACGAGCGCGGCGGAAAGGCGGGACGAGAGACCCGACGCGGAGAGCCGCGCGCGGCGTTACGAGACGCGGAAAGTGTTCCACGTTTCGCCATTCATGGATCTGAGCCAGCATTACACGTGGATATTTACGCCTCCGGGCGAGCGCCTGGTGGCGCATATGAAGGCCCGGCATTCGGACGGAGTGCTGTTCGACGCCACGCTGTCGCTCGCGCGCCGGCCATGGAACGCTGCAGAACTCCGGCGCACGCTGGCCGAATATCCCTGGACGACGGCGAAGGTGATCGCGGCGATTTACTGGCAGGCGCTGCGGCTGCGGATGAAAGGGGTGCCATACGTGCCGCATCCGGGCGCAGCGAGCGAGGGGACGAGGCGGAGGACGATCTGGAAATATGTCTGACGCGCCGGCCAATCCGGGACGCGGGACGCGCGGGCGGTGGGACGCGCGGCTGGCATGGCGCTTCGCACGGAAGACGCTCGAGAGTTTCCGCCAGGGCCGGCTGGAGCTGGTGTGCGGCGATCAGACACATTCCGGCGGCGACGCGGCGACGGGACCAAGTGCGACGATTGTGGTGCACGACGAGCGGTTCTTCTCGCGGGTGCTGTGGCGCGAGGAAATCGGGATGGGTGAAAGCTACGTGGACGGTGACTGGTCGTCGCCGGACCTTGTGGCCGTGGCGCGGTTTGCCATCCGGAATATGGAGGAGCTGAATCGCCGCAACCGCATCGCGTCCGCCATCAACCGCTGGCGGATGCGCCTGCTGCACAGCCTCCGGCCGAATACGCAGCGGGGCAGCCGGAAAAATATCCGCTACCATTACGACCTGTCGAACGAATTCTTCCGGCTGTTCCTGGATCCCACGATGGCCTACTCGTGCGCTTATTTCGCTTCTGCGGAGGATTCCCTGGAAGAGGCGCAGCAGGCGAAATACGACCGCATCTGCCGGAAGCTGATGCTGGGGCCGGAAGACCGCCTGCTGGAGATCGGGACCGGGTGGGGCGGCCTGGCGCTGCATGCCGCGGAAAACTACGGCTGCCGTGTGACCACCACGACCATCAGCCGCGACCAGCATGCCTCGGCGCGCGAGTTGTTCCGGCACGCGGGCCTGCTGGGCAACCGCATCGAACTGCTCTTGGAAGACTACCGCAAGTTGCAGGGGGAATACGACAAACTGGTCAGTGTCGAAATGTTCGAGGCCGTTGGCCACGCGAACTATGACAAATTTTTCGGCGCGTGCGACCGCCTGCTTACCTCCGACGGCTCCATGCTGCTGCAAACCATAACCGTGCCCGACCGGCGATTTGCCGATTACCTCAAATATGCGGACTGGATCCAGACCTATATTTTCCCGGGCTCAGAACTCTCCGCTGTGGGGGAAATTCTGAATTCGCTGGGACGCGTCACACGGCTGGAACTGCACCATACGGAAGAAATCGGGCAGCACTACGCGCGGACCATCGCGTGCTGGCGCGAGCGTTTTCTGGCCGCACTGCCGGAGGTGCGCGCGCTCGGTTTTGACGGCCGCTTTATCCGCATGTGGGAATATTACCTGGCGATCTGCGAAGCTTCCTTCCTGGAGCGGAACACCGGAAACGTACAGCTACTTCTAGCCAAGTCCGGCACACGGAAACCGCTGTGGGGCGAGCCGGAAGAGCATTGCGAGGCGGAAGAATTTGCGACGACGGACGAGGACCGGAACCGCATCGTATTGCATTCCCGTGCTCGCTGAGCACGCGTGATCCTCTCGACTCAGTCCGTCTCCGGCGACGGCTCGCGGGCGGGGATCTGCCAGCCGTTTGGCCTCACGAGCGCGCTGAACCAGTAAATCAGCATCCCGGCCACAATCAGCAGCAGACCGACGGCGAGAGCAGAAACGCCGAGAATCGTCTCATGCTGGCCATGAACTGCGGCCAGAGTAAGAAGAAGCATCGGACACGCGCCCGCCAGCCATGCGCCGGTGATTCCACCCGGCACACGGAAGGGCCGCGGAAGTTCGGGTTCGCGGTAACGCAGGGCAACGAGCGCGGCGAATTCGAGCAGAACGCTGGAGCCGGTGAGCAGGATATCAATCGTCACGAGGCGTTCCAGATCGAGACCGACGCATGCGCCCCAGCCGAGAGCGCACACCAGAATGGCTACCCAGGGCGACCCGGTGCGCGGATGGACTCTGGCGAAGACCGGAGGGAGCATACCGTCCTGCGCCATGGCCAGCGGAAGGCGCGAATAGCTCATCACCAGGGCGTTGAGCATTCCGAAGGCGCTGAACAGGCCACCGCATACCAGCGCCACACGCAGCCAATCGCCGCCCAGCATTCCGGCGATGTCCGCCCAGGAGCCCGTCTCCCACGCGCCGGGGGAAAGGCCGGTCAACGCGACAGCGGCAACGGGAATGATGTAGGTAAGGGACACGAGAAGGACCGCTAGGAGGATGGCACGAGGATAGATCTGTTGCGGGCGATCCACCTCTGTAGCGATGGTAGACGCGCTGTCCCAGCCCATGTAGTTCCACATGGCGATGAGAACTCCGCCGAGCAGACCGACGGTGGAGGCTGAAGGATGCGCGGCGTGCGCCAGTTCCCCGTGACGAAACGGCGCGAGAAAGCAGATGAGGACAAACGGAGCAGAGAGGGCGAAGAAGAGCCACAACGACGTGGTGGCCACCACTCGGACTCCTGCAATATTCAGAAGCGCGCAAACCGCCACAATCACGATGCCCATCACAGTTCCGCGGCCGCTTTTTGCAAACCAGGGAAAAAGGTGGATGAGATAGGCGACAAAGAGAGCGGGATAGATGGCCATGTCGAAGATGCTGGCCGCGAGCGAAAGCCAGGCTTCCTGAAAACCCCAGAAGTTGCCCATGCCGCGTCGAACCCATGCGTAATAGCCTCCCTCGGCAGGGATGGCGCTCGAGAGTTCGCCGACCATGTACGCGGTGGGCAGGCTCCAGAGCACCGGAGTCAGGATGAGAATCAGGATCGCGCGAGCGTACCCGGCGCCATGCACGATTTCCTCGGTGCCGTAGGTTCCGCCAGACACCATGAAAAACGCGGCAACCACCAGCGGCCAGAGCGAGAGCTTCGCGTGCTGTGGGAGCGAGTGAGAATTTTCAGAGGGACCACTGCGAGCCGGACCAGAAACTTCCGTCAATTCGGTGCTGCGCCTCCAATAGTGCTCTCCGGTGGCGTTCCGTTCGCGCGGCGAGC
>DATKNR010000117.1:0-6365 GCA_035541255.1 Patescibacteria group bacterium | reverse complement strand
TTTTTTCGACTTCGCGGGCCAGCTCGTAGAGCTGGCGATTCTCCAGACGAGCGCCGGCCATGGATTCGGCGACGCGGCTCAGAACTTCGGCGCGCGGGTCGCGGACTTTGTAGACGCGATGGCCGAAGCCCATGATGCGGCGTCCGGCGGCGAGCTCGCTGCGAAGCCAGGCTTCGGCGCGATCGGCGGAGCGGATTTCGAGGAGCATGTCCAGAACCGGACCGGGAGCGCCGCCGTGGAGCGGGCCCTTCATGGCGCCGATAGCGCCGGTGACGGCGCTGACCATATCGGAGCGGGTGCTGGCGATGACGCGGGCGGTGAAGGTGGACGCGTTCAAGCCGTGGTCCATGACGGTGACCCAGTAGGTGTCGAGGGCACGGGCGGCGACGGGATCAGGCTCGCGGCCGTGGACCATGTAGAGAAAATTGGCGGCGTGGGGAAGATCTTCGCGCGGCGGGACCGGCGCGAGCCCCTGCGCGGCGCGGATGTGCGCGGCGAGAGCGGTGGGCAGGCGCGCGGTGAGCATGCGAGCGGCGGCGAGATCCGCGGCGGGAGAAATGTCGCCGGGATCGGGGAGATCGAGCGAGAGAGTGGAGCAGGCCATGCGCAGCGCGTCGATGGGAGGAACGGAAGCGGCGGCGCGGACGAGATCGAGGGTTTTTTGCGGGAGAGCGCGGAGGCGGGCCATCTCGCGAGAGGCTTCGGCCAACTCGGCGGGCGAGAGAAGGCGGCCTGTCCAGAGCAGGTGGGCGAGGGATTCAAAGATGACGCGGCCTGCGAGTTCTTCGAGCGGGTAGCCGGCGATGGTGAGCTGGCCGGCCTGGCCGTCGACGAGGCTCAGGCGAGTGGAGGCGGCGACGACGCCGTCGAGATTGCGCGCGGGTTTGACGGGAGTGGCGCCCATGGATCCACCCTGAAAGGACTACGAGAGGTGGCCTCCCTGCTGTCCGATTCCCCTGCCGGGGATTTCCACATTCTTTTTCTGCGGGAATAATTTGACCGCGATCCGAGTGCAGATGTAGACGCTGCCCATGAGCAGGAAGACTCCGGCAACGAGGGCACCGAGCATGGCGAGGGTGCGGGGCAAAGCGTCTTCCATGAGCTCGGCGCGAACGGTCATATGCAAAAGCAAAAAAACGGAGCCGAGCGTCAACGCAACGCCGAGCAACAAGCCGAAGACGGCGAACACCTTGTGCATCAGTTTCACGTGAATCCTCGGACCGCCTGCATGGAAACCCGACCAGCCGGCGAAGGAGCCGGCGGCGAAGCAAGTACGACAGACCATTATCTCCCAGAGAGGGCCAACGGCGGAGGCGAGTTAGTGGAGGCCGCTCCAATCCTCGGCGATAAGCATGGAGTTGCCGGGTGACTGGGGATCGTATTTTACGCTGGCGGGCTGGCCGGAGATCAATTGCTTGAGGCAGGCCCGCTCCTCGAAGCCGGTGACATCCTGGGCGGTCTCATAAGTAACGCCGGAGATGGCGTAGGTGTAACAAACGAGGGAACGCTTGCCGTGGCCGTTGGAAGCAAGAGTACGGCGGCTGCCGGCGGCGAGTTCAGGCGCGGAATCGGAAGCCTCGCGAATTTCCAGGATTTCGCCTTCGACGATGCGGCCGACACGGCTGAGATATTCGCGGCGGCGGCGTTCGACCTCCTCCGGGTCGCGGGGACGGTGGCGCCACCACCAGAGCGCAGCGGCGAGAAGGAACAAAGCGGCCGCGGCCCCGAGCAGGGCAACGAAGGGATGAGCGAGCAGTGTTCTCAACGTCCGCCTTCAGCGGCCCGAAGGGACCGGCTGGAATCCGCACACGCGGCGGGAAGCGCCCGGGCGCGTTACGCGCCGGAACGGCTTAATCGTCGCGCGAAGCCACAGGGTTGCGCAGCGTTCCGATCCCGGAGACGCTGACTTCCACAACGTCGCCGGGAGCGAGCGGCCCCACGCCGGCAGGAGTGCCGGTGGCGACGACGTCGCCCGGCTCGAGCGTCATGATGCGCGAAACCCAGCGAATTATAGCATCAACGGAAAAGATCATCTCGGAGGTGCGACCAAACTGGCGACGCTGGCCATTGACGCGCGTCTCGACGGTGGCGCTGGCGAGATCGAATTCGGTTTCGATGATGGGGCCGAGAGGACAGAAGGAGTCGAACCCCTTTGCGCGAGTGAAGCGGCCGTCGGCCTTCTGCAAATCGCGGGCGGTGACGTCGTTGAGGCAGGTGTAGCCGAGGAGGAAGGGAGCGACGGCGTCCGTCTCCGCCAGACGGCCGCAGCGAGAGCCGATGACCGCAGCGATTTCGCCCTCGAAGTCGACACGTTTGGAAATGGAAGGCAAGAGAATGGGCTCGTCCGGGCCGATGACGGAGGAGGGCGGCTTGAGGAAAATCAGCGGCTCCTTGGGAACGGGATTATTCAGTTCGGCGGCGTGCTCCACATAGTTGCGGCCCTGACAGACAACCTTGGTGGGAACGATGGGAGCGGCCAAACGCACTTCGGAAATCGGCCAGGAGCGGCCGGTGCGATTGCGAGCACCGGCGAACGGCGAATCGATTTCCCACGCGGTTTCGCCATCCAGAACGGCGAAACAGGGGGAGGCGGCAGAGCGGCTTTCGTTGCGGGAATCCGGGAGAGAAAAAAGAAGAGGCTGAACGCGGGCAATCTTCATTCGTTGGGACGCGCGGTGGGAGCGCGGTGATGCGGCTGAGCGATTCCGTGGGTGAGAACGGCGCGGGTCATGTGGCCCACCCAGAGAGCCACGGCGACCACGGCGTAGCAGCCAGCGCCGAGCATGAACATGTGAAACGCGGTCTTGTTCAGGCGTGACTGCAAATTCTCGAAAAATATGCCGGCGACACCGTAGGCCAGGCTGAAGATAAACCACCCGGTAACCGCGGAAGTAAACAGGGCCCAGGGAGCGCGGCGGAAGGTGGCGATGGGAATCAACGCGATGAGTATGAACACACTGCCACAGATCCAATTGCGGAGGTCTGCGTAAGGCTCCAGCTCGGGGAGACGATTGGCACAGAGGAGCGCGGCGGTCATTACGACAGTAAGGTAAATGCCGGTGAGCACACCGGTGCGGAGCGGCGGATTCTTGAGCCATCGCAACCAAGCCGCGCCAGGAAGATGGGCAGGCGTCATCGGCACTCAGTCTCCAGCCCCGGGAATCCGAATGGCGACAGGTTTGCTGAGCTGGCTTTCATTTCCAGAACGATCCACGGCCGTCACGAAATATTGATAGGTGGTCCCCGGCGTGATGGAAATATCACGAAACGCGGGCGTGGGCAACAGGGAGGGAGTAATGCGTTGGCGTTTCTCCTCGCGTTCGCCTGTCCGATAGACATAGTAGCCCGCGGTGTCGGGCTCGGGGCTGATGGCCCACGAAAGTTCCACAGCGGCGGGAGATGCGCCCGCGGCCGGAACGAATACGCAAACCAGCTCAAGGGGAGAGGCGGGAGGGAAGACATCTTTCGCGGTGACTTCCAGCGGGTGCGAGTCGGCGGATTCGACAGCGTCGGCTCCATACTGAGCGACGCTGCGCACCGTGTATTCGTAGGTTTTTCCCCATTCGATCTGGGAGTCGAGATAGCTGGGGGAAGGAGAAACGCCGGCGAGGACGGGAGGTTGCAGCGCCGCGCCCTTCCCCGCGGCGCCAAGGCGTTCGGAGCGGAAAATCCGATAACTACCGAGATTGGTGACAGGAGCGCCGCCGGTGACGGATTCGGGCGGTTCCCAGTTGAGCTGGACGCCGGCTTCGGTGACGGTGACGCGCACGTCCTGAATGGGAGCGGGCGCGGGATGAACGACGAAAGAGACGGCGTTGGAATCCTCGGAGGTGGCACGCTTGGAGGCGCGGCCACGAACAATGTAGAAGAGACGCTGGCCGGAGTGACGGACGATTTCGTCCGGTGGAATGGGATCCTGGAATTCGACGCGGTCGCCGGAGAGATAGGTGTCCAGAACCGGGCCGGGAACCGTGTAGACGACGCGAAGCGATCCGGAGGGCGGGGATTGCGCCGAGGCGGGAGCGAATCCGCGGAGGATTTCCATGCTGGGAGGACTGTCGAGCTTATCGCCTTCGGTGGACTTGGCCGGAGGAGTGAAGGTGAGGAGGCCGCCATCGCCACGCTGACGGACGGCGAGATCGGTGACCGCTTCGGGAATTACGGGACGAGGGGGATGAGGCTCGGCGGGCACGCCACAGGAAGCCGCGAGAAAAACCAGGAAAACAACGAGAAGCGAAACACGAAACTGGAAACTCAAAAATCGGGCGAAAAACCCAGCCCGGCGGGGCGATGGGCGACGGGACGAGATGCGAGTTTCGAACTTCGAGTTTCGATTCTTCACAAAATGTAGCGGCTCAGGTCCTGATCCTTGACGATCTCGGCGAGCTGCTTCTGGACATAGGCGGCGTCGATCTTGACGGTCTTCTTCTTCAGCTCGGGTGCTTCAAACGAGAGCTCGTCCAGGACTTTTTCCAGGATGGTGTGCAGGCGGCGTGCGCCGATGTTTTCCGTCTGGGAGTTCACCTGGGCGGCGAACTTAGCGAGCGCGACGATGGCATCGTCGCCGAAGGAGAGCTTCACGCCCTCGGTTTCCAGCAGGGCTGCATACTGCTTGATCAGGGCATTTTTCGGTTCGGTAAGGATGCGGACAAAATCCATTTCGGTGAGCGGAGTGAGCTCGACGCGGATGGGAAAACGCCCCTGGAGCTCGGGGATGAGGTCGGAAGGCTTGGAGACGTGGAAGGCGCCGGCGGCGATGAACAGGATGTGCTCGGTGCGGATGAGGCCGTAACGGGAGTTGACGGTGGTGCCTTCGACGATGGGGAGGATGTCGCGCTGCACGCCTTCGCGGGAGACGTCGGGGCCATGGCCGGATTCGCGGCCGGCGATTTTGTCAACTTCATCGATGAAGATGATGCCCATCTGCTCGGCGCGATCGACGGCCATGCGGGTGACCTGGTCCATGTCGATGAGTTTGTTTTCCTCTTCCTGGATCAGGTATTCGTAGGCGTCGGCGACGCTCATCTTGCGCTTCTTCTTAGCCTGGCCGAAGAAGTTGGAGAGCATGTCGCGGACGTTGATGTCCATTTCCTCGACGCCCTGGCTGGAGACGATTTCGAAGGCGGGCATGGAACGCTCGCGAACCTCGACCTCGACCATGCGGGTGTCGAGCTTGGCGTCGCGGAACTGGGCGCGGAGCTTTTCGCGGGTGCGGGCGTACTGCTCCATGCGCTGAGCTTCATCGGAGGGCGAACCGGTGCTGGAAATCTGGCCGGAAAAAACCGGGCCTTGGCCTGCGCCGGGGCCGGCGGGAGAACCCGTACCGGGAGCGGGCGCGGAATAGCCGGGCGGAGGAAGAAGGAGATCCAGCAGGCGCTCTTCGGCGGTCTGTTCGGCGCGCTCGGCCACCTCGTCGAGTTTTTCCTCGCGGATCATGTCGATGGCGTTCTCCACCAAGTCGCGGACCATGGATTCGACGTCGCGGCCGACGTAGCCGACTTCGGTGTACTTGGACGCCTCGACTTTGACGAAAGGGCATCCGGCCAGGCGGGCGAGGCGGCGGGCGATTTCCGTCTTGCCGACGCCGGTTGGCCCGATCATCAGAATGTTTTTCGGCAGGATGTCTTCGGCCATCTCCGGAGTGAGCTTCTGACGGCGGACGCGATTGCGCAGGGCCACGGCGACGGCGCGCTTGGCCGGAGTCTGGCCGATGATGTACTTGTCGAGCTCCACGACGATTTCGCGCGGAGTCATATCGTCGAGCGCGGGAAGCTGTTCGGGCTCCTGGGGAGGCATCTCGCCGGGGAGATAGAGGACGCGCTGCTTGTCGTTCTTATCGGTCACAGTTCCTCGATGGAGAAATTGTTGTTGGTAAAAATGCAAATCTCGCTGGCAATGCGCATGGCTTCCTGGGCGATATCGCGAGCGGCTAATTTGGTGTGGCCGGCCAGGGCACGGGCGGCGGCGAGCGCGTAAGGCCCGCCCGAACCGATGGCGCAGATGCCGTCGTCAGGCTCAATGATGTCGCCATTGCCGGAGAGGACGAAGGTGCTCTTGGTGTCGGCAACGACGAGCAGTGCGTCCAGATGGCGGAGCAGACGGTCGGTGCGCCAGTCCTTGGCGAGCTCGACAGCAGCGCGAGCCAGATTGCCGTGATATTCCTGGAGCTTGCCTTCGAAGCGGGCGAAGAGCGAGAGGGCATCCGCGGTGTGGCCGGCAAAACCGGCGAGTACCTTGTCTTCGAACAGGCGGCGGACTTTCTTGGCGGTCTGCTTGATGACGCTTTCGCCGAGAGTGACCTGGCCGTCGCCGGCCATGACGACTTTTCCGTCGCGGCGGACGCACAGAATCGTGGTGCCGTGCAT
>DATKNR010000116.1:0-13936 GCA_035541255.1 Patescibacteria group bacterium | reverse complement strand
GAACGCTACAAGGCCCGCGGCATCGACGTCGTTGATTTCGGCCCCGGCGAGCCCGATTTCCCCACTCCCGATCACATCAAGCGCGCCGCCATCCGCGCCCTCGAGCAGAATTTCACCAAGTACACTCCTTCCGGCGGCATCGCCCCGCTCCGCCAGGCCATCTGCGACTGGCATGCCGCTCAGCTCGGCACCGCTTACAAGGCCTCCGAATGCGTCGTCAGCGTGGGCGGCAAGCACGCCATCTTCAACACCGTAAACGTGCTCGTAAATTCCGGCGACGAGGTCGTCATCCCCGTTCCCTGTTGGGTCAGTTTTCCCGACATCGTCAAATACGCCGGCGGCAAGCCCGTCTTCGTCCAAACCCACGAGCACCAGGGCTTCTGCCTCGCCGCCCGCGATGTCGAAGCCGCCATCACGCCCAAGACGCGCATGGTCATCGTCAACTCGCCTTCCAATCCCACCGGCGCCATTCTGCCCGAAGACGAGTTCGCCAAAATCGTCGACCTTTGCCGCCGCCGCGGCGTCTGGCTCCTCACCGACGAGTGCTACTCTCATTTCCTCTACTCTGGCCGCCGTCCGTTTTCCGCCGCCAGCCTGCCTGACGCCAAAAACACCGTCATCGTCTGCGGGTCGCTTTCGAAAACCTTCGCCATGACCGGCTGGCGCGTTGGATTCGTCCTCGCTCCCGAACCCATCGCCAAAGCCGTCGTCAAACTCCAGAGCCAGTCCACTTCCAATCCCACCTCCATCGCCCAGCACGCCGCCCTTGAAGCCGTTCGCGGCCCCATGGATTCCGTTGGCAGCATGCTCGCGGAATACGAACGCCGCCGGGCCCGTGTCCTCGCCGGCCTTTGCGCCATTCCCGGTCTCACCTGCACCGAGCCGCAAGGCGCCTTCTATGCCTTTCCGAACATCTCCGCCTGCCGCACCCGCGACGCGGAATGCGTCGCCGCTTCCAACGGCCGTCTCGACTCCGCTGTCGTCGCCCGCCGCCTGCTCGAATCCTCCCACGTCGCCGTCGTTCCCGGCGAAGCCTTCGGCGCTCCCGGCTTTCTGCGTCTCTCCTACGCCACCTCCATCGAGCGCATTGAAGAAGGACTGCGCCGCCTGGCCGATTTCTTTTCTCAGCCCTGATGCAACCCGCTCCTTCACGCCTCGACTCCACCATCGATCGCCGTCTCTGGGGAATGCGCGATCTCGCCCCCCTGTTCCCCGATCTCACCAATCAGGATCCCCCCATCGCGGAAATCTGGCTTACCGGAGCCTCCTGCCGATTCGCCTCCGGCCCGCTCGCCGGAAAAGAACTCGGCGAGGCCTGGCGCTCCATGCCCGCCTCGTGGCGCGGCACTCGCTGCGCCTCCGACGATCAAATCTCCCTGCTCGTTAAATTTCTTTTCCCCGGCGAAAAGCCCTCTATCCAGGTCCATCCCGACGATGCCTACGCCGCTGAGCACGAAGCCGCCCGCGGCGGCCGCGGCAAGACCGAAATGTGGCACGTCCTCTCCGCTCGCCCCGGCGCCGAATTGTTCGTGAACCTCGTCCCCGGCGTCACTCCCGACTCCTTTCGCCGCGCAATCGACGACGCCACTCTCGAATCTCTCATCGCCCGCATCCCCGTCGTCCCCGGAGACACCATCTTCGTTCCTCCCGGCACCGTCCACACCATCGGCGACGGCATCATGCTCTGTGAAATCATGGAGCAGTCCGACATCACCTACCGCGTCTACGATTACAAGCGCAAAGGCCCTGACGGCCGCGAGCGTCCGCTCCATGTGAAGCAGGCCCTCGACGTCATCAATTTCGGCGAACAGCTCGGCGAAAAAATCCGCCCCGTCCGCCGCTCCTCCCGCGGCCTCACCATCGACTACCTCGCCGCATGCCGCTACTTCGCCACGGAACGCTGGGAATTTTCCGGCCGCATCGGCGGCGTCACCGAACCCGGCAGCTTCGAGCTGATCGTCTTTTTATCCGGCTCCGGCCAGATCGAACACGCCGGCCAAAAACAGCCCTACTCCCGCACCCAGGTCTGGTTTCTCCCCGCATCGCTTGGCGCCTGGCAACTGGAGCCCGCCGGGCCCACGGTCCTGCTTCATACTTTCGTTCCCGACCTCGACGCCTATTGCCGCCGTCTCTCCGATCTCGGCATCCCCAGCGACGACTGGTCCCGTATCATCCACCTATGACCCGCCCCGCTGATTCTTCCTCCGCCCACGCCGTCATCCTCGCTGGCGGCCGCGGCACCCGCTTCTGGCCGCGCAGCCGTCTCCGCACTCCCAAACAGCTCCTCAACATCGTCGGCAGTTCCACCATGTTCGAGCAGACCGTCCAGCGCCTGCTTCCCGTCTTCTCCTGGCGGCGCCTCTGGTGTGTCACCAACGCGGAACAATCCGCCGCGATCCGCAAACTCGCGCGCCGCATCCCTCCGGCGCACATCCTCTCCGAACCCGTCGGCCGCAACACCGCCGCCGCCATCGCCCTCGCCGCCTTCCATCTGGTCCACGGCGACCAGGACGCGCTCATGGCCGTTCTCCCCTCCGACCATTTCATCCGCGACCTTCCGCGCTATCACGACATCGTCGACGCCGCTCTCGATGTCGCCGCTCGCGGGCCGAATCTTGTCGTCCTCGGCATTCCGCCCACCCACCCCGAAACCGGCTACGGCTACATCGAACGCTCCTCCTCGTGGTCCTCTACTTCTTCGATTTCCCCTACCTCCGTTTTCGCGGTCTCGCGATTCACGGAAAAACCGGACGCGTCCACCGCCCGCCAATTCCTCTCCTCCGGCGACTACTACTGGAACGCCGGAATGTTTTTCTGGCGCGCCCGCACCTACCTCGACTGCCTCAAGCGTTATCTCCCGTCGACGCACGCTGCCCTCGCTCGCGTCGCGGAAACCATCGGCACACGCCGCTACGCCTCCGCCCTCGCGCGCGCCTACCAGAGGCTCGAAAACATCTCCGTGGACTACGCCATCCTCGAGCGCGCCACCCGCGAGCCCGGTGCCGCCGGCGTCTACGTACTGCCCGCCGACATCGGCTGGAGCGATATCGGCTCCTGGGCCGCCGTCTACGACCTGCTCGCTTCCGCCCCAGGCGCAAACGTTGCCCGGGTCCCGCTGTGCGCTATCGACGCCTCCGGCAACTACGTCTGGAGCTCCAAGAAACTCGTCGCCCTTCTCGGCGTCAGCGATCTCGTCGTCGTCGAAACTCCGGATGCGCTCCTCATCTGTCCGCGCTCCCGCGCCCAGGATGTCTCCAAACTCGTCAAATCCCTGGAATCTCCCCGCCGGCGCGACCTCTTGTAATCTCTTCTTCGACTTCCAATTTTCGTCTTTCAACCACGCCCCGCAAGCGGTAACTTTTCCTTCATGGCCCCGGCTTCACAAGTCACCAGTCACAAGTCACCAGTCACTATCTCCTTCGGCACCGACGGCTGGCGCGGAATCATGGCCCAAGATTTCACTCACGAGAACGTCCGCATCGTGGCTCACGCCATCGCCCGTTACGTCGCCCGCGCCGAAAACCCACAGGCCGGTGTTCTCGTCGGCTACGACAATCGTCTCGACTCGGAAAATTTTGCCCGCACCGCCGCCGATGCGCTCACCGCCGCGGGCATTCCTGTATTCCTCGCCGAGCATTCCTCCCCCACTCCCGCCATCTCCCTTCTCGTCCGCCAGCGCCGCGCCGCCGGCGGCATCGTCATCACCGCCAGCCACAACCCGCCCCAATGGAACGGCATGAAGTACAAGGCGTCCTACGGCAGCTCCGCGCTCCCTTCCATCGTCGCCCAGATTGAACAGGAGCTCGCCGGCGTCCTCCGCGCGGGCGTCCCCGCTCTCCCCCCGCGCGCCGCGCAACTCCATTCGCTCGACGTTCGCGCGCCCTATCTCGAAGCGCTCGACAAACTCGTCGACTGGGACCGCCTGAAATCCGCCGGCTACCTGTTCCTCATCGACTCCATGCACGGCTCCGGCGCCGGCCTCCTCAAATCTCTGTTCGACCGCCACGGCATCGCCTGCCACGAAATCCGCGGCACTCGCGATCCCCAGTTCGGCGGCGCGAATCCCGAGCCCATCGAGCCGCACATCGAGCCCACGCGCCAGGCCATCCGCGCCGCCCTGCAAGGAAATCGTTTTCACGCCGGATTTATCATGGACGGCGACGCCGACCGCATCGGCGCCATGGACGCGGACGGCGCCTTCGTCAATCCCCACCAGATTTTTTCCATCCTCCTATGGCATCTTGCCGGCACCCGCAACATCCCCGGCGACGTCGCCAAAACGTTCTCCGTCACCAAGCTCGTCGACAAGCTCGCCGCCAGATTCGGCCGCGCGCTCCATGAAACTCCCGTCGGCTTCAAATACATCTGCGAGCTGATGCTCGAACGCGACGTCCTGCTCGGCGGCGAGGAAAGCGGCGGCATCGGCACCAAACTCCATCTGCCCGAGCGCGACTCCACCGTCAGCGCCCTCCTGCTCGCCGAAGTTCTCGCCTGGCACCGCAAATCCCTCGGCGAAATCCTCCATAATCTTCACCGCGAATTCGGCGAACACCATTTCGGCCGCGTCGATCTCACGCTTCCTCCCGGCCAGAAGGAAAAAGCCCTCGAATACGTCGCCAATCCCAATCTCTCCCGCTTTCTCGACGTCCCCATCCGCAATCGTGAAAATCTCGACGGCACCAAGCTCTACCTCAGCGACGCTGGCGGGAGCCCGCGCCAAGCGGGCGAAACAGCTCCTCGGGAAGAGGCCGGGATCGGGCCTCGGCAAGAGGCCTGGATAATGTTCAGAGGCTCCGGCACGGAGCCCATGCTCCGCCTCTACGCGGAAACCGCTTCCGCAGCCCTCACGCGCGACCTCCTGGCCCGCGCTGCCTCCTTCGTCCGCTCCCTCTGATTCATCTCCCGCCCGCGCCCCTTCTAGCCAACCTTCGCCGTCTCAGGTACGCTGAGCCGTGGCCACTCGCCCCCTCCCCGCGCGTTCCCCGCGGCCTTCTCCTGCTCCGCCTTCCGCTCGGCTTCTCAATCCCCCCGAAGCAGTCCTCGGCACGCGCAATGCTGTCCTGTCCGGCACCAGCCGCCGCTACTTCGTGCCCGATTACGAAGGCTGCCTTTCCTTGAAGTCCGTGCTCCGCGGCTCCGCCATTTGGGAAGCAGGAGGCCGCCGCTTTGTCGTTCACGAGGGTTCGCACCTCCTCCTCAATGACGGCCAGCGCTACACCATGACCATCGATTCCGCCGTTCCCGTCACCACCTTCTGCCTATTCTTCGAGCGCGGCTTCGTCGAGACCGCGTTCCGCGCGGAGGCCTCTCCCCTCGACCGCCTGCTCGGAGCCGGCCCCGGGCACCCCGCCTCCGGCTTCGGCTTTCAGGAACGCATCGAACCGCCGGACACACCCGTGGCCTCCGCCCTCGCCCGCTTCGCCCGGCGAGTTGCACACGCCGGTCCCGAAGCCCGCTCCTCCGATTTCGACGACGTCTTCTTCACCATCGCCCGTCTGCTCGTCGAGCAGCACCACTCCGCTCGCTCCTGCCGCGAGAGGCTCCCGGCGGCACGCGCCTCCACTCGCCGCGAACTTTTCCGCCGCGTCCTCCGCGGCCGCGACTTTCTTCTCTCCTCGCTTGCCGGCGAAGCTTCCCTCCAAGCCGCCGCACGCGCCGCCTGCCTTTCGCCTTATCATTTCCATCGCAGTTTTCTGCGCGCCTTCGGCCTCACCCCGCACCGCTTCCTCACGCGCTATCGCCTTGAGCGCGCGCGCCGCCTGCTGGCAACCACCGATCGCACCGTCACGGAAATCTGCCTCGAATGCGGGTTCGAGAGCCCGGGCTCTTTCAGCGCGCTTTTTAGCCGCCACTTCGGCCAGTCTCCGCTGGCCTTCCGGCGCCGCTCCCTTCACGATTAGCAAGATTCGAGAAGCGCGCATGGTTCGGCCATGGCACGCTGTTCTATGGAGGGAATCCCATGAAACGCCTTGATCGTTGGGCCGCCTGCACCGTGCTCTTTGCTGCGTTCCTCGCCTGTATTTCTTCGCTCGCTCCCCGCGCGCGCGCTTCTGGTGACGAACCCGAAACCGTCGTCGTCACCTATCGTCCCCAGCCCGGCAAAGAAGATGCGCTCCTCCAGGTCCTCCGCGAAGCTCGCTCCACGCGCGCTCGCCTGGCACTTGCCGACGACTCTCCCTATCTCCTGGTTCGTGCCGGTAGTCCCGGCAACGTCCGCTTCATCGAAGTTTTCACCTGGAAGAGCGAGGAGATTCCCGACCACGCCCCGCAGGAGATTCGCGACCAGTGGGATCGCATGCAAAAACTCGTCCGCCCCCTCGATGGCCATCCCGGCATCGACTTCGAGCAGGTCCAGATCCTCCCGCCCAAATAGCCCGCGCGCGGCGAACTCGGCCAATCTGTCTCTCCGAATTCTCCCACCGGGAGCCGCGCCGCCGTACCTCGCGCCTCCGTTCTCGCGTATACTCAACAGCGAGCGCAGGACGCGCCTGGATTTCCGTCCGCGCTCCGGAAGGGATGGCCATTCGGTGCGGCGACGCCTCTACACTCTCGACGTCTTCACGAACAAGCCCTACTCCGGCAATCCCCTCGCCGTCATCGCCGATGGCGACGGCATCTCCGCCGATCGCATGCAGGCCATTGCCCGCGAGATGAACCTCGCCGAAACTGTTTTCGTCCAGCGGCCTTCGCACAACGGCGCGCTCGCCCGCCTCCGCATTTTCACCACCACCCAGGAGCTGCCTCTGGCCGGCCATCCCGTCATCGGCACCTGGTTTCTTCTCGCCATGCTCGGTGTTGTGCCTCACAACGAGGGAACCGTGCGCGTCACACAGGAGGTCGGCGCCGGACTGCTTCCCGTCGATGTCCATTTCGAAAATGGCCGCCCCGCGCGCATTACCATGACGCAGAAACCGGCGCGGTTCTTTCCCGCGCGCGTTCCGACCAAAGCCCTCACCGAAGCACTCGGCCTCCGCCCCACGGACCTGCATCCCAAGCTCCCTCTCGAATACGTCTCCACCGGCATCTTCAATCTCATGGTGCCCCTCCGGAATCGCGCCGCGCTCAAGCGCATCCGCCTGGATATCCACGCCCTTGCTCACCTGATTTCCGAGCACGGCACGCTTGCCTACTGCTTCGCTGCTGGACGCCGCGGAGAGGTGTTCGCGCGCGGCATGGTGCCTTGGGCGCTCTTTGAAGATCCCGCGACCGGCTCCGCCGCCGGTTCGCTCGGCGCCTATCTCGTCCAGCACGAAAAACTCCAGTTGGGAGAAACCCTCGAAATCCATCAGGGGGTGGAGATGGGACGCAACAGCGAAATTCAGGTGGTCGTGGAACGCGCCGGAACCAAACTCGTCCCCCGCGTCAGCGGCTCTGCCGTTCTCGTCGTCGAGGGCCACATCGACGTCTGAGACTCATCGGCCCGCGATTCGCCCCAGCCCTGTCACCCGAATCCCGCGGAGCGGGATGAGGCTTGCCTGCCGCAGGCAGGGATCTGCTGCTGTCCGCCTCTCGCTCACTCCCCGCCCTCGTCTTTCGGCTGCCCGGATTCGAGCTTGGAATTCCGGGTTTCGTCCTTCGAAATCGCGTCCAGCACGCCGTTCACAAATCCAGCCGCGGCTTCGTCGGAAAACTTCTTCGCCAGCTCCACGGCTTCATCCAGCACCACCTTCACCGGAGCCGTCCCGTATTTCAGCTCGAACGCGGCCAGCCTCAGGATGTTCCGGTCCACCGCGCTCATCCGATCGAGCTTCCAGTTCGTCGCGTGCTTCTCGATCAGCACATCCAGTTGCGCCGCCGCGGTCACTGTGCCCGTAAACAGACGATGCGCAAATTCCCGCGTGCTCGCCGCGGCCTTGGCTCCCGGCCAGAATGCCTCTTCCACTTTTTCCGGAGATTCCCTGCGGAGTTCCCACTGGTACAGAAGTTGCAGCGCCAGTTCGCGCGCCTTGCGACGCAGCGTCATCGCCGGCGCCGCGTCTTGCCGCGAATTCCCGATGCTGCGCTGCCGCCCGTAAGTTTTCTGGCCAGATTCGCCATTTCCACCGCCGCCAGCCCCGCCTCCGCGCCTTTGTTTCCGCCCTTCAATCCCGCGCGGTCAATCGCCTGCTCCAGCGTGTCGCATGTCAGCACGCAGAAAATCATCGGCACTCCCGTATCCATTTGCGCCAGCATGATTCCCCGCGCGCTCTCCGAACACACGTAATCGTAGTGCGTCGTCTCGCCCCTCAGGATGCAGCCGATACAGATGATGGCCTGCACGCGTCCGGTGCTCGCCAGTTGCTTCGCCGCCACCGGTATCTCGAACGATCCCGGCACGCGCACGATTTCCAGTGCCTCGTCTCCCGCGCCCGCGGCGTGCAGCGTATCCAGCGCCGCGGCCAGCAGACGGTCCGTGATGAAGCTGTTGAACCGCGACACCACCAGCCCGATGCGCAGCCCCTCGGCGCGCAGTCCGCCCCGCGTCCCTGTTCCGCCTGTTGGCATTTTCCCGGCTCTATTTCGTCCGGCGCGTTCCGGGCGCGCTCACGCTTCCCCCCGGCCCAGCGCCAGCCGCGCCTCGCTCCGCGCGCGCTCCTGGAAGTGCCGCCGCGCCAGCCGGCCCAGCGCCCGCGTCGTCGCGTAATTCCATGCCGCGCCGATTCCCACCGACACCATCGGCACCGCGTACTTCACCAGCGACCGGCTCGCCAGCCTCGCGCCCACCCGTTCCCCCAGCAGCTTCCACGGCGCCAGCATTTCGCGCCGCATCCGCCGCTCCAGCATCTGTCGCGTTGCGCGCGCCCCCACGCGCATCCCCATCCGCCCCGCCTGGTCCGCCAGTGATCCTCCCAGCGCAAACAGAAACACGGTCAGCACGTCTTCCGGATCGTCCGGGTCCAGATCCACCCCGTAAAGCCGCGCCAGTCCCGCCACCATCTGCAGCTGGAATTTCACCAGCAGCACCAGCTCCGCCCCCAGCGCAGCCAGTCCCAGCAGAATATTGGCCGGCAGGCCCACTCCGCCCTCGCCCGCCGTCAGAATGCTGGCCAGCTCATCCGCGGAAATCGCCGCGCCGGTCACGCTGCCCAGCAGCATCGCGTTTTTCGCCGCCACACGGATCAGCCGGTCCGCGATGAACGCCGTGCTTTCTCCCGGATATTTTTCCCGCAGGTATTCCGGCGTGGCGCGCTTGTAATAGGAGCGAAACGTGGAGCGCGCAAATTCGTAAAACCACGTGCCGCTCTTCAATCCTTCCCAGCCGCCCATCCCCGCCAGCGCGTCCTTTGCCCACGCAAAATCCTGGCGCAGATTCTCGGCCCCGTCTCTCGAGTCGTCGTATTCCCGTTTCCGCGGCATCTTCGTATGTTCCCCGCCCCCGCCGCCAAATGCAACCCCGCGCCCCTCTCCCCGTAGCCTTGGCGCCCGCCCCTCCTCTTCAGTTGTCATCCCGCGGAGTCCTCGACGAGGGACCTGCGTTTTACTTCTCCCCCGTCTGTTTCCGTCACACGTTCTTCCGTTTTCGTCTTCATCTTCCCTTGAACTCCGCCGCCCTCTTCTCCAGAAACGCCTTCGTCCCCTCCCTCATGTCCTCCGTCGCCGCGCACAGCCCGAACAGCGTCGCTTCCAGATACAGCCCTTCCTCCTGCGGCATTTCCGTCCCGCGTTCGATCGCGTCCATCGAAAACTTCACCGCCAGCGGCGCCTTCTCGATGATTTTCTTTGCGATGCCCTCGCATGTCGAAAGCAGCTCTCCCGGCTCCGTCACGCGGTTTACCAGTCCGATGCGCAGCGCTTCCTCGGCCGTAATCATTTCGCCCGTCAAAATCATCTCGTGCGCATGGCCTTTACCCACCAGCCGCGGCAGCCGCTGCGACCCGCCGTAGCCCGGCATGATTCCCAGCTTTACTTCCGGCTGCCCGAGCCGCGCCGTCTTGCTCGCCACGCGCATCGAGCACGCCAGCGCCAGCTCGCATCCTCCGCCCAATGCGAATCCGTTGATTGCCGCGATCGACGGTTTTCCCATCGTCTCGAAATTCCGGATCACCCTCTGCCCGAAGAGCGAGGTCTCCTGCCCGGTGATGGCATTCATCCGCGCCAGCTCGCTTATGTCCGCCCCGGCCACAAACGCCTTTTCCCCTGCTCCGGTCACGATCACCACGCGCACCGCCGCATCGTCCCGCGCCCCCTCCAGCGCCTGCCGCAGTTCCACCAGCGTCGCGTGGTTCAGCGCGTTCAGCACCTTCGGCCGGTTAAACGTGATCCACGCGATCCCGTCCCGCACCTCGTACAAAATATTTTCGTATCCCATTGTTTGTGGGCTCCGTTTCCCGCCTTCAACTTTCGACTTTCGACCAGTATCCGCCCTACAGCAGCTTCATCGGCCGGGGATTCTTCGGATCGCTATAATCGTAAAATCCCTTCCCCGATTTCCTTCCGTTCCATCCCGCCAGCACCATGCGTTTCAGCAGCGCCGGCGGCGCAAATCGCTTCTCCTTGAATTCCTCGAACATGATGTTCGCGATGTAGTACGTCGTATCGTGGCCCACAAAGTCGAGCAGCGTCAGCGGCCCCATGGGGTGTCCCGCGCCCAGCTTCATCGAGTTGTCGATGTCCTCGATTGTTCCCACGCCTTCTTCCAGCGCGCGGATCGCGTCCAGCAGGAACGGCACCAGCAGCCGGTTCACGATGAATCCCGGCCGGTCCGTCGTCTTCACCGCCGTTTTTCCCAGCCGCTGGCCGAACGCGTAGGCCTCGTCAAACGCCGCGTCCTCCGTCGCAATCGTCCGGATCACCTCCACCAGCTTCATCACAGGCACGGGATTGAAAAAATGCATGCCCACGAACCGCTGCGGCCGCCCCGTGCTCATGGCCATTTCCGTGATCGAAAGCGACGACGTGTTGCTCGCGAAAATCGTGTGCTTTCCGCATTGCGGTTCCAACGCTTTCCAGAACTCCCGCTTCGCCGCCAGTTGCTCGACGATGGCCTCGATCACGATGTCCGCCCCCGCCAGATCCTCGATCTTCGTTGTGCCCTTCAGCCGCCCGCGCGCCGCGTCGCGGTCCGCCGCCGTCATCGTCCCCTTTTCCACCAGCCGGTCCAGATTTTTCTCGATGCCTTTCAGCCCTTTCTCCAGCAGCGCGTCGTTCACCTCGCGCACCACCGTGGGGAATCCCGCCTGCGCGCACACCTGCGCGATTCCCGAGCCCATCAGGCCACAGCCCGCCACTCCCACTTTTTCAATTGCCATCGTTTCTTCTCCTGGAATTCACTTCCCGGCGCCGCCGCACGAGTCGCGGCGCGTTCCATCCGTTCAGGGGCATTGCACCACGGCGTTCCCTTCGCCCTTTCTCACGTCCTCCAGCCCGGAATCCACGCGGTTAATCAGGTGCGTCACAATGTCTTCGTTTTCGTACTGCGCCTGCACCACCGCTTCCGCCACCACGGCGCTCAGCGTCACTCCCGCACCGTTCCACGGCGCTTTCACCGTTCCTGCCAGACGCTTCAATTTGTCCGCCAGCCCCAGCGCGTTCGTCCCGGTCGTGTCCGGCATCACCAGCGCCACCGCCCAGCCCACGTATTTCACCGCGATGTCCGTTTGCCGCACTCCCGTCAGCAGCGTGCGCGACAGGCTTTCGATGTACCCCTCCACCTTGTCTTCCCCGAATTGCCGCGCCAGTTCCCGCGCCTTGTCCACCTGCAGCACCAGCAGGGAAAAGGACGTGGACTGCTGCTTGGCCCGCGCCGTTTCCGCCAGCAGGCAGTCCTGGTAGGAACTCGCGCTCAGCAGTCCCGTCTTTTCGTCCGCCACCGCCAGCGTTCGCATCAGCGTGCGCAGCCGCGCATGGTTCACGGCCACCAGCATCTGGTCGCCCACCGCCTGCAGGAAGTAGCTCTCGTTCGGCTTCCAGCGCCGCGCAGCCTCCATGGATACGATCAGCATTCCGCCTTGCTCCTGCTTCTCCTTGTCCACCAGCTGTACGGCCAGCAGCGACTGCAATCCCGTCTCAGCAAACGCCGGATTCGTCGCCGAGTCAAAGGTGATGGCGCCCAGCGCGTCCGGACTCTCGTCCGCCAGCAGCGACATCAATTTCGCCAGCTTCGGCGCCGGCATTGCTTCAACTCCCGGCGCCGTGAATTCCGCCGAGAGCTGCGGCTGCTGTCCCGCCGCGCCGATCGTGGCGACGCACCTCGACGCGCGCAGATGCTTCCCCACTTCATTCACCCCGGCCGAAAGGATGGCCTTTGGCGTCGGCTGCCGGAACAGCACTTTGTTCACTTCCGACATCTTGGTCAGGTCGCGCAGCGTGTCCGCGTTGAACGCTCCGGTTTTCGCGGCCGATCCGGCCTGGCCCGCCTGCGTCCCCGCCGCCCGCGGCTGCGCCTTCGACCCCGCCGGCCACCACTTCGCCTGCTCGTAGAGCGCCCTCAGCCGCTCGTTCTTTTCCTCCTCGTTCGGAAATTGCTCCGCGATTTTCTGCAGCCGTTCCTTCGCTTTCGCTTCCAGCGAATACTGCAGGAAAATCTCCGTCTGCACGATCATGTCTTCCAGCGTCTGCGTGCGCTGCGCCGCTCCTTTGTCCGCGGCCGTGCTTCCCGCGTCCGCCGGATGCTCGCCCACGCCGAAGGCCGTTCGCGTTGTGACAACGGGCGCCGAGCTTCCCGCCGATTTCGACAGCCGCGCCCGGAAACTCTTCACGTACGCCTCGTCCGCCTTCCCCTCCAGCCTTCCCAGCCGTTCCGCGTGATTGTTGTCGTACGCGTCGATTTCCACCAGCCGGTCCAGCGCGTCGCACGCCCCCTTGATGTTTCCCGTTTCCACGTACAGATCGAACAGCCGGCCGAGCACGCCGAAATACTTCGTTTCCCGGTTGATCTCGTTGTAATAGCGGCCCGCGTATTCCAGCAGCGGGATGGACTTCGGGTGATTGCCCAGCAGGCTCTCGAACGAGTTGAGGAACGCGTCCTCCTTCTTGATCGCCGTGGCGATTCCGCGAATCTTCTCCAGCGATTTCACCGCCGCGGGCTCCTCGTGTCTTTCAATTTGCCGCACGGCAATCTCAAACAGCTTCTCGTAGTGCAGTCCAGCCGGCCGCACCAGCGACTCAAGGGTGGCGAACGCCTTGTCCAGCATCCCCGCTTCCACCTGCGCGCGCCCGAGCAGCAGGTGCAGGTCCGCGTCTCCCGAGCCGGAGGCAAATGGCTCCAGCAGCTCCATCGCCCGCTGCGCCTGCCCTTTCCGCAGCAGTCCGTCCGCGTATACCAGAGCAATTCCCCGGTCATTCGGCAGAATCCGGTGCGCACGCTCCAGAATCGAAATCGCCGACTCCACGTCGTTCAGGCCCAGCGTCAGTTGTCCCGCGCGCAGATAGCCCCGCGCCGCCGCCTCCAGTTGTCCCAGCCGCTCCGCCACCTCACCGATCAGGAAATGCCGTCCCGGATTGTCGGGATCCAGCACCGCAATCCGTTCCCAGCACGTCAGCGCTTCCGCCGTCCGTTGCTGAAATAGATAAAGCTCCGCGGCGTTTTCAAACTGCTCGATGGCTTCGAGCGAACGGTTCTGTTTTTGCAGCAGGTTCGCATACCTGGCCACGCGCTCCGGCGGCTGCGTCGTCGCTTTCAGGAACCGGCTGTAGAGCGCCATCGCTTTCGTCGGATCGCGCGTTTCCACCAGGCGGTCGAACAGCAGCCCGTAGTAGTGCGCCGCGCGCTCCGCGTTGTTCTGCCGGGAGTAGAGGTCTCCCAGCGTCTGCATGGCGTCCAGGTTTGTCGAATACGCGCCCAGGATTTCCAGGTAGGCTTCGATGGCGTCATCGAGCTTTCCCTTCTCGATGCTCTTCTTGGCTCGGGTCAGAAGTTTGTCTAGATCAATCGCCATCGCGCACACTCATGCCTGCGGCTCATCGAACGGGCCCCGCGCCGCATTCACCCCAAACCGCTAACTATATACCGCGCGTC
>DATKNR010000115.1:0-23946 GCA_035541255.1 Patescibacteria group bacterium | reverse complement strand
AGATCGAGCTGACGAGGACTCCGCGCGCCCGCCGAACGCGCTGCGGCGCGCAGACCTTCGAGCAGGCTTTCCACCTCGTCCGCGTACTCGACGTAGTCGTACGGGGGGACATCGGCATCGGCGAGGCGCATCAGGATGAGGCCGGCGATCCGCGCCATCATCACGTGGTAGGCGAATTCGGAATCGCCGTATCGCTTCATCCAATCAAAGTCGTCGTAGATGGAGTGATAGACGCCGTAGTCGCCGGATGAGCTGATGTCCATGGAGGGGATGCCGGCATGCTGGTAGAAGCCGCTGTAATCGGAGCCCGAGCCGAGGGCGCTCATGGGCAGCGGGCGTCCCGCGCCCTGGGGCCGAGCAACGCCGGGCCGCTGCACACTGGAGTACTGTTCGATGCGCTCGCGCCAGCGATCGTAGACGGTGCGGCCGGTGCGGGGGTCGGGAGTGTCGCGAGCGACGGAACGCACGAGTTCGCGGAGTGAGGGAGTGGCGGCGCCGCCGAACCGCTCGCCGGTCACCGCAATGTCCATGTTCAAGTAAGCGATCGCGTTGCGGTGCAAGTCGTTCATGTGATCTTCCACCCATGCGGTGGAGCCCTCCAGGCCGAATTCCTCGGCGTCCCAGGCGCAGAACAGGATGGTGCGCCGGGGAGTCCAGCCGGCTTGCTTCAAGGCGCCCAAGGCACGCGCCACCTCGAGTTGCACCGTGGTGCCACTGCCCGGATCGGCGGCGCCGAACACCCAGGCGTCGTGGTGGTTTCCGGCCACCACCCAGTCGTTTGTCTCTCCCGGCAGGCGGGCGATGACGTCGTAGATGGTGCGCGTCTCCAGGCTCGCACCCAATCTCAGATGGACTTCTACGGGTCCCGGACCGGCGTGGTAGGTGAACGGCATTCCTCCCTGCCAATCGCGGGGAGCCCTCGGTCCGCGCAGATAGGGCATGATTTCCGCGGCATCGCGCCAGGCGATTGCCAGCGTCGGAATGCGCGGGAGGTTCAACCCCTCGCGAGTGTCCAGGCGCGCAGAGATCTCCGCGGGAGAGAGCCCGCGCAGGGGAGCAATCGGATTGCCGGGATAAAGGAACGTAAACTGGATGGAACCGCGCTCGATGCCGCTCTCCGGTCTCCAGGGGCCCTGCGGGTAGGGGTCGCCCTGACGGAAACCATCGTCGGCGGGATCGGAATAGAGGAGCACGCCGATCGCCCCGTTGGCTTCCGCCAGATGGATTTTGACGCCGCGGAAGCATTGGCCGTACCGAATCAAGGCAATTTTTCCGTGGAGATCAATTCCCAATTGCGTCAGGCGCTGGAAATCCTCCGGAAGGCCGTAATTGACGTAAACGACCTGTCCGCGGACATCTCCAGAGGGCGAGTAGGCGCCATAGCCCGGAATGCTTCTCGGGTCGGATGTGGAAGGGTCGCCAGCAATCGGCTCTTCGGGCCGCGCCAGTCGCATGGAGGAGGGAGCCGTGCGCTCGAGCAGGATTTCGCCGGGATAGGAGAGAACCACGCTGTATGGGACGAGTTCGGCATCGAGGCCGGCAGCGCGGTATTCATCGAGCAGGTAGTCCGCCACCCTGCGACTGGCCTCGGTCCCGGCCAGGTGAGGCTCCGAAGTGAGCCGACGCAAGGTAGCCTCAGCCCGCGAGGGGCTAGGCAAATGGACAAACTTCGACTCCCACTGAAGCTCGGATGAAAACCGCGCGGCTGAGAATCCGGGGAGAGCACGAGGATCAGAGAGCCGTTCCCGATGCGCCCCGGCGAAAGGCGAATGAGCACCGAAAACCAGGGCACCGCCGAGCATGACGGCCGCCGCGCGAATGAATTTCCAGTCGCCGAACATTCGCCGCATGTTTGTTCGTTTCCTGACCTGAAGTTACGGGGAGAAGGCCAGAACGCCTCCCGACGACGGGGCGAAGCGCAACATTCTAGACCGGATTGGAGAGCAGCGCAGCTTCAATGGGGGTGGCCGACTGCCCGCCTGGAACGCCGAAATCCAGGCCGGTCGGTCACCGAGGGGTACCCCCCTGCGGGGTTACCGTTGCGAGGCATGCCGCGCCGCTCCAATTGACCCCTATCGGGCGTTTGCTAGCATTTCTAGCGGGACTCCGCGCGCCCCGCCGCGGGGACCGTTTCGCCGGCTTCTGGAGAACGGGGACATGATCGTTCGCCGACTGATTATCGCGCTTCTTGCAGGTGTACTGACCTGCCCGCCGTCTGTGCTGGCGGGAGGTGTAGTGGGTGCGGCCGGCCCCAGCGAGAAAACCATTGTGAGGGGAGCCCCGCTCCAGCAGGGAACCAACATATTCAGCGGCGACGTAGTGGAGGTAGGGCCGGGTGGAGAAGGAATGGTGGCTTTTGGCCACAACGCCATGGCCCGGTTCGGCGCGGAGACAGCCGTTCGTGCCTCGCGCGACGACAATACCATAGGGCTCGAGCTGCTTCGGGGACGGATGACGTATCGCACGACTCCTGAGCAGACGGTGGTGGGAACATTTGCCGACGCCTCTGTCCGCCCCGAGAACGGGCAGGAGGCTGTGGCGATTGTGGCGTTCCGGAATCCAAAACTGGTGCTGGTGACCGCCGAGCGAGGTGTCTTGTCGGTGACCGCAGGACGGAACCGCCGCACCGTTTCCGTGCCGCAGGGTCAGACGGTGGAAGTGGCGCTGGTGGATGACAACGACCCGAACGCGGGCAACGCGCCGAACGGGCAGCCACAGAACCAGAACGGTTCGAAGCCCAAGCCGAGCGGGGCCATGTGGGCCACCGGAGTTGCCATCGGAGCGGGTGCGGCGCTTGGGGCAGGGCTGGCCCTCAGCCAAAACCAAACTCATCTGAGCTGCCAGGAAAAAGGCCAGCTGGTGAGTCCGTACGTTTTCCCCTGCGAGTGAGTCGAGGCAGCACGCTAGGCGGCTCGCCGTCGTTTACCGGCGGCCGATAACTTCCGAGAAGTCCCTCCTCCAAGAAAATATCCGCATTTTGTGATCGTGTGGCAACCCGCAGGCTGTCTCACGCGTCGAGAGAATTCAAGGCAGCACCTCCAGCCGGAGTTGCCCAGATGTTTATTTCATGAAGAAGAACGGTTGCGGCGGGCGCAGGCATTCCTGCGCGGATTGATTTCGATTATAGTGCCGCCAGGAGTGGGCTAAGCGCGATGAACCGCTGGAAGAAGATGGCGTGGGCGGGACTGGCCGCGGGCTGCGTGGCCGGAGTTGCGGCTCTGACAATCGTCGCTGTGAACGTCCATCGCGCCCTGGAAAACGCGCAGCAGGAGGCACGGAGGCAGGGACAGGTGGAATTCTCCGTCGGGCCCTACACGGCGGAATCCCACCCGCAGGTGGAATCCGTAAGCGCCCCCAGCGAATTTACGCGAGCCGCGCGGTTTCACGAAAATCTCTATGTGGCGGGGCCTGCGGCCCTGCTCGAGTACGAGCCGAGCGGGGCGCTGGTGCGGGAATTCGCGGTGGGGCGCGAACTGCCGCCGAGCCCGCTGGTAGACGTGACCCAGGCAGTCCTGGCCGATAGCCACGAAGACGAACTCATCCTGGCCACCGCCAGTGCCGGGATCCTGGCTTTCAATGGTCGCAGTTTCCGCAGGCTTTATCCCCTCGAGGCAGAATCCAGGGAAATCACGAGTCTGGCGGCGGGAGGCGCCGGGCATCTCCTGATTGGAACGAAGCGCCGCGGCGTGGAGGTCTACGACGGAAAAACACTGACAGTACTCCACCCATCGCTGGCCCACCTGCACGTGACGGTGCTGGCCGGAGATGAGGCAAACCTGTGGGTGGGGACGCTCGACCGCGGTGTGCTGCATTGGCACGCGGGAGTCGGTGAGACCTATGGAGAGCGGGACGGGTTGCCCGACCCGCAGGTGCTTTCCATCGCCATGGAGGGGGACCGGGCATATGTGGGAACGCCCCTAGGAGTGGCCGCGTTCGAGCGAGGGAAATTTGAACGGGTGCTCGCTGCCGGAGTGTTCGCCACAGCCCTGCACGCCACGCCCGATCGTCTGAGGGTGGGTACGGAAGACCAGGGCATTCTGAGCATCCCCCTGCAGGCCGAGCACCGTGAAATGCCGGCTGGAGGTGAGCCGGGCGCGTCCGAGGTTCTTCAGTTCCTGGCCATGGGAGCTGACCTCTATGCGCTGACGCCCGAGGAACTGTCCCGCATCAATCCCCGCGGGCTGGGCCGGCAGGAGGTGCTGCGGCGCAATCCGGCCAAGCTGACGGACCGGAACATTTCCGCGCTGGCAATGGACGGGGCAGGGCGCCTGTGGGTTGGCTACTTTACCCGCGGGCTGGACGAATTGGACGCGGCAGGCGGGCAGGTGACGCACGTGGAAGATGAGCATGTGTTCTGCATCAACCGCATCCTGCCCGAGGCAAAGGCCGGGACAGTCGACGTTGCCACGGCAAATGGGCTGGTTCGATTCAGCGCGGCGGGAAACGAAGAACAGGTGCTGACGCGCGCCGAAGGCCTGATCGCGGACCATGTGACCGACGTGGCCACATACGGCGAGGGGCTGGTGCTGGCGACGCCGGCGGGGCTGACCTTTCTGGATCGGCACGGGGCGCGAAGCCTTTATGCATTTCAGGGGTTGGTGAACAACCACGTGTACGCTCTGGGAGTTTCCGGCGAGGAATTGCTGGCAGGGACGCTGGGAGGCATCTCCGTGATCGGCGGGGAAGCGGTGCAGGCGAGCTACACAGTGGGCAACTCCGGGTTGCAGCACAACTGGATCACCGCGGTGGCGAGTGTGGGTGAAGAATGGATGGTAGGGACCTACGGCGCGGGCGTGCTGGGGATGAACCGAAAAGGCGAGTTTCGTGCGCTGGGAACGGCCACGGGCGCCTTCAACGTGAATTCGAACGCCATGCTGGTGACTCCGGAGCACGTATTTGCGGGCTCGGCGGGCCGGGGACTGTACATCTACAGCCGCAGGTCGGGCCGGTGGACCGTGATGAGCGATGGATTGCCGTCGGCCAATGTGACGGCGCTCGCGGCGGGCCGCGGCTTTGTGTACATCGGCACGGATAACGGCCTTGTACGGGTGGAGGAGCAGCGGCTCGAGCCATGAGAAAGGCACTTATCGCCGGCTTGCTGCTGCTGATCGTTCCCACGGTGATGCTGGGGGACGCGGGGGTGCTGATTCCGCGCGACAAGGCGCAGCCCGACCCCGCCATTCTTTCCCTGGAGGACATGGAGATTACGGTCCAGATCGAGGACGGGGACGCGCGCGTGTTCGTGAAACAGGTATTCACCAACCACACCAACGGGATCGAGGAAGGGAACTATCTGTTCGCGCTGCCCAGCCTGGCCACAGTGTCCGATTTTGCGGTGTGGGACGGGCCGACGCGCATCCCGGCCGTGATTCTGGAGCGGAAGAGGGCGGAGGAAATCTACAACCAGCTGAAGATGCAAGCCATCGATCCGGGCCTGCTCCAGATGGGGGAGCGCGGCGCGGAAGAGGCAAAACGGAGCGCTGTGTTCAGTGCCCGGATCGTTCCCATCCCGGCCTATGGAACGAAGAGGCTGGAATTCGAATACCACCAGAAGATCCCAGTGGAGAATCTCAAATCGTATTTCGCCATCCCGCTTCGGCCGGACGCCTACCAGGCGCAAACGGCGCGGCATTTCCGGCTCACGTTCGAGCTGCATTCGGCGCTGGCCATCGCGAATTTCCAGGCGCGGGCACAGTCGTTCCCGCTGCAGTACGAGCAGAACACGGCGCACGTGGTGAAGGGTTCATTCGAAGGCAACAATGTCAACCTGACGGAAGACTTTGTGGCCACGTTCGAGCCGGACCGAGCCGCGAGCGATTCAGCGCAGGTGCTTACCTATCGCAATCCGGAAGCTCCCCAGCCATCGCCCACGGAAATGGCGCCGGAACGAAGGACGAACGAGCCGGGATTTTTTGAGTTGGAGGCATTGTTGGGAGAGACGGGATCGGTTGGAGGTCCAGCATCTCCGGCGGAAGCCGCGAAGACTGTGGTGATCCTGTTCGATGTGTCGCTTTCGATGCAATGGGAGAAACTCGAGCGGAGCTACATGGCGCTGGAAACACTACTCCATGCACTGAAGCCCGCAGACAGATTCAATGTGGTTCTGTTTGACACGCAGGCGAAGCCGTTCCAGCCGCAGCCTATAGCCGCGAATCCGGCGGAGATCCAGCACGCACTCGAATTTGTGCGCGCGTCGAAACTTCGCGGGGGAACGAATCTCCAGGCAGCCCTGGAGGCGGGGTTGCGTTCGGGGGCCGACAAACCGGGCGGCAACGGGTATCTGGTTCTGATCAGCGACGGCGGAGCGACGAGGGGTCCGATCCAGAACGGGAAACTCGCGGCTTGGTATGCGGACGCGTGGAAAAAGCTGGCGGAAACGGCGCGTCCGCGGACGTACGTCTTCGGCGTGGGCGATGACGCCAACCTGCCGCTGCTGCGGATGCTCGCGCGCAATGCGGGAGTTCTCGAGAACGTGCTCTCCACCGAGCCGATGGAATTCAAATTGAATTCCTTCCTCTCCAAGATTGGGCGCACGCCGGTGGGCCAGCTCCGCATGGACACCCCGCCAGACGCGGGCACGGAGATGGTGTACGCGCTGCAGGACACCTCGTATCCCGGCTCCGTAGCAGGATGGGTGGGCCGATACCGCCTGCCACAAAAGGATGTGAACTTCACGGTTCGCGGCGTGCGCGACGGCGCACCCCTGGAGATTACGCGGAGAGCGGATTTTCCCGAGCGTGCGCTGGAGCATCCGCAGTTGCCACGGTTGTGGGCGCGCGCGCGAGTGGACGCACTGCTGGAAAAGATCGAGCGCGAGGGAGAGGACCAGGCTTCGATTGACGAAATCATCCGCCTGGCGCGGGAATACAAATTCGTGACGCCGTACACGTCGTTCCTGGCCGTGCCGCGGGCGCTGCTGCGGCCGAGGGTAATCCGGCCGGGCGACCCGGTGCTGCGGGTGAAGACGAACGGGAGCTTCGAGTCGGTGGTGGCCCTGTTTCCTTTCGGGCTGATTCAGAAGCTCCGTTATTTGGCCGGCGAAGACGTGTGGGAGACGCGCTTCTACGCACCCGCCGACATGCAGGACGGCACCTACAGCGTGCGACTGATCCTGCGCGACGCCGCCGGAAGAACGTACCGCGAGTCGAAGACCTTTGTGATCGCGAGCAAACCGCCGCGGATCCAGATCCGGCTGGACCGCAAGACTTTCCGTCGCGGCGAGCAAGTGAAATTGAAGGTTTCGGCGCCGGCAACGACGCGAATGCTCGTGGCGAGGCTGGAGGGCGCCGCTCCGGTGGAGCTGCTCTGGGACGAGCGCGCGGGAGCGAATACCGGGATCGTAGTGGTGCCGGAACAGGCGTTTCCCGGAGTCTACAAGCTGACGGTGACGGGCGAAGACATGGCACACAACATCGCGTCGCAGGGGGTGGACGTTGAAATCGTTCCCTAGCCCGCGGCGGAGTGTGCTCCTTGGCATGGCCGCGCTGGCGAGCACGCTGGTGGCGGGCGTGTTTGCCGCGAGCGCGCGCGGAGAGCTGCCGGAGTGGATTCGCAACGTGGTGTCGCGCTCGCCACTCGAGAGCGTATTTTTCCGCTGGATGGCGCTGCCGGGCGGGCAGGTGCATCATCGCCGGCCACCCAGCGAGACGCGGCCGGAACTGCGGAGGCTGGCCTCAGAGCAACCCCAGGACAGCGATCTTTTTTCGTTGCTCGCTCTGGAGGATGAGCAGCAGCTCGATTTCAGAGCCGCCGAAGCGGACTGGAAGAAATTTGCCGAGACGACCGCGGACAAGAGCCGCGGCGAACTGGCGCTCGCGGACTTCTATCATCGCCGGATGCGCATTCAGGACGAAATTCAGGCGCTCAGCACAATCGCGAATTCGCCCTCGCCTGCTTCGGAGAAATTGACTCCGCCGGCGGGGCAGCAGTCGTGGCGCGCATTCGAGCGCATTTTCATTCTCATTGGGCAACAAGGGCTGGCCGCGGAAGTTTCCATGGCGCAGTACAGAAGCTGGATCGCGCGTTATCCAAAGGAGGCCTCGCTCTATTCGCGCTACCTGGATTTTCTGCTTTCCGTGAAGGACTACGAGGCCGCGGGGAGGCTGGTGGAAGAGTACCGGAAGGAATTTCCGGAGGACGAAATCTTCGCGGTGAAGGCGACGGCCCTGGTGGCCTACCGGAGGGGAGCGCTGCCGGAGGGACTGGCCGTGTATGAGAAATCATTCCAGCCGTTGTGGCATCCGGAGCTGGTGAAGAGCTATTTCGACCTGCTGCGGCAGACGCAAAACCTGCGCAAGTTTCTGGACGAACAGAATGCCGCGCTTTCCAAGAATCCGGAGGACTTGCGGGCCACGGCGCTGATCTTCTACTACTACCAGCAAGCAGGACAGCTTGAGGCCGCCAAGGCGCAAATCGCGCGGTTCCGGATGCACAAAGAAGCGGCTCATACGGAATGGACGAGCCGGGAACTCTATGTGTTCGCGAGGCTACTGGAGGAAGTCCACGCCTATCCGGAGGCGGCGAGATATTACTTTGCGCTCTACAACGCGAAGGACACACCGGACGCGCAGCCCGGTGCACTCGCCGGGCTGGCACGCGTGCTGCTGGACGCGCCGGAGATGCCCATGCCGTTCGGGGCCGGCGGACTTTCGATTTACCGCGACATTGCATCGATGGACCCGGGCCCGGGCTATTTGAACGGAATCCTATCGCTGATCCTCAACACGACGGATCCGCCTGAGGCGTACGGGCAGGAGGAACAACGCGCCGTGCCCTATTTTCACCGCTCGCAGGCGGCCGGCCTGGTGGCGTTGCTCGACGCAAAGTATCCAAAGTCCGCGGACCGGCCTGGACTGCACGCGAAGCTCATCGGCTATTACTCAGGATCGGGCGAAAGCGACGCGGTGATCCGCACCGGCAAAGAATTCCTGGCCAATTTCCCGAATGCCGAGGAGCGCACCACGGTTGCGCTGGAGATGGCGGACGCGTATGCGCGCCAGGACAAGACACAGGAAGAATTCGCGATTTACGACGCGGTGCTGAAGGAACTGGCGGCGAAGGCCGATGGCGTGCCGCTGGGCAATGGCGTGGCGCGGCTGGAAGGGAGCTACCCGCAAGCTTGGGAGCGAACAACGGACGCGGTGAACCCAGAGGACGATCAGGAATCGGGCGAGAACGCCAACACCGCTGCGGGCGGCAAAACTGGTGCCGAAGGCGCCTTCCAGTTGGGAACGCGGCCGGCACAGGCAACACAGGCGGGAGCACGTTCGCCGGAATACGCGCGCGTACTGGAGCGTTACCTGGGACGACTGGCCCAGCTGAAACAGATTTCGCAGGCCATCGGAGTACTACGCAACGAACTGGACCATAATCCCGACGATCCGGGTCTCTACGGGCGGCTCGCGGAATTCCTGGAGCAGAATCGCGTGGAGGCAGAGCAAGAAGAAGTTTACAAGCGCGCGATGGCGCGCTTTCCCGACGAGTCGTGGTACAGCCGCCTGGCCCGGTTCTATCTGAGGCAGAAGCAGGAGCAAGCGTATGTGGCGCTGACTGAGGGAGTGGTAAATCAGTTCAGCGGCACACCGCTGGAGCGCTATTTCCAATCCACGGTATCGGGCGGAAGCCCGGAGCTCTATCTGCAGCTAAACCTGTATGCGCACAACCGCTTTCCGCACAACCTGGTGTTTGTGGAGAATCTGCTGGGCGCCTATCTCTCTCCCCGGACGCGCGATCTGGCCGCCTGGGAAAAGCTCCTGCGGGAACACTGGTTCGAGGACGCGACGCTGCGCAACGAATACTTTTCTTTCCTGAGCCGCACAGGACAACTGGAACCCGAGCTGGCGTCACTGCGACAGGCGAGCCAGCCGGCAAGCGGGGCAGAGCGGCTCGTGAGGGAAAATCCGGCAGCGGGGGAGTTTCTGGCGCAAGCCTACCTGTGGCGTTCGCAGTACGAGGAAAGCGCACCCTATCTGAAACATCTGGCCGCGCTCTATCCCGCGGACAGGGAATTGGGCCAGACAGCCGCCTCCGTCTTCCGATCGCTGGCCTATTACCGGCCGGAGAACACGGAAGCGGCCATAAAGATTGGCGAGAACCTGCTCGCCGCAAATCCGGGGAGCACAGACATACTTTCGCGGATCGGCGACACGCTGGCGGACCGCGAGCTGTGGACACGGGCGGCGCCCTACTGGAACCGCATTCCACAGGTGATGCCCGGCCAGCCGGACGGCTATCTGGAAGCGGCGACGATCTACTGGGACTATTTCGATTTTGACAACGCGCTGCGGCTGCTCGATGAGGCGCGGAAGAAATTCGGCAACTCGGCTCTCTATGCCTACGAAGAGGGAGCGATTTACGAGGGGAAGCGCGACCACGAGCACGCGATCGGCGAATACGTGAAGGGGAGCCTGGCCGCCGGAGCCGGCTCGCCCGCAGATTTCCGGCTGATGCAGCTGGCGAAGCGGCCTCGCGACCGCGCAGTGGTGGACAAGGACACGCAAGCGAGCGCCGACGAGCCCGGCGCTGCGTTCGCCGCGATTGCGCTGCGTGCCCGCGTGCTGGAGACGCTGGAACGGAAAAAGGACGTCGAAACGCTGCTCGACACTGCAGTGAATCGCGCGACGACATTGGAGGAGGCGGCGGAAATCGAGACGCTGGCGGGACAATATTCGCTCGAGACCGTGCGGGAACACGCGATTGAGAAACAGGCGGGACTTACCACCGACCCGGTCACGCGACTCCAGCTGCGGTACCGGCTGGTGCAGCTCTACCAGGGCAGGAAGGATTTGGCCTCGGCGAAGCGCAACATGGAGGAGCTCTACCACGAGAATCCAAAGATTCTCGGCGTGGTGCGCGCGACGGTGGATTTCTACTGGCAGACGAAACGGTATGCAGAGGCAATTGGCGCGCTCGAGCAGGCCGCGCGCGATGCCTATCCCGCGCTCAGCCGCCAATTCACGTTCGAAGCCGCGCGCAAGGCCACGACGGCAAAACTCTATCCGAAGGCCAGGACGCTGCTGGCATCGCTGCTGCACGATTCGCCCTACGACCCGCAATACCTGGCGGCGATGGCAGATACCTACGGAGCAGAAGGAGACGCCCAGGGCTTGAAGCAGTTTTACGCCGCGGAAATCGCCGCATTTCAAGCGGCTTCGCTTCCCACCGAGGTGAAGAAAGCGCAAATTGCCGCGCTGCGGCGCGGGCTGATTCCGGCGCTGACCACGCTGAACGACTTTACCGGAGCGGTGGACCAGTACATCGAGGTGATCGACGCCTTCCCCGCGGACGAGGCGCTGGCCGATGAGGCAGCCCTGTATGCCGCGAGGCATCACCTGGAAGAGCGGCTGATCAATTTCTACGCGAAGACGATGCAGCAATCTCCCCGAGATGAGAGATGGGCGGTGGTGCTCGCGCGGGTGCAGACCGCGCTGGAGAATTTTCCAGCGGCCATCGAGGCGTACGGAAACGCGATCGGAGTCCGTCCGGACCGCAGCGACCTGCGCATTGCGCGCGCGGGCCTGGCGGAACGGCTGATGCGCTTTGACGACGCCGTGGCCGACTACACGAAGCTCTACGACCTGGCATACAAGGATCCGCAATGGATGGACAAAGTCGCGGAAATTCGCGCGCGCCAAGGCCGCACGGCGGAGGTGGTGGGCGCGCTACGCACGGCGTACATCGACGGAAAACCCGAGCGCGCGGAGAAGTATTTCGAAGTGGCCCGGCGGCTGGAAGGCTGGAATCTGCTGCCGGAAGCGCGCAACTTTGCGGAACAAGGATTGAAGGCTGCCGGGAATGATCTGCTGGCCTCTGCCGAAAATCATACGGGCGCAGCGCTGTACACGCGGGTGATGACGAGGCTACGGCAACAGGATATCGCATACGCGCGCCTCGAGGAGGCGCTGGCGGCGGCTTCCTCCGAACTTGAGGCAGTTGCGCGGCAGGTAGCGCGCGAGGGGATCGCCGGAGTGACCGATGCCGAGCTGCGTACGCGGATGCGGGAGTCGCGCATCCAGCAGGCGCGCACGGGATTCCGCGGGGCACTGGTGGAATCAGGCCATGTGGCCGCGGCGTATTTCACGCCGGAGGAGAAAGCGGCGTTGGCCGCCTCGGCGCAAAAACTGCGCGGATCGATGAATCTGGAAGACGTGGAAGCTTTCGCAGTGCCCCTGGCCGATGCGGCAGGCCTGGAAGATCTTGACGCGCAATGGCGCTACGAGATCGCTTCGGCGCGTAGCGGGCAGGAAAGCGAGATCCTGGCGCGGATCGAAGCTTACGCGAACCTCCAGCGCCGCAGGCTGAAGTTCGAAGAGTTGGCGCCACAGCTTGAAAAGCTGGCGCCCACGGTGCCCCATTCGACCTACGCCGTGCTGATGGAGGCCGCGGGAGACTACCGCTCGTCGGGAGACGAAGATAACGAGCTGCGGATACTGTCCGGAGTACCCGCGCCGTACATGGGCCGGGACGTCCTAACCCGTTACTGCGAGCTATTGATGAAGAAGGATCCGCAAGCGCTCGTGCGAGTCGCGTCAAACTGGACGATTTGGGGAGAACAAGCCGCCCAGTACGCCGTCACGAACGGGAGCGCGGCGCTGGCGCATCAGGTGGTGGCCGCGCGCGCGCGGCCCCGGGTGCCGGTGTGGAAGAGCGCCTACGACGCGCTCACCGGAATGTATTTTGCCGAATCCGCCCCGGCCATCGGCCAGAGCTTTCTTGCGGCTCTGGGCGACCAGACGATTGGCGAGCGCATCGGCAAGAAGACAGACCGGAGCCGGCAGCTGGCCGGGGACATCTGGTTTTACTACGGCTCGCGTTACGGGGAATACCTGGGCGAGATGAAGCAGGGAAATTCGGAAGAATTCCTGCCGGCGGTGCTGGAGCAGAGTCCAGCCTCAGCGAGTGGATACCTGCAAGTGGCGGACTATTACGTGAGTCATGGGGATCCGCGCGCCGCCATCATGGATTACAACCACGTACTGGAGCTGAAACCCGCGGATGTGGACGCTCACCTGCGACTCGCGCTTGCCTATCTCAAGCAACAGAACCGGACGGGCGCCGTCGAACAGTGGAAGCAGGCGATGGCGCAGCTCGCTCGGCAGGTGAAGCTTGTTGTGGTGCCGGAGAGCTTCTGGAACGATTTCGCGCGGCTGACGAAGGATTCGGCATCGCACCGGATGTTCGCAGATTTGAAGCCCGAAGCCGACGCGCTGCTGCGGGCGTACCTGAAGAAAAACGGCAATTACCGCTCGAACGAGCTGCTCAAGAGCGCGTATACGGGGCTCGGCAATCCCGCCGCGGCCACGGAGTGGACACTCAATCTTGCAAGCGCCGCCCGGGATCCGGTTGCCGTGCTTGCAGACATTGCGGATGCGCCCTGGATTCCGCTGGCGAATCGCGGTCCGATCTATGAACGCATTGTGCGGGGCAAGACCGACGTCGCGGAGAGCGCCACAGAAACGGAGAAGGAGCAGGCGCTTGCCGACCTGCGCAGCTGGCAGTTTCGCCAGGCGGATTATCTGATTCGCGCGAGACAGTACGCGGGTGCCGCCGCAGTTCTCGCGTCGCTGCCGGCTTCGTCGCAATCGGCAGACCCGGCATCCTACGTTCCCCTCGAGCTGCGGATTGCCGCACACGAGAGCAGGCTCGAGGCGAAACTTGCCGCGTATCGTGCGGACGAAGAGCATGCGCCGTCCGCGGAAATCCTTCGCGCCGCCGCCGACGAAATACGGAAGGCGGGCCAGGCTGCGGAGGCGCGCAGACTTATGGAGTTCGTGTACACGCGCGAGATTGACGAGCGCCATCTGCTGGCCTCCAACTTTCTGGGCCTTGCCGAGATCCGCATCGAGACCGGAGATCTGCCTGGCGCGATGCAACTGCTTCGCCGGCTCGCGGGAGTGGTGGGAAATCCATTTGAGAATCTGGAGCCGGCCGCTGCGTTACTGGAAAAGACCGGTCATCCGGCTGAAGCCGCCGAATTCCTGGAGGAACTGGCCAAGGCGACACCATGGAACGCTTCGTACCGACTGCGCTGGGCGCAAGCAAGGATGGCACCGGGCAAGGATGCGGCTGCGGCGCGGGACGTCATTGCGGCATGCGCCGCGGATGCGGCCGTGCCCTACCAAGTGCGAGTGGAGGCGGCGCGCACACTTAGCGGCCAGCACTCCTCCACGGGATATGGCTCCGCCGAGCTCAGCCTACTTGCCGGCGCGGCAGCGCAAATTACCGCTGTTGCGGCGGACAAACCTTATTTTTACGAGGCTCGCGTCTCCGCGGCAGCGAGCATCACGGAGCCGCGCGCACGGATCCAACTGCTGCGCAACGCCGTGGCGACCTACCCGGCACGAGAAGAAGCCGAGTATGCACTGTTCGAGGCGGCCGCTGCGGAGCAATCCGATCGCCTCGCGATTGCCGCGCTCCATCTCACATCGGCGCAGCGGCTGATTGTTCGCGCGGTTCCCACAGGGGAAGAAGAGGGCGAAGGCGAACCCGCGGCAGAAAGCGGCTCTGCGGGGTCCGAAGGCGAAGCCTCTGCAATTCCCGGGAAGCAGGAACCGGCGCTCTCGCCGGCTCGACGAGTGCGCGTGGCGCTGGAGGCGGCGGAAGTCCTGGAACGCTTGGACGAGTTGAAGCAAAGTCTCGCCTATCTGCAGGGCGCCCTGCGGCTGGAGAAAGCTACGGAGAGGCGCGCCGGCATTCGCGCCCGGATTTCCGCGGTGCGCAAGGAAATCAACCGTCGTAAGCAGAACGAAGCGAGGCAGCCCATCCTGCACCAGGAACTGGAGCAGAACCGGCTGGTGCGTGCACAGCTGCCGGCCACGCGCCAGGCGCAGACCGGAAAGGAGGCCCCGCGTCCATGAACCGGCGAGTGGCATTGGCGATTCTCGGCATGATCGCGCTCGCTGCTCTGCTCGGCGCCTACAGCTCTTCTGCCACCGATGAGCCCGCGCTGGCGCGCTTTGCTCCTCCGGGCGCCATGCTGTATCTGGAGGCCAGAGACTTTTCCGGCCTTCTGGCGCGGTGGAACGATTCAAAGCAGAAGGGAGCGTGGCTGGGCAGCGCCAACTATGAGGTCTTTTCGCGGTCGCGGCTGTTCTTGAGGCTGAAGGAAGCAAGCGAGCAGTTTGCGGAGACTGCGGGCCTTCCGCCGGATCTGGACTTCGTTACACAGGCGGCGGGTTCACAGAGCGCCCTGGCGCTCTACGATATCGGGAAACTCCAGTTTCTCTACATCGCGCGAATGCCTTCGGGACAGGCAGAGCGATTGGCCCTATTCGATTCACGCGGTAAGTTCGAACCGCGCACGGCCGCGGGCGTCACGTTTTACTACCGCAAGCAGGCAGACACCGGACGCGAAGTTGCCTTCGCCACCGCCGGCGAATTTCTGTTGCTGGCCACGCGGGACGACCTGATGGCCGGGGCCCTGGCGCGGATTGCAGGCAGCAAGGATGCGTCGCTGGAGAGCGAGGGCTGGTGGGAACGTTCCGTAGCCGCCGCGGGCCCGTCCGGGGACCTGCGTATGGTGCTGAACCTGGAAAAAATCGTACCCAGCCCGTATTTCCGCTCCTACTGGGTTCAGCGGAACATTACGGAGATGAAGGCCTTCTTGGCTGCAATTTCGGATTTGCGATTGTCCAGCGCCGAGTTCCGGGAGGAACGCGTGCTGCTAAAGAAGGACACCGAGGCGGCCGTCGATTCAGACGGCGGCAGCGCCGCGACAGCCGAGCTTGTCCAGCTGGTTCCTGCGGATGCGGGCGTGTACGTGGCTGCGGCCAATCCGACGGCGGACGCGTGCCTTGCGCTGCTGGAGTCGAAACTGCTCGCCCCACATCCCGGGCCAGGCCCTTCCGCACAAACCGCGCCGCAAGTACAGCTCACTTCCGGCGAAACCGGCGGGAGCGGGGACATGGAGACACGCATCGACCAGCCGCCGTTCGACACTCGAGCGCTGGCCGCCACGCCGAGCGAGCTGAAAGCGTTGCTGGCGAAGAATTCCGTCGAGGCCAGTTTGAGCGCCGAAGGTACGGAGCCGGGAAACGACGGGGTTTTCGTCCGCCTGCGCACGGCAGTGGTCCTGCTGGGAAGCGCGGACTGGGACGCTGCGGCCGTGCGCACAGCCATTGCCGACTTTGTGCGTCCCATGTATACGGCGGGTGGGCTCGGCGTCGCCTGGGAGGAGAAGGCGGGCCATCAGGAGCTCAATGGGCTGTGGCCGCTTGCGGTCGCGGTGCGCGGGAAATATCTCATTCTTTCCGATGACCCACATTGGATTGGGGACATTTCGTCGCAAATCGGCAGGCAGACTGCAGAACAGCCGGCGCGGTGGATTGCCGGCTTCAATCACGGCGGCGAGCGCGAGCAGTTCCTACAGCTCACCCATTTGCTTGACTATCAGGCCGGAAGGCAGGGGGCCGCGGGCCGGGAGCCTGAATTCTTCTCGGACAACATGGCCAGCCTCAGCGCCGTACTGTCGAAAGTCAGCTCGGAAAAAGTCGTGGTACGGGACGCGGGTGGCAGGGTCTTGCAGACCGTGACCTACAAATGGGGCGAGTAGTCCGGACCGTGCTGGTGTGCGCGGCGGCGGCTTCTCTTGCCGCCGTCCTGCGGACGCCCGCAGAGGAGAGTCACACGATTTTAAGCGTGGCGTCTGCCGGGTCGTCCCTGTTCGCGCAGTCCGCGGGCCGAATTTTCGATCTCGAATTTTCCAGCCCGGACATATCCTATTTGCTGCTGGACGCTCCGACGGGCGATCCACTCGCCGCGCGCTGGCCCAGTGCGGAAGAACCGATTCCGCTGGGCTCGCTCGTCAAACCGTTCACGGCGCTCGCCTACGCTCGCAGCCACGCGTACCGTTACCCCGTGTATGAGTGCCACGGGACCGCGGGCGGGTGTTGGCAGCCGCGGCCGCACGGGCGGCTGAATATCGTTTCCGCGCTGGCGTTTTCCTGCAATGCGTACTTTCGCGAACTCTCCTCGCAGCTCGCCGCCGGCCGGGTGCGCGAAGTCGCCGCTCAATTCGGACTCGACACACCACAGCCGCGTGTTTCGGGGGCTGCGCTGATGGGCCTCGGGGATCAGTGGCCCATTGCGCCTTTGCACATGGCTCGCGCCTATTCGGAATTGGTGCGGCGCAGTGATGAGCCCGGTGTGCATGAGATTCTGGAGGGCCTGGCGGATTCGGCGCAGTGGGGTACGGGCAGCGCGGTTGGCCACGCTCTCGTGCATCAGAGGGCGCTGGTCAAGACGGGGACGGCGGAATGCCGCCACGAGAATCGCGCCCCCGGCGACGGATTCGTCATTGCGCTGGTGCCGGCGGAGCACCCGCAGCTTTTGCTGATGGTGCGCGTTCACGGCGTTGCCGGCTCGCGAGCCGCGCGAACCGCGGGCAACATGCTTGCCGCTCTGGAGCAATAGGGCCGTGCTCGGGAAGCTACTCCTTTCAATCTGGATTCTGGCCGTCACCGCGCCGTGGTGCTTCGCGCGGCAGGTTCGCGTCGGCGTGCTGAGCCGTTTCCATCCTCATGAGCTGGAACTTACGGCGCCGCGCACGGAGGCGGTAGTCGTGCGCGCCGGGGAGAGGAGCATCGTCCTGGAGCCGGGCGCAGAGGCCAGGATCAGGATTGTGGACAACTCGGTCCTCATCGAGGACGGTCGCAGCGCGATGCGTGCCCGCGAACTGTTGGCGGCGGGACGCGCGGGTGACGCCGATTTTCTTCTCGCGGTCCCGGGACAACCCAGTCGCCATTTCCGAGGCAGCCTTTCCTTTTGGGTGAAGGGAGGAGAGCTGGCCGTGGTCGTGTCCATGGACCTGGAGACGGCAGTGGCGTCCGCTGTCCGGGCGGAATCCGAGCCGGATACTCCGCTCGAAGCGCTGAAGGCATTGGCAGTGGTGGCGCGTTCGTATTACGCCGCGGCGAAAGAGCGCCACGAGGACTACGATTTCTGCGATCTGACACACTGCCAAGTGCTTCGCGGTGTGCCGGGGCAGGGAAGCCCCGCCGCGCGCGCGGCCATAGAAACGCGAGGACTCGTGCTGGCCTACAGCGGCAGTCCCTTCGCCGCGATGTTCACGCGCAGCTGCGGCGGCAGTACGCGAACTCCGGCACAGGCCGGAATGCCGGTAAACCGCTATCCCTATTTTGCGGTAATTTGCGAATACTGCCACACGCATCCCTACGTGTGGACGCGCAGAGTCTCGCAGGCGGATGCCGAACTGCTGCTCGCCAAAGGCGAGGCTGGACGCCTTGCCGTGGATCGCCGCCTGGGTTGGAACGCAGTGCCCAGCAACAATTTCACAACGCGCAGCAAAGGTGCGGAGGTTCTGCTCGAAGGAAAGGGCCAGGGACACGGGATCGGTCTGTGCCAGCGAGGCGCCGCAGCCATGGCCGCGGGAGGCGCCGACTTCCGAAAAATCCTGGGCTATTACTTTCCGAATACGCAGGTGGTCCGGTTCGCGCCTGTAAGGTGACACTGACGCTCCCAGGAGCCGCTACAGAGTCGCCGGCCGCCGTGGCGGTTGCTCCCGGGCTGTTCGAGTACGCCGAAGGTACGGAGCATTCTTCCGTTCATCCAGCCACTCCTTAGAGCCGTACTGATGTCGCTGGCACAGAACCTTCCACAGAGTCACTCACGTGTAATTGGTGATCGAGCCAGGAAGCCGTCGCACCCCGGTGAACTTGTCTCCCTTCCCGGGATTTGCTATGGTTCGTTAATTGGTCGGACGTGGTGGAAGCTGCCAAATACTGATATTTTTGCAGTTTAATGGTTTGATTCCAGCTTCCCAGACCCTCCGCGCTCTTATCCTGTGTGTCGCAGTAGGATGTATGGTTATTGCGGGTGCTCCGACGTGAACGAAACGCCGGCGAATCGCCGTCTGGACTCATGGAAAGAAATCGCGGATTACCTCGGTCGCGACGTCCGTACCGTAATCCGCTGGGAGAAGGAAAAGGCCCTTCCCATCCGCCGCATTCCGGGCGGTAAACGGCAAGGGGTGTACGCCTTTTCTCAAGAAATTGACGAATGGATGCGGGGCGAATTCGGCGCGGAGACGCGTCCTCTTGCCGGGGAAGAGCCGCGTGAGGCGCCGAATGAAGTGATCTCGGAACTGCCAACCGCGCCTCCATCCATTGCAGGCCGGCGGTTTCCATCGCACCGTTTGCGGCGTGTGCTGGGGATGGCTACCGGAATCGTCCTCCTGGTGGGTATCGCGTTTCTGCTATCCAATCGTTCGAGGTCGGTGGCCGCTTCGCCCCCGCCGCTGATCAGGCCCCTGCAATTTGCGCGCATGGACTATTACGCGGGCATGCCGCGAAGCCTGGTTGCAGGCGACTTCAACGGGGATGGCCGGCTGGATCTGGCTTTCACCGACAGCCTGCACGGCGCAGTGGTCGTGCTGCTGGGTGACGGACACGGCGCTTTCTCGTCGAGAGTTCACTCGCCGACCGTCTTGAAATTCCCCGAGCACATGGACATCGGCGATTTCGACGGAGACGGCCGGCTCGACGCCGTGATCACCAGCTTCATCGGCGGTCACGAGATTGAGGTGCTGTTGGGCAACGGCGACGGCAGTTTTCGGGAACGCGCCCGCTACGATGTGGCAGGCCGGAGCCGGTGGGTGGCCACGGGGGACTTGAATGGCGATGGCAAGCTCGACCTTGTAATTTCCGGGTCTGTGGCAAGCAAGATTTTTGTCAAGTTCGGCAGGGGCGACGGTACGTTCCTGGACTCGGGATCCTATGATGCGGAGCCCGATGTTGCTGCGCTGGCACTCGTTGATCTGAGCGGCAAGAAAACTCCGGACATCGTGACTGCGGACTACCGCCAGGCGATGGGGAATACCATTTCCGTCTATCGGAATCAGGGCGACGGCACTTTTGCCGGCCGCCAGATATTCCCCGTTTGCAATGGGCCGTTGGGCCTTGCCGTAGCAGACTTGAACAGGGACGGCAGGCCAGACCTGATTACGGCCAATTATCCGAAGACCGGATGCGTGCTCTTGGGCACCGGACCGGGAATGTTTTCCGAGCCGATCTCATTCGACGCCGGCAACGGCAACGGTTATGTTGCCGCAATGGATCTGGACCGCGACGGAGCCCAGGATCTCATCGTACTGGGTGAGCATAGCGCGACGGCCAGCATTCTCCTGGGCGACGGCAAAGGCGGGCTGGTGGCGGCAGAGGACCTGACTACCGGAGATTATCCGGACGGCCTGGTGGCCGCCGATTTCGACGGAGACCGCAAATTGGACCTGGCCATATTGAATATCCATGGGAATAGCATTTCCGTTTTCCTGAACCGCACCGAGGCAGTCGCCTCACGCCGCTGGTTCACGCGAGCGGGTGCGATCCGCGCCGACTAAAGTGGCCGCACAGAATCCAGAACATAGACTCGACTCGTGGAAGGAAATCGCGGACTACGTCGGCAAAGACGTTCGCACCGTCATTCGCTGGGAAAAGGAGAAAGGCCTGCCGGTGCGCCGCCTCCCGGGCGGCAAACGCCAGTCTGTGTTTGCGATAGCGAGGGAAATTGACGCCTGGGCCGCGAGGGACAATTCTGGATTCGGAAGCGTTACTCACACCGCCGAGGCCGCACCCGCGGAACGAGATCATGCGGATCCGAATTTGTCCGCCATTTTTCCGGGCTGGCTGGTGAAGGCGGCTGGCTTCTCCGCAATCCTGTTGATGGCCCTGAGCCTCTGGTTCTTTTTGCCCCGCTCACTGAAGCGAGCCGGGAGCATTCCTTCGGTTGCTCCTCCCCGCGCGGAGGAAGTCAGTTTCGGCGTTGGATCGCCGCGGTATGTTCGCCTACCGCTCGAAACCGGAGTCAGGCCATACATCTTTGCAGCGGCAGATTTCAACGGCGATGGAAATATGGACTTGGTATTCTCCGCGAACCCTGGCAGCGGTGTTGGAGTGCTTCTCGGAAACGGCGATGGAACATTCCTTCCCGCGCGAATGATCGAGGGCTGCCCCCAATCCAATGGTTTGGGCGTGGCCGACTTCAACCACGATGGAATTCCCGATCTTGCGGTCGCCTGTCTCGCGGCGGATTCCGTGATGATCCTATGGGGACAGAGCGGTGCCACATTTTCGCGGCGGTCTGAGATACATGTCCCCGGCGGCCCCCGCTTCGTGGCCACAGGCGATCTAAATGGCGATGGATGGCCGGACCTTGCCGTGGGGAGTTCTTCCGAGCCTGCGCTGTATTTCATGCCGAATCGATCCGGCAAGTTCGCCCCTATGCTCATTACTCGGCTTGAAGCGGTGTATCCGCTGACTGTGGATGACACGGATGGAGACGGCCGTCCGGAACTCGTCGCCTCGATCCGCGACCGAAGTACATTCGGGATCGCAATCTTTCGGAGCGCGAAAGACGGCACGCTGAAGCGCTCCCAATTCCTGTCCTGGGACCGGGCGGTCTACGCGACTGGCGCGCGGACTTTCTACCTCGGTGAAAGCAAGTTTCCGGACCTGGCCTACTCTCTCGAGAATTGCGAGGTCTGGTTGCGCCGTGGGGTGGGCGGCGGAGAATTCTCCGAGCCCCGGAACCTGGCGGGAACTTGCCGTTCCGGAGGGGACAGTTATTTCGTTGTGGCGGACCTGGACCTGGACGGGATTCCGGATCTTCTGGTCACGGATTACGCCGGCCGCGCACTCACCATGTTTGCCGGTAAGAGGAATGGGGAATTTGAATTGCGCGGTTCGTTGGTGGTGGGCGACCGGCCGTTCAGCCCGATTGTTGCGGACTTCAACAACGATCATGTGCCGGACATCGTTGTGAACGCGTACTTCGAACGGGCGAGCCTGCTGAAGGCCACATGGAGGCCTGAAGCGCGCGATTGAGTCAGGCGCCCGGCGTCCTCCTGCATGGCCCATTCATGTGCGCCGTTTGATCGCCTCGAGTTCCTCGAGGGTGCGGGGCCAGTCTTCCCGCAGCAATCGCGAAAGCGCACGGTCCGCCAGTAATTTGCCCCCGGTTTGGCAGTGAGGGCAGTAGTTCGTTTCGTTGTCCGCATAGCGGATTCGCTGAATTTTTTCTCCGCATCGCGGGCAGGGCTTTCCGTAACGTCCATGCGCAGCCATCCCCTCGCGGAAGGCAGTCACGTTTTCGGGGAACGCAGTGCCGGCTTCCCTGCGCAGCCGCTCGATCCACGAGGTCAGCGTCTGGCGCGTGGCAGCAAACAGGTTTGTCCACTGGCCTTCGTCGAGCTTTTGCGTGAGAGCCACGGGTGAGAGTTGCGCGGCGTGCAGGATCTCATCCGAGTAGGCATTGCCGATTCCGCTTACCAGGCGCGGATCCGTAAGCGCCCTTTTGAGGGTCCGGTTTTCCCTAGTCAGGGCCACGCGGAAGGCGGCGAGGTCGCTCTTGAATACCTCAATGCCACCCGGGTTGATCGATTGCAAGCCCTCTTCGCCGGCGACAACATGCAACGATGCGCGGCGCTTGGTGCCCGCTTCGGTGAGCACCAGCGAGCCATTGGGAAAATCGAAAGCCGCGAGGCACTGGCGTCCCGCCAGTTTCGCTCCGGCCGTCCGCCAATGCAGCCGCCCTGCAATCATCAGATGCAACACGAGCCACGCGCCGCCGTCGACGCCGATGGCAATGCGCTTGCCGATCCGCCGCAGCGCGCACACAGCGCGGCCCTCGACATCCGCCAGCGGTGGTTCTGTGGTTCGAAGCAGAAAGGGGCCGGCGAGCCGCACGCGGGTGAGTTGCCGCCCCAGAATGCGAGGCTCAAGCGCGCCCAGATAGGCCTCGATATCCGGCAATTCCGGCATGCGAATCAGATTGCCGCCGACCATGGGCGGTTGCAACAGCAATCCGGCCTGCTCCCACCACGCCGGCATGCGGGCAGGATGCGCTCGCCTGGGCCGCAGAGTGCAGAAATTCCTGCCGCGGCCCGTGTGTCGCCGCTCATCGATTAGTCTCCGGCTAGCAAGGACTTTCTGGACGACCGTTTGCGGTTCACACCAGGACGGGCAATCGCCTGAGTTTCTCGCGCACCAGGGAGATGTGCGACCGCAACTGATATATCAGTGGATCGAAGGACATCGGAATGCGAAACCGAGTCACCCGCTCCTCCAGGCGGTCAAGCCGCAGAAGCAGAATTTCCCTGTCTTGCCCGTCCGGCGTTTCCGAGCCTATTTCTGCCTCAAGCTCCCGCAACTCATCGTAGAGTTTGTAGACCCGTCTCCGCATGACCCAGGTGAACACAACGGGTGCAAGGCGAATGAGGGGATAGACGACACCCAAAACAGGGATGAGGACTACCAAGAGCTGCTGCACGAAAACCGCAAGCCAGAACGGCAGGTTGCGCTGGAGGAAGGGGGAGCCCGACTTGTAGTAATGGACCGCTTCGGAACTCAACGGGAAGTCGACTGCTTCTGCGGCCGGAAAGCGGTTTGCCGGGTGCCATAGTCCCGGCTCGGAATGAATCTGCGCCGCCGCATCGAGCAACAGGTACTGGATGGCGGGATGAAGGTTGCGGCGTACTACCAGACTTGCCATGGGAGCCAGAAGCAGTACATCCCGGGGGGGCTTGTTTTCGACCATGTCCGCCACTCCGGTTGGCAGCAACAGCTTATTCAAGTAGGGGTATAGAGCCACGAAGGCATCCGCCCGACGAACGCTTTCCAGCCCCACGTTCTCGGCCGTCAGCAGTTCGCGCACAACCGGGCTCTCCCACGCGTCCAGAATCACGAGTTCATCGATATCGCCCTTGATCAACTTTTCCGCGGCATCCCTTGGGGCGAGGGGCAGAAGCGTTGCGGATTTCTGGTCCACAATTCCGACGCGAGCGAGAAACTCCAGCGAGAGTGCGCGCGTCCCGCTGCCTTCTGGACCGATGGAAATGCGGAGCCCGCGAAATGCTTCATGTGACTCCCTGGTCCGGCCGTGGGAAAAGACCCACAAGGGGGTATAAAACAAAGTTCCCAGTGAAACGAGATCTCC
>DATKNR010000114.1:0-10061 GCA_035541255.1 Patescibacteria group bacterium | reverse complement strand
TCCTACGCCGCCGACCTCGGCGTCCGCGTGGACGCAAAGAATGACGTCGTCTCAAAACCGACCAAGCGGGTCTACATCGCGCGCGGAGTCCTCGTGGAAGTCAGCGGCATCCGCGAGCAGAAGACCTACACCATCCGCAACGAGGACACCCATCCGCGCACCGTGGTGATCGAGCATCCTCGCCGTCCCGAATACAAGCTGGTGGGCGACCTCGAGCCCGCGGAAACCACCGCCGCGATGTACCGCTTCCGCGTGAACGTGGAGCCGAAGAAGACGGCCACCCTCACCGTGCCGGAAGAAAAGCCCGTGGAGACGCGCTACGCGGTGACGAACCTGACCGACGACCAGATCACCGTGATCGCGCGCCAGCGGATCATCAGCCCCGAGGTCGAGGAGGCGCTGCGCAAAATCCTCGCGCAGAAGGGTGTCATCGCCGGCATCGATCACGAGCTGGCCACGCGCCGCGACGAAACCAAGCGCATCTTCGATGATCAGCAGCGCCTCCGCGAAAACATGAAGGCCCTCAAGGGCAGCGCGGAAGAAAAAGCCCTGCTGGAACGCTACACCCGGGAACTGAACGACGAGGAAGATCGCCTCGCGGCGATCCGCAAAGAGACCTCGGACCTCGAAACCAGGCGCGCGGCCGCGCAGGCGGAGCTGAACCGCATGGTCGAAGCGCTCCAGTTCAGCAGCTAGAAGCTGCGCTCGAGCGGCCGCGGTTGACAGCGCAGTGCGGGCGGGGGAGACTCGCGCCGAAATGAAATTCATTCGCCGAACCCTGTTCGTCCCGGCTCTCGCGGTCCTTCTGCTCGCCGTATGCCCGCCGGCGCAGGCCACGGACCTGAAACCGGAGACGCTCGCGGCCTACAACCGCCTGATCGCGGCGCGTGATGCGGAGTTCGACGCCGAAGTGCAGCACGATCCCTTCCTTTGGGTGGACGCGCAGTCCCAAGCGAAGCGGGAGGAATACTACCGACAATTGCGCGCCATGGGACAGGTGATCGAACGGCTGGGCCAGACCATTGATGGCAAGAAATATGATGTGCCGGACGCGATGGTCCATCGCTGGGTCGGGATAGTCTTCATCCCGGGTGTGCGCGTCCAGACGGTGGTGCGGCTGGTGCAGGATTACGATCACCACGCGAAGTATTACGCGCCCGAGGTCGCCCGGTCGAAACTGATCTCCCGGGATGACGGCCATTTTCTGGTCTATCTTCGCTTCCACGCAAAGCATATTCTCTCGGTCACCTTGGACACCTGGATGGAAGCCTGGTACCGGACAATCAGCCCCACTCGCGTGGTCAGCCGCTCGCACACCACTCGCGTGCAGGAAGTGGACAATGCGGGCGAGCCGGACGAGGCCCTGCTGCCCGAGGGGCACGACCGCGGCTTCCTTTGGCGGATGAGCACCTACTGGAAATTCGAGGAGAAAGACGGCGGCACCTTCGTGCAGTGCGAGTCCATCACGCTGACGCGCAGTATTCCTGTGGCCCTCAAATGGATCATCGAACCGTTCGTCACCAGCGTGCCGCGCGATTCGCTGGTGGCTCTGCTCACCCACACGCGGAAGTTCGCTCCCCAGGCTGCCGCGGAGGTCCCGGCAACCGCGCCGGCAAAGCCATGAGCGCTCCGGCAACCGCGCAGAATGGAATGGCCGCGCCCGCCGCCGGCGGCCAGAAGCGCCGCGAGGCGGAGGCGGCCGCCGGCGTGTCCGGGCGCCGGAATTTCTGCGAAGCATTCGCCGCAGCTGCGGAGCGCCATGCGGCGCGAACCGCCGTGGAAATCCAGCGCCGCGATACCGTCGAGTCTGTCGCCTACAGCGAACTGGCCGGCATGGCCGCCCGGGCGCGCGTGCGCCTGGCCGAGCGTGGCCTGGGCCAGGGCGACCGCTGCGTCATCCTGGCGGAAAACGACGCGCGCTGGTGCGCCACTCTGCTCGGAATTCTTCAGCTAGGCGCAGTCGCCGTCCCGCTGGATACGAACTACGCGGCGAAGCAGATTGCGCGGCTGCTTGAGGATTCGGGCTCGCGGCTGCTGGTGGCCTCCGCTCGCATGGAGCCCGTCGCGCGCCAGGCAGCCTCACAGGCGGGAACGGGCTGCACCGTGGTGCCATTGGGCGGCGGCGAGCGGGAAAACGCCGGCCATGCGGCGCCCGCCGCGGCGGGTCCGGCGCGGCGCGAGGACGCGGCAGTCATTCTCTACACCTCCGGCACCACGAGCGATCCGAAGGGCGTCGTTCTCACGCACGGCAACCTGCTGGCGGAGCTGGAAGGCATCGTTCGCACCGTTTGGCTCGATGAACGCGACGTCTTGCTCGGCGTTCTGCCGCTCTATCACGCGCTCGCGCTGGTGGCCAACCTGGTTCTGCCTCTCTCGATCGGTGCGCGCGTGGTGTACCTGGAAACTCTGAACACTACGGAGCTGCTGCGCGCTCTCGAGGAGCGCGCTGTTACGGCGCTCTGCTGCGTGCCGCAATTCTTCTACCTGATTCACGAGCGCGTTCGGCAGCAGGTGGCCTCCGCCGGCGGCGCCAAGCGGGCCGTCTTCCGCCTGATGCTGGGGCTCAACGCCGTGCTGCGCCGCATGGGAATCAACCTGGGGCCGCGTCTGTTCGCGCGCGTCCACCGCGTGCTGGGGCCTCGCATGCGCCTGCTGGTGACGGGAGGCTCCCGGTTCGATCCCGCCATCGGCCGCGAACTCTACGCCATGGGATTCAATATCCTGCAGGCCTACGGCCTCACGGAGTGCACCGGCGGCGCCACAGTCACACGTCCGGGCGATCCCGCCGTGGACTCGGTGGGCCAGCCGATCTGGGGCGTTGAGGTGAAGATCGGCCCGCGCGGCGATATCGGAGGCGAAGTCGCCGCGGCCAGCGACGGAGAAGCCATCGCGGTAAGCGATGGAGAAGTAATGATTCGCGGGCCCGTCGTCATGCAGGGCTATTTCAACCGGCCGGACGCCACCGCGGAGACGCTGCGCGACGGCTGGCTGATGACCGGTGACCTCGGCGTCATCGACTCCCGTGGGCGGGTCCGCATCACCGGGCGCAAAAAAGAAATCATCGTGCTCAGCTCCGGGAAAAATATCTACCCGGAGGAGATCGAATCCCACTACCTCCACTCGCCGTACATAAAAGAGCTGTGCGTCATGGGCCGCGAACGCCCGGGTGAACCGGCCGCGGAGCGGCTGCATGCCGTCGTGGTGCCCAATCAGGACGTGATGCGCGAGAAAAAAGTGCTGAACATGCGCGAGGTCCTGCGGTTCGAAATCGAGAGCATGGGCGTGGCCCTGCCGAGCCACAAACGCGTCCTCAGCTTCGAAGTCTGGACGGAAGACCTGCCGCGCACCACCACGCGAAAGTTGAAGCGCTTCGAAATCGCCGCGCGCGCCCGCGAGCGCGCTGCCGCGGCGGTTGAGGCGGCTCCTCAGGGTGAGGCGGAACGCGGACGCGCACTTTCCGAATCCGATGCCGCGTGGTGCGCGCTCCCAGAAGTCGCGCGCGCCCTCGAAGTCATCGCGCAGGCGGGCAAGGAGAAAACGCCCGTTCACCCCGACGCCAACATCGAGCTGCAAATGGGTCTTGATTCCATGGAGCGCGTTGAGCTTCTTACTCACCTCGAGGAAATGTTCGGCACCACCGTTTCCGACGAAGCGCGCCAGAAGATTTACACCGTCCGGGAGCTCGTGGAGGCAGTGCTGCCCAAGGACGGCGCCGCTGCCACTGCGGGCGCTCGCGGAGGTGACGCCTGGGGACGCCTGCTCGCTAGCGGGCCCGGCGGCGTGCCCGAAGACGATCCGCTGCTCCGCGGCCTGCTGGAACCGCACACGGCCACGCAGACGGCGCTGTTCACGGGCGCCCGGCTCCTGCGCGCCGCGGCCTCGGTGCTTCTGGGACTGCGCATCACCGGCACGCAGAATTTCCCCCGCGAAGGTGCGTTCCTGCTCTCCCCCAATCACCAGGGTTTTCTGGACATGTTTCTTCTCGCCGGCGCGCTCCCCTGGCACGCGTTCCGCCGGATGTTCTTCGTCGGCGCGAGCGAATACTACAAGACGCCCCTGCGGCAAAAGGTGGCTCGCGCCGTTCACGTGATCCCCGTGGACCCCGACGCCAATCTCGTCCGCGCCATGCAGGCCGGCGCCTTCGGCCTCCGCCACGGAAAAATGCTCGTCCTGTTCCCGGAGGGCGAGCGTTCGGTCGACGGCGAGATCAAGACGTTCAAGAAAGGCGCGGCGATTCTCTCCACGCACCTTCGCGTGCCCATTGTTCCCGTCGCGATTCGCGGCTCGTTCGAATTCTGGCCGCGCGCCCGGGGATTCCAGTGGCGCCGCTGCCTGCCCGGTGCCGGACGCATTCGCATCTCCATCGGTGCCCCGCTGCCTCCTCCGGAGCCGCTCGCGCCCGGCGGAAACCGCCGCGATGCGGAAAAGCTCTACGCTGCGGCTACGGACACTCTTCGTTCTGCTGTTGCCGCTATGTGGCAGCAGATGTAGCGCAGGGCTTGCTCGCCGCGGCGAGCGCAGCCTGCCTGCCGGCGGGCAGGCCCTGCGGCCTTTTCTTGGTTTGCGGGAGGTGGCATCTCATGTTCGAGAAATCTCTTCTCTCTGGCCGCGCCATTCTGATCACCGGCGGCGGCACCGGCCTGGGCCGCTCGATGGCGCTGCGATTCGCCGAACTCGGCGCGAAGCTCCATCTCGCCGGACGCCGCGAGGAGCCGCTCCGCGACACCTGCGAGGCCATCCGCGCCGCCGGCGCCGCGGCGAGCTATTCCCTCTGCGATGTCCGCGATTTTGCCGCCGTCGAACGCATGATCGCCGAAGCCGACTCCGCCACCGGCGGCATCGACACGCTCGTCAACAACGCCGCAGGCAATTTCATCGCCCGCACCGAGAAAATCTCGCCGAACGCCTTCAACGCCGTCGTCGGCATCGTCCTGAACGGAACGTTCCACGCCACTCTGGCCCAGGGCCGCAAATGGATCGCCGCCGGCCGCCCAGGCAACGTGCTCAATATCGCCACCACCTATGCTGGCGTCGGCTCCGGCTCGGGCTTCGTGGTCCCGTCCGCGTGCGCCAAGGCCGGCGTGCTGGCCATGACGCGCTCGCTCGCCGTCGAATGGGCCAAATACCACATCCGCCTGAACGCCATCGCTCCCGGCCCGTTCCCCACAGAAGGCGCCTGGTCGCGCCTCATGCCCTCCGCCGAGTACGAGCAGCGCGCCAAGAACTACCACCCCATGAAGCGCTTCGGCCGCCACGAAGAGCTCGCCAACCTGGCCGTGTATCTGCTTTCGCCCCTCGCCGAATACATCAACGGCGAATGCGTCGTCATCGACGGCGGCCTTTGGCTCCGCGGCGCCGGCGAATTCAACGACTTGGTGGACCTCCCCGACGCCGTCTGGCAGAAGCTCGAAGAAGCACGCAAGCGCTAGTCGCAGCTACCACAACGGATGTGACAGAGAATCCGTTTTCCGTCAGAATAAAGGGCTCAAAGTAGCCAGGACATGGACACCATTGCCATCACATTGCCGGACGGCGCGAAGCGCGAAGTGCCCAAGGGCACCACCCCGGCGGAAATCGCCAAGCAAATTTCGTCCTCGCTTGCCAAGAACGCGCTCGTCGCGCGCGTTGACGGCGAGCTGGTGGATCTCTCCCGTCCGCTCACGGACAACGCCAAGCTCGAAATCCTGACTGCCAAGGATCCCGACGCGCTCTTCGTCTTCCGCCATTCTGCGGCTCACCTTCTGGCCGCCGCCGTCCTCGAACTTTTCCCCGACGTGAAACTCGGCATTGGCCCGCCCATCGATACCGGCTTTTTCTACGAGTTCCTGCGCAAGGAACCATTCACGCAGGACGACCTCGAGCGCATCGAGAAAAAGATGCATGAGCTGGCCGCGCAGGACATCCCCAACGAGCGCAAAGTAATGCCCAAGCAGGACGCGCTCGAGCTCTACAGGAAGTGGGACCAGGGTTTCAAGTGCGAGCTCGTGGAGGAAAAAGCCGTCGAGCCTATGGTCTCCTTCTACACCACCGGCAAATTCATCGATTTCTGCCGCGGCCCGCACATCCCTTCCACGGGGCGCATCCACGCCTTCAAATTGATGAACGTCGCGGGCGCCTACTGGAAGGGTCTCGAGACCAACCCGCAGATGCAGCGCATCTACGGCGCCTGCTTCTTCACCGACCAGGAGCTGGCGGATTACCTGCACAAACTGGAGGAAGCCAAGCGCCGCGACCATCGCGTGCTCGGCCCGCAGCTCGACCTCTTCACCATCGAAGAAGCGGCCGGCCCCGGTCTCATCTTCTGGCACCCCAAGGGCGGCCTCGTTCGCAAGATCATGGAGGACTGGTCTCGTGAGGAACACCTGCGTCGCGGCTACAATCTCGTCTTCACTCCCCATGTGATGCGCCTCGAACTCTGGAACACCAGCGGCCACACGAATTTCTACCGCGAGAACATGTTCGGCGCCATGGAAGTGGAAAAGGCCGAATACCAGTTGAAGCCCATGAACTGCCCGGGCCACATCCTCATCTACAAATCGCGCCTGCGCAGCTACCGCGAGTTGCCGCTCCGCTTTGCCGAGCTGGGCACGGTATATCGTTACGAACGCTCCGGCGTCCTCCATGGCCTGCTGCGCGTACGTGGATTCACGCAGGACGATGCGCACATTTTCTGCATGCGCGAGCAGCTCGAAAAGGAAATCGAAGGCTGCGTGGATTTCGCGCTCGCCGTCCTGCGCACCTTCGGCTTCGACCGCTTTGAAATCGAGCTCTCCGCCCGCGATCCCGCGCATCCGGAGCACTACGCCGGCACCGTGGACGAATGGGACCACGCCGAGGACGCCCTGAAAAATTCCCTCGGCCGCATGAACATCCCCTACAAATACATGCCTGGCGAAGCAGTCTTCTACGGCCCGAAAATCGACATCAAGCTGCTGGACGCCATCGGCCGTCCCTGGCAGCTCTCCACGGTGCAGTTCGATTTCAACCTGCCGCGCCGCTTCCAGCTCGAATATGTGGGCGAGGATGGCGCGCGCCACCAGCCCGTGATGGTGCATCGCGCCCTGTGGGGCTCCGTCGAGCGTTTCTTCGGCGTGCTCATCGAGCATTACGCCGGCGCATTTCCCGCCTGGCTCGCGCCCGTCCAAGCATCGGTGCTCCCGGTGAGCGGAAAATTTGAGGACTATGCGCGAAAAGTGGAAGCGACGCTGCGCGAAGCCGGCTTCCGCGTCCACCTGGACGACCGCAACGAGAAGCTCCAGGCCAAAATCCGCGACGCCCAGCTCGAAAAAATCCCCTACATGCTCGTGGTCGGCGGAAAAGAGGCCGAATCCGGCACCGTTTCCGTTCGTCACCGCTCGAAAGGCGACCTGGGAGCCCGCCCGCTCGCCGAGTTCGTCGCCTCCCTGCTCGAAGAAGTCGAAAACCGAACCTCCCGGTGACCGCATCCGATTAGGGCAGGCTCTTTCATGCTATACTTCGCCATTGCGCATCGGTATCCCGCCGGTCCGGAACTACCCAGGGTGGGTCTTCCAGGAGTTCGGTCGTGGATGGGTAGCTGTCTCCCCGGGAGCTGATGCGAAGGAGGCATACGTATCAGTATCGAACGAAAGTACCGCGTGAATGAACGCATCCGTGAACGCGAAATCCGCGTGATTGACGCAGACGGCGGACAGCTCGGCGTGATGCAGCCCTTCGAAGCCATGAAGAAGGCGCGCGAGGCGGGCCTCGACCTGGTGGAAATCTCGCCGACCGCCGTTCCTCCCGTCTGCAAGATCATGGATTTCGGCAAGTTCCGCTACGAGGAGAACAAGCGGGACCACGAGCAGCGCAAGCATCACCGCGGCGGCCACATCAAGGAAGTGAAGTTCCGGCCTTCGACCGCGGAGCACGACTACCAGGTACGTAAGAACCGTATCGTCGAGTTCTTAACCGACGGGTACAAGGTCAAGGCCATGATTTTCCATCGCGGACGCGAAATGGCTCACCCAGAGGTCGGCCGGCAGAAAATGACGCGCCTGCTCGCGGAGAAAGACATCCAGGCGCTGGGCCAGGTGGAAAGCCCGCCGCGGATGGAAGCAAACATCCTGCTCGCCGTGCTCGCGCCGAAAAAGGGCGCGGCGCCGCCGGCTCCGCCACCGCCGCAACCCAAGCGCGGTCCGGAATCCGGCGGAGCAATCGCCTAGAAATTGGAGACGGGAATGGCTAGAAAAGCAAAATTGAAGACGCATCGCGGCGCCGCCAAGCGTTTCCGCGTTACCGCCACTGGAAAAATCATGCGCATGCATTCGGGCAAGCGCCATCTGCTGGGCACCAAGGCCGCCAAGCGCATGCGCCGCCTGAAGAAATTGACGGAAGTGCATCCCGCGGACGCCCCGAAAGTCCGCCTGATGCTGCCGTACGCCTAGAGTTCGCGTCCCGCAATCCCCGGCCGGGGAACGCGGGACGAATCGCCGAGCCAGGCAGCGCGATTCCCGCCACGGCGGGCCTGCCGGCTGGCAGCGAGGCAACTCATCCGCCTCGCGGAATCGCTCGGTCCCGCAATGCGGGTCTGAGCTGCCGGAACACGCCGTGGAGACGCCGCCCTTCGGGTGGGGGCGCGTGTCTCCGCGCCAAGGAGCAGACGTCACATGGCACGAGTCAAACGAGGCACCAAGCGCCGTGCGCGCCGCAAGAAGTATTTGCGTCGTACCAAAGGATTTTTCCTCACCAAGAGCAAGCTCTACCAGTCCGCGCAGGAAGCCGCCAACCGCGCTGACCGCTACGCCTTCCGCGACCGGCGGACTCGCAAGCGCGATTTCCGCCGCCTCTGGATCCAGCGCATCGGCGCCGCAGCGCGGAACAACGGAATGACGTACAGCACGTTCATCAGTGGCCTGAAAAAGGCCGGCGTCTCAATTGACCGCAAGGTCCTTGCCGAGCTCGCCGTTTCCGATGCCGCTGGCTTCACCCTGCTCGCCGAGCAGGCCAGGTCTGCCGCGGCCTGATTTTTGCCGCCGGTACCTGCTCCCACGGGCGGATTTCGGCGGCGTTTTTCCGTGCAGCCCACATCAATGGCCGATCGCCTGCGGGCCCGCCGTGCTGCCCTGGCGCTCGCCGCACTCGCCTGCATGTTCTGGGCGTGGAATTCCACGCCTGCCGCGCGCACAGATAACGCGGCTGTCTCTTCCGCCGTCTGCTCCATCGTCTATCCCGTGGACCAGACTCCCTCCGAGCGCGGCTACCGCTACCTTTTCTACGGCAACGGATTCTTTATCAATGAGCAGGGCTACCTCGTCACCGCCGCCCACGTTCTCAGCCGCATTCGCGGCGGCCAGCCCTATATCGTGCTGCCCGCCCAATCTGGCCCGGCTCGATTCCTACGCGCCGACGTGGCGGCCGTAGACCCGGATCACGACGTCGTCGTTCTTCGCGCCACTCCCAATCCGTTTGCCGCCGGCTACCAGGTCGCGTACCTGCCGCTTGCTCCTGCGTGGCTCGCACCGGGCGGCGCCATTTTCGCCGCCTCCCGCCATCCGGCCGATCCGCTCCACTCCTGGACGTCCGATTCGTTTGTGGACGACCGCTCACCCGGACAAGTCCTCGATCTGCAGTTTTCGCAGCTCTACCGCGGGCTCGGCACCGCCGAGCTCTACCTCTTCACTCCGCAGGTGCGCCCTGGGCAGAGCGGCGCTCCTCTGCTCGCGTCCGACGCTCAGGCGGTCGTCGGCTTCGTAGAGGGCCAATGGCTGCGCTCCTCAGTGGTCCAGCTAACTACAGATGACTCCGGCGACACTTCCGGCATCGCTGCAGCCGTGCCCGTTCACTATGTGATCGCGCTCCTCGAGCGCAAGGGCATCGTGTGGCATTCCGCTGCCTCAGCCACCAGACCGGCTGGCGTCGCGCCGCTCGCAGACTCTGCATTTTCTCCGCCCCTTCCGCTCTCGCTCGTCGCAGGCCCATTCCCCTCCGGCGCGCTGTTTGGCGGCGAGGTCGTCCTCGACTCGCAGATTGACGCGCAGGGACGCGTCTCCGATACCCGCACCGTCCGCGGCGATTCTCCGCTGCTCGATTCCGCGCTCACC
>DATKNR010000113.1:0-9541 GCA_035541255.1 Patescibacteria group bacterium | reverse complement strand
CGCCGGCTGCTGCGGCTGGGTGCCCGCGCACTTTTCGCTCTTTTACGACCCTCTGGGCATTCCCGTGGGAGATGGCGTCTGGCAAGGCGTGGAGGGTTTTGACGGCTGCATAAATCAATACGACGACGCCACCTATCTGTTTGAAAATGGCTGGAGCACGGCGAACCAATCCATCGCCACCGTGGACACCCACGGACTGCACACCGGCATGGGCGTCGGCTCGACCACCACCCTCGTCGCAAGCCAGCCCATTGAAATCCAAGTGAGGCCCAACCAGTGCCTCCTACAGCAACGCTCGGTCAGCGGCAACGACAACACCATCTCGGTAACCATTGGAATCGTGTATCCAGATCCGATCGCGGTGGGGGGTAGCGGTTCAGTGCAGGTGACAGTAAACCCTTCCTCCAACATAGTGCTCACTATAAGCAGCAGCGGAACTGGAGCTGCGACGTTCACAAACGGGACCACAACAACGAATATCTCGGCAACGACCAACGTCACTATTCAGGGAGTTACCGCGAGCCAATCGGCGTTCGACCTCACGCTCGCCGCGACCCTTCCTAACAGTAGCACCGAACTGGCCTTCTCCACCTTCACAGTCTCCTCCGGCCATTGCGACGCTGCATTTACGCAGAGTGGCGGGGACGGCATTAAGGTTTGTCCGACCGAGGTGAGCGTCTACAACGACTTCAACATCACAAACTACTGTTCGACCTGCACGGCTACCTGTCAGCCCGCAGGGTACGACAGCTCATTTTCTCCCGTTGGGTGCGGCGCAGTGTATTCCGGAGGCCTCGGGCATGCTAACTGGACTTTGCGGTCGACTGCGCAGGGGAATTTCACAAAGATCGATTGCAACGAGCACCTTCTTCACATCAATACGACCATCGTGAATGCACAAGGCGTTCCGACGCTGTACCAAGGCGGAACAATCGGCCTTGAGTGCCAGTGCCCATAGGACGAAGGACTACATGCAATCAAAGCGCACCATTGGTATTCACTTGCTACCTTGCCTAGCCCTCGCGTGCTTCGCCGCGCTCCAGCCGCAGGACTTAACGCAGGCCCCGACCCTCACTTCCGTCGCCCCAGATAACGGTATTACCACCCCCGGTACCAACGTGGAGGTTCGCGGAGCGGGGCTCCGCGGAGACGCCGTGATTTATTTTGGTGGCGTAGGTGCGCGCCAGACGACTGTCCTGAGTCCATCGCAGCTCGAGGTGGTAACTCCCTACCTGCGGCCCGGAAGTTACCAACTCGAACTCAAAATCGGCGATGCGGTCGTCCGGTCCCGGGTCTCATTTACCGCCTTGCCCGCGGAAGTTGATGCCAAAATTGACATGGCTCTCGGTCTTGCCGGAAACGGAAAAAACACCTCCGCCATCGAACTCTTAACTGAGATCTACAAGACGAACGAAGATTATCAAGTCCGTGCGTTCGCTGCATACCAAATCGGCCAGGTCTACTATGCAGAAGGAGACCTGTGGCGCTGGGCGGGTGCGCCTATCTTTCTTGACTCGGATAAGTCAGGACTCGCAGTCGACACGAATTGGAGGTACCGCTCATCACTGGATCGGAGCACATACTACCTCCCCACGGGCGCCAATTCCTCTGACATACTCCGAATGCTCGACTGGACCGTGCAGAAGGACGTGACGCAAAACCCTGAGCCACGCTTCTTTCGTGGCTTGGTGAATGCCCGATTTGGAGACTTTGCGAAAGCAGAAGCCGACAGCCAGTTTATCCTCAAGGCCGCACCCGAGAACGCATCCTACCAGGCGCTATCAGCCTACGTCGCCGCCCTCAAGGGACAGAAACCAGACCTGACATCGCTCGATCCGGAGAGGATTTCTGACGGCAGAGCTTTGTCACTGTTTGGCGAAGCCGCGTATCTAGAGGGAGACTCCGACCGTGCCCAACAATTCTGGCTGCGCGCGGCACGGGTCTATCCGCTAGGTGCGACTCTGGCCTTCTGGGCCGGTAAGAGGCACCTGAAATGGGGACAGATTCCGGTCGGGGTCTCGCTGTTACGCGAATGCATCGCAATGGCCCCCACATCCAAAGAAGCCAAGCAAGCTGCAGAATTGCTGAGGTAACCCCGACTGAGCAACCCTCCCCCGCGGACGCGGTCCTGGCCCGCCACTTGGTTCAGCGCGCACTGCGTCAGGTTTTCTCCCCGTATTTTCTCAGCTTCCCTCTCTTTTCTCACCGTTTTGGCCCGCAAATCAAAATCCGCAAGTCCCGAAGATTATTCCCCGTCGGCCCCGTCTCAATCGCATCCTCCAAATACCAAAAGAAATTGTACGCATCGCTTCGCCCGAAGAAATCCCCCGGCTCCATTCCCGCCCGCTTCCCCCGCTCCAGCGTCGACCCATCCACCACCGCTCCCGCCCGGGCGGAACAGGCTCGAACGCCTGCCCCGCCGGTTCCCGGCAGACCACTAGAACGTGAAGATGGTCCCGAATTCGTTCCGGATGTCGTGGTTCACGCGCGCCGGGATGCCTCGGTAGAGCACCGTCCTGGTATCCGCCAGCCGCGTGTCGTACCACGTCACTTCGTTCACGAGTTCGGCCCACCGATTGATCCGGTAGCGCAGCGAAATCGGCACATAATCGGTCCGCTGGATGTTGTTCCCTCCCGGACGGGTCACATCCCGCGCGAACGCGGAGTCCGTACCGTAAGCCACAAAGAAGCGCCAGCCCGCGTTGCGTCCCTCCGGATTGGCCCCAAAGATCCGCGAAAGCGGTATGCCCAGTTGCACGAATCCACCCTGTCCGCGGATCGGGCGGTAGCGGTTCACCACCGCCGCTCCGTCCACGGCGCGGAAGCTGACTGGATCGCCCGAGAGCGAAAAAACGCTTTGGGTCTGGCTGGTGGTTCCCGTGGTCGTGCACGCCGGCGGGTTCGTGCAGGTCACCAGCGTGTTCGCGCCGGGAATAGTGAGCGGCATAGCGCCCTCGGTGTCTATGAACGCCGAGTTCAGCACTCCCGCAAAGTAAAACCGCATATCGCCCCCGTGGAAGTAGTTCCCCCACAGCGTGAACCACGGCGTCGGCAGTTGGAATCCCGCCGTCCAGATGTTCTGCGGAACATTCATCGAGATGCCGGTGGGATAGTAGCAGCGGACGCTGAAGCCGGCCGCGGGCGCAGCTCCGCTGCACGCCCCTGCGGCCAGGCCGTTGGGTGTGGAGTCGGTAGCCAGCGTCAGCGCGGCGACTCCCGTGGTGGGGATATTGCCCACGGGAACAATTTCCGTTGCTTCGGAATGGCCGCCGCTGAAAATGACTTCTGCGTTGGGCACGCCTTTCCAGCTCTGATTCAGTGGAAAGTCGAATACCAGGCGCCCCTGCAGGCCCGGCTGGCCGCTGGCCGCCCCCAGTATGGCGCCTTCGCGCGTCTGTTCCTGCTGTCCCGTGGGCACCACGCCTGCGGAGCCGAGCACCGAGGCCGTGCTCGAATTGTTCAGGTTCGCGTCCGCAAACGATGCCCACACCAGCGCGAACTCCGGCTGAATCTTCAAACTTCCCGCGTGGAATTGAACCCCGGTCCGGATCTGCGGCTGCCGCTCGTAGATGCTGCCGAAGCCCACGCCGTTGTTGGTGGATTCGATGTAATCCGGCACGATCGAGGTGCCGATCAGAGACCATTCCTGCCCGAATTGCACAAACACGGGCAGCTCGCCCCACTTCGCATCCATGCGCATCCAGGCAAACCGCAGGCTCGGCTGCGACGAGCGGCTCGAACTGATGTTCCTGTTGTTCACCGCCGTGTAGTCGCCCTCGAAGTCGAACTCGATCTTGCCGGTCAGCGTGATGTCCGGCCCGTTGATGGGCCAGAAGAAATTCGCGCCCACCCGCGTGCTTCGCGCCTTGATGCGGAACTGCGAGCCGTTGTTCGGCCCCGTATCGCCCTGCAGCAGCGGAAGCGGAAAGTCGTTGCTGCCCACCACCGCTCCACCGCTGTTGGTCGTGTCGTAGATCGCAGTGGCCTTCAGAAAGCCGTACAGGTTGATCATCGCCCCGCTGCCCAGCTTGATGTCGGGAATGATCCCCTTCGGATTCCGCGGAATTCCGATCGGCAGCACACGCGGCGGCGCGATGGCCGGGATCACGGTCGCATCGGCCGACGTGCCGTCGCTCGGATCCGTTCCCACCATCACCGGGCTGGTGGGCCACTCCGCCGGCTTTGTTTTTTCGGCGGCTGCGGGAGCGGATACGGCCGCGACCGGTGGCGAGCCCGCTGCCGAGGCATTCATTACATGTGCTCCGCTTGCGCCCGTCGTGGCGGCAGCCGGCGTCGCTTTGCCCGAAGCGCGCGCGTACTCCTCCGGCGTGAGCATTCCTTTGGCCAGAAACACTTCCAGCATCCGCTGGTTTGCTTCCGCCGCATTCGGCGCCTTCTGGATTTCCGCCGCCTCCTCAGTGGTCAGATATCCCTTGGAGACGAAGATTTGCACCATCTCGCTCGCGTTCGGGGGAGCCTGCGCGCCGGGCTGTTGCGCCCACGCCGGCACGGCCAGATCGGCGAGCACTGCGATCAGCACCACGAAACCACTCAGTCTGGACGTTTTCATCAAACCTCCTCCTGTGATTTGAAAATAATCGCCGAAAAACTCCGGAGATGCACTGGCGGACTCGGAGTTTCAGGGGGGACTGGCCGTAACACACCCGGGCCCGCCGTGCCTCGCTGCTGCGTGGAGGTACCGAAGGGTCGAAAGACAGGAAGCGGAGATCCCAGCGCGAAATCTGAGGAACCAGGACCAGGGCCGGCCTCCCGGGCCGGTGGTTCCGGCCTGTGAGCTTTTAACCGATTACATCCGATAATGCAATACGATTCAGTACGATTAATGAGGCGCGGCAAACTCGCCGCCTCTGCCGTCCCGCTTCCAGGGTACCGGGCGGTCTGTCGCTTCGTTTACGCCATCTCAACTTCGAATCTCGCGGACGGTAAGAGGCGTTCCGGAGGTTTGTAACGAAGGATTCACACGACTCTCACACGCCCTTCACTCCGTCCCTCTAGTTTGCAGCCTGCGTGTCGCACATCTTTCTCCGTGTGGACGGCAAACGGGGTGGTCGTCCATTGCGTCGTCGGCGCCTCGGCACGCAGCACCACTGGAACTCCAACACCCGGAACAGAATTTTCTCTAAGGAGGAGGAATGCGAAAACTTGCACTACCAATTTTGATCCTTGGCCTGGCCGTCTCGCTCTGCGGAACCGCCTCGGCCGCTGGAGGGCCCGGCGATCCACCACCGGCTGCCGAAAAGTCCGCTGCAACGACTTCGGCGAACCTGCCGGAGGCTCCGAAGCCCGCGGCCACAACCGCCGCCCCGGCTCCGGCGGCTACGCCCGCGGCCACTCCCGCGGTCGAAAGCCAGCTCGCCGAGCTCCGCGCGCTGCTCAACGCGCAAGCCGCGGAGATTGAAGCACAGCGCCGCGAACTGGCGGATATGAAGGCCAAGCTCGGCGAAGTGAAGACGGAATCCGTGGACGCAGCCGTAGCCGCGGCCGTGCCCGCCGCCACGGCGGCCGCCACCTCTGCCGTGCCAACCAACGTTGTCACGGCCGGTGGAGAACAGGGCGAGTCGCCGCTGGCGCTTCACTTCAAGGGCATTACGCTGACACCGGGCGGCTTCACCGCGGCAGAAACCGTGTACCGCAGCCGCGCGCTCAGCTCTGACATCAACACGCCTTTGAACAACATGAACTTCATTTATTCCGGCTCCAACCAGAGCAGAATATCGGAGTTCAATGCCAGCGGCCGTCAGTCCCGTATTGCCATGAAGTTCGACGGCAAACTCGGCAGCGCAACGATCGGCGGCTACTACGAGGGCGACTTCCTCGGTGGCGGCTCCACCTCGAACGACAACGAGAGCAACAGCTTTGTGTTCCGCCAGCGGCAATTCTGGGGCCAGGTGCGCCTGGATAGCGGCTGGATCTTCACCGGCGGCCAGATGTGGAGCTTGGTGACGGAAACAAAGAAGCTCTTGGAGAACAGAACCGAAGCCACGCCGTTGACCATCGACGCGCAGTACTCCGTGGGCTTCAGTTGGGCGCGGCAGTATGGCTTCCGTGTTGTCAAGAACATGCTGGACAACAAGCTGGCTCTGGGCTTTTCAGTGGAAGGCGCCCAGACCAGGTTTACCGCCAGCAACGCTAACAATAACTTCTTCCTGCAGGCGCCCGGCAACCCGGGCGGTCTCTACAACCCGGTGACGAATAACCAGGCGGGCGTCGTCTCTTCTCAGAACTACACGCTCAACGCCACGCCGGACTTTATTTTCAAGGCTGCGATGGAACCCGGGTGGGGCCACTACGAAATCTTCGGTCTGGTCCGCACGTTCCGGTCGCGCATCTATCCGTGCGAGGTTCCGTTGCTCTTCCCGGTGGAACCGCAGGGCGCGGCGTGCGCCGGCCCGCCTGCCCTTCCTGCCACGGCCCTTGCCTTCAACAATACTGTGACTGGGGGCGGCGGCGGCGGGAACATCCGTGTGCCGCTGTTCAACAAGAAGGTGGACGTCGGCATCCACGCCCTTTGGGGCCTGGGTGTGGGCCGCTACGGCACGGGCAGCCTGAACGATGCCACGGTGAAACCCAACGGAGAGCTCGATCCCCTCGAGGGTGGGCAATGGCTGGGGACAATCGAGTGGCACGTTACACCGAAGCTGGACCTCTACTTCAACGGCGGCGGCGAATACGCCAAGCGCGACTTCTTCGCAGAACCCGCCGGCATCACGGCCACCAATTTCGTGGGTTACGGCATCCCCACGATCAACAACTCCGGTTGCAACGCTGCCCCTGAGTCCGCTCCGGCATCAGGCGGCACTCCCACAGGAGCCGCGAACTGCACCGGCCAGCCTCGCTCCTTGTACGAAGGCACGTTCGGCTTCTGGCACAAGATCTGGAAGGGTGACAAGGGCACCGTGCAATGGGGCATGCAGTATTCCTACGTGACTCTCAACGGCTGGTCCGGCTCTGTTGGCACGGCCGCGCCGGGAGCCCAGCATCACCCCAGTTCGCAGGAAAACATGTGGTTCACTTCGTTCCGGTACTACCTGCCTTAGAACGAGGGCAGGAAATCTGAGGGCCGGATTTTCCGGCCTGACTTCGTGAGGGCAGCTCGCTGCGGCGAGCTGCCCTCTTCTTTTTCGGTTCGATCGAAACAGGCAAGACCTTTTGGCCGAATGTTTCCGCGGGCCAAGAGAAATGGAAGGGGCCGAAAAATTTAAGGGCCGGCGCCAGGGGAACGCCGGCCCGCACTGATAGGCCAGAGGTGTGGTGAGGTTCAGCGGCCCTTGTGACTTTCAGAACCGCCGTACTGCTCGAGTCCCGTTGTACAGGGAAGGCGTTACGGCCTCATTGTGCGAATGTGAATTCTGTTTGAATCGGCTGCCACGGGATTACGCAGGCTTTTCCGTGGCTTCCGGCTGCTGCGCGGCCTCCTTTGACTCGGCAGGCGCCACGTCCGTCCAGAGCGGCAGGGAGACAAAAAATCGCGAGCCCTGGCCCAGTTCGCTTTCCACCCACAGCCGGCCCTGGTGGGCTTCCACAATGTGCTTGGCGATGGAGAGCCCGAGCCCAGTCCCGCCGGCCTCGCGGGAGCGCGCCACGTCCACGCGGTAGAAGCGCTCGAAGATGCGCTGCTGATCCGTGCTGGGAATTCCGATTCCGGTGTCGGCCACACAGAGCACAGCAAGATCGCCTTCGCGCTTGGCGCTGACGCGGATGGTGCCCGGCGCGGGTGTGTACTGGATGGCGTTCTCCAGCAGGTTTTTCAAGACCTCTTCCAGCCGAAGGGAGTCGCCACGAACCTGCGGCAGGCCCTGCGGTGTGTCGCGCTCGATCTCCAACCCGTGCGCCTTGGCGCGCAGCGAAACGGCCTCAATACAGTGCTCGACCAGGCGGGGCAGGTCGACCGGCTCCATCTGAAAGCCCATGCTGCCGCCTTCAATGGCCGAGAGCTTCAGCAGGTCGTCTGTGATGCGGCTGAGCCGCGCGGCGTGATCGCGAATGATTTCCAGAAATTTCTGCCGCGCTTTGGGATCGTCCTGAGCGCCGCCGAGCAGCGTTTCCGCGAATCCCTGGATGGTGGTGAGCGGCGTGCGCAGCTCGTGAGAGACGTTGGCAACGAAGTCGCGCCGCACGCGCTCGAGGCGCCGGATTTCGGTCACGTCGTGGAGCACAAGCACGACGCCGCGCGCGGCCGTGGCCGTAACGGGAGCAGCCGTCACTGCGAAGGTTCTCGGGCGGATGGTGCCGAACTCCACCTCGGCGCGGACCGTCTGCGCGCTGGACAGGGCAGCGCCGACCGCTTCGATCAGGCTGGGGTGGCGGACGATTTCCAGAAGCGGGCGGCCGCGGAATTCATCCGAGGGTCCCACGGCCTCCGCGAAAGCGCCATTGACGAACAGGATGCGCTCGCGGTGGTCCACGACGGCAACGCCTTCGGACATGCTGGCGAGCACAGCGGCGGAGAAATTGCGCTCGTCGGTGAGGCGTTCGAAGCGTGAAGCGAGCTCGGTGGCCGCGTCGGAAAGAGCGGCGCCCACGCCGACCCAGGCTCCGCGGAATTCCTCTGGCTGCGCAGCGCGAAAATCACCTGTAGCGAGCGCGGCGAGGGCGTTTCCCAACAGTTGCGAGCGCCGGCGCGTGCTTTCCGTTGCGGCGCGCCACACCACCAGCGCTGCCGCGAGCAGCAGAAGAACGCCGAAGATCCAGAAGAAGTTAGTCTCCACGCGCGTCAAAAATGTAGCCCGCGCCGCGCACCGTCTTCAAGTACTCGGGCTTTTCCGGATCCTCTTCCACCTTTTCGCGCAGGCGGCGGATGTAGACGTCCACGCTGCGGGGTGTGACGAAGCGGTCGGTTCCCCACACGGCGTCGAGCAATTGGTCGCGCGAGAAAACGCGATCGGCACGACGCGCGAGGTAATAGAGCAGGCGGAATTCGAGGGTGCTGAGGGCGATAGGTTTTCCGGCGCGGGTCACGCGATAGGAAGCAGGATCGATGACGAGGCCGTGAATCTCGATGGATTTTTCCGCGTCTCCTGCGGGTTCCGTCCGCCGCAGGAGAGCCTTGACGCGGGCCACGAGCTCGCGCGGGCTGAACGGCTTGGTGACGTAATCGTCCGCGCCCATTTCGAGGCCCACAACGCGATCCGCCTCTTCGCCGCGTGCGGTAAGCATGAGGATGGGGAGGCGATTGAGGGCCTGGTCGCGGCGAATTTCGCGGCACACCTCGAGGCCCGGCAACTTTGGGAGCATCAAATCCAGGATCACCAGATCCGGCGGAGATTTTTTCAGGATGGAAAGCGCGGTGAGGCCGTCGCCCGCCACGTTGGTCTGGTAGCCTTCCTTTTCCAGGTTGTAGCGCACCAACTCGACGATGTCTTTGTCGTCTTCGACGATTAACAGCCGCCTCACGTCCGTCCAACCTCCCCGCTTCGCGGCCGCCTCGCTGGGACCGCCGCTTCTTTCCAGTCTATAGTGAGCGGAGTCTTCCGGGTGCAGATTTTTGCGCGTGGGAAGCGGCTTTTTTGCGTCTTTCATA
>DATKNR010000112.1:0-3245 GCA_035541255.1 Patescibacteria group bacterium | reverse complement strand
AGGCCAAAAGAGATTCCGGCGAGGAAAAGGAAAAGAGGAGCGGGAAACGTGCCGCCGAGAGCGGCCCAGTGGAACCACGAGGATTCGCGCGCGGCGCCGCCGAGCCAGGACTCGTTGCCATGCCATTGAAACATCAAGACGCAGGCGAGGCCGCGCATCCAGTCGATGTAGGCGAGGCGTTGGTCGGAGGGGGGCATGAATTCGCAACAGGGGCCCACGGTCAGAACGGAGCGGACCGTGGCGACCCGTGCGGGACGCGCTAGACTATCGCGCTATGACAGGAACGCGCCAGATGCGAATTCCAGTCGCTGCGGTGGTGTGGGGATGCGTGTGCCTCGCGGGGGCGTTTGCGGGGATGTGGCGGGGATATGGAGGACCGGCATTCGCGGTGGCGCTGGCGTGTTTCGGAGTGTGGTTTGCGGTGCAGGTGGGGCTGGCAGCGGAGGGAGTGACGGAGCGGCTGGCGGCGGCAATGCGGCGGGCGCGGTACGTGCTGCCGCTCGCGCCATTCGCGGTTTACTTGGTGTATGCGCTGGGGACGCGCGTGGCGGACTGGCGGCTGATGGTGCTGGCCGCGGCCTATGCGTGCGCGCCGGGGATACTGCTGCTGACGGCGGAAGGGGAGGCGAAAGGCTGCTGGCAAGACTATGCGGCGATGCTGTGCATCTGGGTTCCGGCGGAGCTGCACGTGCTGCAGACGGCATTTCCCTTCCCCGGGGGCGGGCTGGCGCATCCGCTGTGGGCTGCGTATGCGATCAGCGTGGGGCTGGTGGCGTTCCTGCTGGTGCGGCGACTGGACGGAGTTGGCTATCGGGTGGCGTGGGGACCGGGATGGACGACGGCGGTGCTGGTGAACCTGGGATGGTTCGCGGTGGTGGGGATTGTGGTGGGCCAGTGGATTGGATTCATACGGTTCGGGCCGACGTGGGCGAGGGCGCGCGAACTGCCGCTGGTGGCGCTGGGCATTCTGGTGTTCAACGCGTGGCCGGAGGAGTTTCTATTTCGCGGGCTGCTGCAGAATCTGCTTTCGACGACGCTGCGGAGCGAAGTGGCGGGGCTGGTGGTGGCGGCGGCGGTGTTTGGGCTGGCGCATTTGAACAACGGCGGATTCCCGAATTGGCGATATGCGCTGCTGGCGACGTTTGCGGGGCTGGCGTATGGGTCGGCATGGAGGAAGACGCGGTCGATATTCGCGTCGGCCCTGGTGCATGCGGGAGTGAATACGCTGTGGTTTGCACTGTTCGCGACGGTGAGGTGAAGCGAACCACACGCTTCAGGGGCTGGAGCCCTCTTTTCTCCAAGAGTTTCTATCTCGGGGATGAATCTCCGACCCCCTGGGCAGAGAATTTTCCCATGCAACGTGGGTGCTAGCGGACGACGCCGGCCATGGGGCTGGAGGCGGAGGCGTAGAGACGTTTCGGCATACGGCCGGCGAGATAGGCTTTGCGGCCGGCGCTGACCGCTTCACGCATTGCTTCCGCCATCATGACGGCATCCTGGGCTTCGGCGATGGCGGTGTTCATGAGCACGCCATCGGCGCCGAGTTCCATGGCGAGCGCGGCATCGGAGGCGGTGCCGACGCCGGCGTCCACAATCATAGGGACTTCGGTGATGCGCTCGCGGAGGATGCGCAGGGCCGTCTCGTTCTGAATGCCGAGGCCGGAGCCGATGGGGGCGGCGAGAGGCATGACGGCGGCGGCGCCGGCGTCAATGAGTTTGCGCGCGACGATGAGATCGTCGTTGGTGTAGGGCAGGACGACAAAGCCTTCCTTGACGAGAACGCGGGTGGCTTCAAGGAGCTGCTCGGTATCCGGAAAGAGCGTCTGCTGGTCGCCGATGACTTCGAGCTTCACCCAATTGGAGAGGCCGGCTTCGCGGCCGAGGCGAGCGGTGCGAATGGCTTCGTCGGCGGAGTAGCAGGCGGCGGTGTTGGGCAGGATGAAGATTTTTTCGCGGTCGATGTAATCGAGCAGGGATTCCTTGGAACGGTCGGAAAGATTGACGCGGCGGACGGCGACGGTGACCATTTCCGCGCCGGAAGCGGCGTGGGCGCGCGCCATCTCCTGAAAGCTGCGGTATTTGCCGGTGCCGACGATGAGGCGCGAAGAGAAGGCGCGGTCGGCGATGACGAGAGAACTGTCGATGGAATCGGTCATGGGTCGAACTCCTGCGGGTATTCTAACGCCGGGGGAGCGCGACGGAGAAATCGAAGGAGATGGTTACGGCGGGAGAGGAAGCGGGGCTGACCGCCGGGGCGGACCGCTTCTCGCGCTCAAAGGCCTTTGGGCCGCACTAACTGTGGGGCTCGGAGGAGGCGGCGGTGTAGAGCTGGTCGATCGTCTGTGCGTACCGCTGCTCGATGATGCGGCGGCGGAGTTTGAGGGTGTAGGTCATGCCGCCGTTGGCGAAGGTGAAATCTTCAGGGAGGAGAGCGAACTTTTTGATTTTTTCGTACTGGGCCATGTCGGCGGAAAGACGATTGATTTCGGAATCGATGAGGCCGTGGGTCCAAGGGCTGGAAACGAGTTCAGAGGAATTGGAGAACGGAATGCCGGTCTTGCGGGCTTCGGCCTCGACGGCGGGAAGATTGGGAACGATGAGGGCGGAGACGAATTTGCGGCGGTCGCCGACGACGACGGCATTGGCGATGAACGGAGAGGTCTTCAGGAGATTTTCGATGGGCTGCGGCGCAACGAACTTGCCGCCGGCAGTCTTGAGCAGATCCTTCTTGCGGTCGGTGATGAGCAGAAAGCCGTCGCGGTCGATGTGGCCGATGTCGCCGGTGCGGAACCAACCGTCAGGGGAGAGGACTTCGCGGGTTTCGTCCGGACGATTGTAGTAGCCGACCATGACGGAGGGGCCGCGGATTTCGATTTCGCCGTCGTCGGCAATGCGGACTTCGAGATGAGGAATGGGCCGGCCGCTGGTGCCGTTCTTGTAGGTGGCGGGCCAGTTGGTGGAGACGATGGGAGCGGTCTCCGTGAGGCCGTAACCCTGATAGACGGGCAGGCCGACGGTCCAGAAAAATCCGGCCAGATCGTCGGAGAGCGGGCCGCCGCCGGAGACGAAGGAACGAATCCGGCCGCCGACGCCGTCGCGGAATTTCTTGTAGACGAGCCCGTCGGCAATATTCCAGGCGAGGCGGAGATCGAGCGAGGCGGGCTGGCCAAAGGCTTTCCAGGGAGCGGCGCGGCGAGCGACGTCGATGGCCCAGTCGAAAACGACGCGGCGGAAACCGGTGGTGG
>DATKNR010000111.1:0-20218 GCA_035541255.1 Patescibacteria group bacterium | reverse complement strand
GCTGGCGGGACTGGCACTGGCGATTGGGATGTGGTGCCCGGCAGTGGCCGCCCAGAGCGGGTATCGAGTGGGAACCGCGGAGGCGCAGCGCGGGCACAAGGCCAACGGCTACATCGAAGTTCCGAAGGGAGCAGACGCGGGGTATGGAATTCCGGTGATTGTGGTGAATGGCGCGCGGCCGGGACCGGTGCTGGCGCTGGTGGCCGGGGCGCATGGGACGGAGTACGCGTCGATCATCGCGCTGGAAGAAGTGGCGGCGAAGCTAGACCCATCGCAACTGGCGGGAACGGTGGTGATCGTTCCGCTGCTGAACCCTGCTTCGTTCGAACGCGTGGTGCCGCACCTGAATCCCGTGGACGGGAAAAGCATGAACCGGTTCTATCCGGGCAAAGCGGACGGAACGCAAACGGATCGCGCGCTCTATGCAATGACGAAAGAAGTGGTGGACCGCTGCGACTACCTGATCGATTACCACGGGGGCGACCTGGACGAGAGTTTGCGGCCGTACAGCTACTGGGCGCCGACAGGGCGGGAGGAGCAGGACCGCAAATCGAAAGAGATGGTGCTGGCGTTCGGGCTGGATCACATCATCATCTGGCGGGACCGGCCGGCAGACCCTGCGGCAACGCGCTATCTGGACAACACGGCGTCCGTGAAGGGAAAGCCGTCGATTGTGGTGGAAGCAGGGCATGCGGGCACCGTGGAAACGGATGATGTGCAGCTGCTGGTGACGGGAACGATCAGCACAATGCGAGACCTGAAGATGCTGGAGGGCGCGCCGGCGCCGATCGAGAATCCGGTGTGGCTGGAAAGCACCTCAACGGTATTGAGCGAGAAGGCGGGAATCTTCTATCCGCTGGTGCGGCGGAGCGAGTATGTGGCACAGGGAGAAAGACTGGGATACGTGACGGATTATTTCGGAAGCACGATTTACACGGCGCGAGCGCCCGTGGCGGGGATCGTGCTGCACATCTGCGCGGTGCCGACGATGAAAGAGGGAGACAACATCGCGGTAATCGGAGTGCCGGCGGAAAAGGCGCCGTAGGCGCGGAAGCGGAAGGCGACGGGGCAGAAGCGCGGAGGAAGCAGGAAAGGCCGCGGGGGCGGGCAGGCTGGAAAGCGCTTACTTTTTCTTGCCGTGGGAGAGCTGTTCGAGGCCTTCGCGGGTAAACATCTCGTCGGAAACGCCGGTGTTGTACTTCACATCCTCGTAGAACAGCTGGGACGCCTGATAGCCGTTGTGCTCGTGGGTGATCTGCATGGGAGTCATCACGCCCTGAATGGGACGATAGTTCGAGAAGTAATCGTGGTCCTCGACGCGGTCGCCCGTTTCCGGATCGCGATAGAGGAAGATGGCGCGCAGGGGCAGATGCGTGGAGTGGTCGAAGGCGATGCGGGTGGTGAACCGGTCTTCATCGGAAATTTCGACCCAGTCGACCAATTTGAGATCCACGACATCCTGACCGGAATAGCGAAGGACGAGACCGGGCTCGTTGATGCGCTGGCGGAAAAGAAGATTGAGATCCTTCTTGCGCTTTTCGCGGAGGTGCGCGAGCGAATCGGCGGGCAAATCCACGACGCCGCCCGAACCCAAAACCCAGCCGGAGTCGCCGTTGTGGACTTCAAAACTCGACCTGGTCTTGCTGAGCGGGTAGGGAATGTCCACGACAAGAAGGGGGATGGGAGCATCGACGCCGTAATACATCTTGAAGTTGTATTCGATGCGCTCCTTATCGGGCAGCTTCACGATGTCGGTGATCTTGAGCGTTCCGCGGGCGGCGCCGCTGTGTTCGAAGGCGGTGTAGCGGCCGGAGCGGGTCACGTCTTTCACGCCGAGATAAGCGGGACCGCCGAGCACCTGAATGCAACGGTCGATAAGTTGGCGGGCCTTTGCCGCGCTCGCATCGGGAGCGAGAACGGCAGTGTCCTGCGAGCGAGCCGGGGCGAATGCAAGAGCCAGCGAGAGAAGGATTCCGGAAACGACGCCTAGCCGCACAGAACCGATCCTCCGTTGACGTTCAGGATTTCACCGGTAATGAAAGTCGCGAGGTCGGAAGCGAGAAAGAGAACGGGCCCGGCGCATTCTTCCGCGGTGGCCACACGGCCGAGCGGCTGCTTTTCGAGGATCTGTTTCAGCGCCTTCTTGTCCTTGAAGACAGGCTTGGACATGTCCGTATCCACCCAGCCGGGCGCGACGGAATTGACCAGGATGTTGTGCGGGGCCAGTTCGGTGGAGAGCCCCTTGACCAGACTGATGATGGCGCCCTTTGTGGCGCCGTAATGGGAATGAAGCGCCTCGCCGCGCTGGCCGGCGGTGGAACTGATGGCCACGATGCGGCCGGACCGCTGGCGAATCATGTGCGGGACGGCGAAGTGGATGACGCTGTACACGCTCTTCAAATTGACGTCCATCATCTGGTCCCAGTCGCGCTCGGACATTTTTTCGATGGGAAGGTCCTCAACGTTCCAGATGCCCGCGTTGGCGACGAGGATGTCCAGACGGCCGAGGCGTTCGTGGGCGAAACGGACGAGCTTTTCGGCCGGAGCCATTTTAGAAAGATCGGCCTTGAAGAATTCGACGCGGGTGCCATGCCGGCGGGACTCCTGGGCGACGCGCTCCGCCGACTCGGCATCGCGGTTGTAGTTGAAGACGATATCGGCGCCGGCGCGTGCGAAGAGCCGAACGCAGGCGGCACCGATGCCGCGCGAACCGCCGGTGATGAGCGCAGCTTTTCCGGCCAGTGAAATCATGCAACCTCCCCAGGATCGAATCTCGATAATCGAAAAACAAGAATCCGCACATACGAACGGTTGTTCAGTGTTTCAGCGCAACGTGGCGCGCGGCGGCGACGAGTTCGCGGAAGAGCGCCGCGGCAAACGGGTCGCCCTCCATCCGCTCGGGATGCCACTGGACGCCGACAATCCAGTTGGAGTCGCCGGTCCATTCGACGGCTTCGATGACGCCGTCGGGAGCGTGGGCGACAACGCGAAGATTGCGGCCGGGCTCGCGGATGGACTGGTGGTGCGAACTGTTGATGCGCGAATCGGAGGCACCCGCAAGGGAAACGAGCCGCGAGCCGGCATCGAGGTGGACGGGATGTTCCGCATCGCGCGTCTCCCCCTCCGCCTTTTCGTGCCGGAGATGGCGCGCGACTTCGCTGGGAATATCCTGCACAAGGCTGCCCCCCAGATGGACGTTCAAGAGCTGGTTTCCGTAACAGATGGCGAGCACGGGCTTTCCAGCGGAGAAGGCGTGATCGAGCAGGGCGTCGTCAGTGCGCTCGCGAGCGGCATCCGCGCGCGCCGTCTGGGGATGGCGAGGGGCGCCATAGCGGGCAGGGTCCACATCGGAAGGGCTTCCGGTCAGAACGAAACCATCGAGGGAATCGGCGAGCCGGCGGCGGGCCCCCTCCTCCAGGACGAGTGACACCGGCACCGGCTCGGCGCCCGCCTCGCGGACGGCACGGTAGTAAAACTCGATCTTACGGGCTTTGGCTTCGCCGGCCTGCTCCTCTTCCAACGTGCGGAAGGGGACACCGATGCGGGCTGAGGAGTGAGAGAGGGGTCGCATGCAAACAACCATCGTAGCATTGGGCAAAATTACGAGGCAATGAGCGCCCAGCGGCGGCCGGCTAGTTCTTCTTTGCGGATTCGCGCGGGTCGCCCTGCTCGAGGACGGCCTTGCTCTGGGATTCGCGGAATTTAGCGAGTGCTTTCTGCACCTCTGGATGCTTGATAGCCAGGATGGCGGCAGCGAAGAGCGCCGCATTGATCGCGCCGGGCTTGCCGATGGCGAGAGTGGCGACGGGAATGCCTGCGGGCATCTGGACCATGGAGAGAAGCGAGTCGAGCCCTTTGAGGGATTTGGATTCCATGGGGACGCCGAGGACGGGCAGGGCGGTTTTGGCTGCGACGACCCCAGCGAGGTGGGCGGCACCGCCGGCCGCGGCAATGATGACTTCCAGGCCGCGCTGGGCAGCCGTGGCGGCGTAGTCGAGAGTCTGGTCGGGCGTGCGATGCGCCGAGAGGACGCGTACGTCATGCGCGATGCCCAGTTCGTCCAGGGTTTTTGAGGCGTGCTCCATCACTTCCCAGTCGGATTTCGAACCCATGAGGATGCCGACGAGCGGCTTGGAGTGTTGTGTCATAGGCTGAGTGTACAAAATTCGGAAGAGAAAGAAAAAAACTTACCGCGGAGACTCGGAGGACGCAGAGAAGCACGGAGAAGCCCGAGAGACGGATCAACGGGGAGCCGCGGACACGGTACCTGCGAAATCGCGGATGAGCGAGGTAACGCGGGCGGAATCGTCGAGATTGCAGACGTGGTAGGCGCGCGGGATGACTTCCAGGCGGCCGTGCTGCGCGGCGGCGAGGAAGCGGCGCTCGTTGAAACGAAAGGGCCAGTCGCGCTGGCCGTTGATGAACAGAATGGGACCGGGAAAGGCACGGATCTTTTCGACGAAGCTGCGCCAAAGCACGGCGCGGATGCCCTGCGCGCCGCCGCGAAAACAGAATCCGGTGAGAAGTTCGGCCGCCTCCGGAGAGTAGAGAAAATCGCCGGCGACGCGCTTCATGACCCGGAGGAGGGGGAGCGGCGCGAGGGACATGAACCAGGTGGCGACGAGGAAGAGAGCAGCGCCCGGGCCGGTGGGCTCCGCTGTGCAGCTCAACGCAACAGCGCCAGCTACCTGTTCGGGGTGGCGCGAAGCGAACTCCATGGTGACGTAGCCGCCGAGCGATATGCCGGCGAGGATGGCGCGTCCTCCGGCGTGGTGCGTGATGAGATTGGAGAGCCAGGCGACGACGTCGTCCAAGCGGAAGGGCGTGCCGACGAGCACGCCGTGGGCGGGCAGGTCTGCGGCGATCACGTGGAAGGAATCGGAAAGCGCGCGCGCCTGAGGCTGCCACTGGCGGCGGGTTTCCGAAGAGCCGTGCAGAAGAATGATGGTTGGGGCACCGGCCGGCCCGGAAGCGTCGAAAGCTCCGGCTGACGACACCCGTTACTTCCTGCGGGATTTCCGCGCTTTCGCCTTGGCGCCGCGGCGTTTCGCCTTCGGCTTCGAGGCGCGCGGCTTTCCCTTCCAGCCCATGCGCTCGCGGAGCGCGGTGATGTGAGCGGTGTGATGTGCGCCATGCCAGGCGTAGAGCGCGAGAATCCAGTCGAGCGAGAGTGGAGCGCCGTGCTCCGGATGAATCATCAGGCGAGCGAAATCCTCGGGATCCATGGAGCGGAGCAGCACGACCCAACGGTCATGGAGCGTTTCGAGGAGGGCGAGCGAGGTTTCGACCGGGGTATCCGCGGCGTCGGCGAGAGTGGCCCAGAGTTTCTCGTCGTAGGGCTTGATGGTGGGCTGGTCCTCTGTGAGCGCGAGCTTGCAGCGGATGAAGGCGTTCATGTGGCTGTCAGGCAGATGATGGACCACCTGGCGGACGGTCCAGCCGCCGGGACGGTAGGGCGTGTCGAGCTGCTTGGGAGTAAGGCCGGCAACCGCGGCACGGAGTTTTGCAGGCGCGGCCGCGATGATGGCGATCAAACGACGGCGGTCTTCGGGCGTTGCGCTGCCGCTCCACTGGAATTTGCCGATGGGATAGCTGAGGTCGGACATAAAGGCTCCTTTTGGGGACGCAATAGTTTAGCCCGAGGGAGGGAAAGTTGAAATCCGGGAGAGGATTCCAGCCGGAGGAGGTCGCTTCCAGGTAGCGGGCGACAGCGTCGCGGACCCGGGCGGCGATCGGCGGAGCTCCGCTGGTGTCGGCCGAAACAAGTAGCGTCAGTCCGAGGCGCTCGCGGGAGACTCCTGGAGGAGACGAACTGCCTCCCTGCGCAACTGGACCCGCGACCACACCTCATAGCTCGCCAGCACCACGAACACCGGATCGATGGGACGGCGGTAGTAATCCTCCCAGTGGGTCACATAGTAGATCATCGGAAAAAGCAGCATGACGAGCGCCAGAGGCATGGCCAGGTAGCTTCCCTGCCGGAACGCGCGGTACAGCCCCGCCAACGCCACCAGATCCATCACCGTGGAGAGGAAAATGTTTGGAATATCGAATGGCTCCTGAGCCTGATATTGCGGGTCGAAGCTCCAAAAGCTTGTCCACATGTAGAGAATGCGCCGCAACGTAACCCTGGCGAACCACGCCGGGTGGCTCTCAATGAAATCCACCGCTTCCCTCTGCTTTGCGGCCATGAAAGCCTGCTCGCCCAGTTTCGTGTACGCCTTGAGATCCGCTTCATTCGTGGAGGGATGGTCGTGGACGGGCGCAAAATGGGAGGAATCGCCATGATTGCCAATATGCAGCTCCAGGCCGAAATTGGCGCGAAAGGGGACGAAGGCGTGGAAAGTGACGGCGTTGCGCACGAACCATGGAGCCACCGCAAGAAGGAACCCCAGCGCCATGACCGTTGCCGGAAGTTTCCAGCGCAAGCCTTGCCGCCCGCGCCGAAAGTACATCCGGGCCGCCAGAACGGGAAGCACGGAGATCACGATGGGGTCGGTCAGGGCGGCGAACCCGGAAAGCAATCCGAAACGGAAGTGGGACCAAGGTCCCTGCGTGGACTCCAGGCGCAGGACGTAGAGGAGCAGGATGGTGAGCAGCAGGGTGGTGAGCGTGGTCGGCCAGATGAGATCGGCGGAGAAAAACACGGCATAGGGAAAAAACGCCCAGGTCCATCCGGCCCAGATGCCCGCGCGGTCGCCAAAAGCCCTGCGCGCCAACAGGAACACCGGCAGGCATGTCATGGCTGAAAACAAACTGTTCAGTGAGAGCAGCGCGATGGCCGACGCTTTCGTGTGCACACCAAACAGCTGGAAAGCGGCGGCGGCAAGCAGCGGGTAGACGGGCGCCAACCACGCCGTTGGACCAGTGGTCCCAAACTGCGCGTTGCCGTAGCCCCGGCCTTCCGCCAGTGACGCCGCGATCCTCGCGGCCTCGCCCCCGAATCGCCAGTAGTCACGGTCCGGGTTGAGGTGCTCGGGATAAAGAAAGGAGACGACGACGAGCCGCAGGGCGAGAGCGGTGAGAACCATCCAGAAGCACGTGCGGCGAGCGGATCGCGATGTGTCCAGCATTCCCGGCACCCTCGGCGTGCGCCGCGCCCGGCGGGCACACCCGTACCCTCATGATTTCAGGACGATCCTTTAACCAGCCTCGAAGCGGGTGGAGCCTGCCGAAACGAACGACCGTCAGAGTGAGCCGGGCAAAAACCGCGATCTTTGGGTCATCACCGGCGATCGCTCAGATGAGAGCGCATGAATAATCAGACCGTTGATGCCACCGCGCTTCCCGGTTTTTGATGCAGAAAGGAACGGCGGGGCTTCCTGGCCCAAGACGGCGCACGAGGGGCCGAACGAAGCGCCCAATCCCTCTCACCCCCACTCCCGGGCCCGGAAAATCCAGATCTAAGAAGGGGAAGCAGAGTTCAGGTCGCGGGCGATGACGTCGCGCACCTGAGCGGCGAGCGCATCGGAGGAATGGCTGGTCATGCCGGCGGTGGGGATGGGCGGATGGAGAACGAGATCGACCACGCCGGGACGGACATTCCAGGAATGCATGGGAAGAGCGGAAAACGTGCCGTGAATGGTGACGGGAACGACGGGAGTTTCCGCTTTGATGGCAAGAAGAAACGCGCCGGTCTTGAATTCCTGGAGTTGGCCGTCCCGGGAACGGCCGCCTTCGGGAAAAATAAATACAGCGGTGCCGCGGCGGACGTGGGCCGCGGCAGCCAGCAGGCTACGCGCAGCACGCGCGGGATTCGCGCGCTCGACAGGCATATGGCCGCAGCGGCGCAAGTGCCAGCCGAGAAAAGGAAAGTGGAACAGCGAGGCCTTCGCCATGATGCGGAAATCCGCTGGGAGGCGGGCGAAGACCACGGGAATATCAAGGTAGCTCTGGTGATTCGCGGTCCAGACGAAGGTAGCACCGGGAGGGACGTGCTCCGCGCCGCGGATGCGCACGCGAACGCCGCATACGGCCAGCAGGCAGCGGGCCCACTGGCGCGCACAGCGGTGCTGCAGGCGGCCGGAGGAATCGGCGATGGCGGCGAGAGCCGACAAGGTGCCCCAGAGAATGGTGAGCAGGTAGATGAACGGCACCGTGAAAACGAGCGAACGGACGTAGCTTACCAACTCGCCGAACCGGGCTGCGGAACGAGTGGAGTTCGCGGTGGCGGTGGCGTCCAACAGCATCCCCTCCCGGGGAGAAAAGACGATAACCGCGAACTACGCGCCACGGCAATGGAGAGGAAGAGAAAAAGACCAACACGGAGATCACGGAGCCAGAGAGACTGCGGAGGAAGAACGGCGCTAGCGCTCGCGGGGAGGGCCGGAGGAAGTCTTATCGAGAGAAGCGTCGCCGGGATGACGCTGGCGCCACCAGCGGCGGAGATCGCCGACGAGGTAGAGCGAGCCGGTGACGAAGATGGCGTCGGCGGGATGAGCGCGTTCGAGAGCGCGCTCGAAGGCCAGCTCCGGCTCCGCGACGACTTCGACGTTTCCGGCGTGATGGGCCACATAGTCCGCAAGAGCGGGCGGGGAAATCGCGCGGGAGGTGCGGGCGGCGGTGAGAATCACGGAGGATGCCAGGGGGAAGAGCAGGCCGGCAACCTCGTCCACGGCTTTGTCGCGCACGGCGCCGAAGACGAGATGGATATTGCGGCCGGCGAAATGCTCGCGCCAGAAGGCGGCGAGTTCGCGGGCTCCCGCGGGATTGTGGGTGCCGTCGAGATAGACATCGGGCTGGCGAGAGAGGCGTTCCAGGCGGCCGGGCCAACGGACCGCGGCGAGACCGCCGTAGATGGCGTCTTCGACGAGCGGAAAGCGGCGAGCCTGGAGAGCGCGCGCGGCGGCGATGGCGGTGAGGGCGTTGCGAAGCTGGAAGCGGCCGGGAAGCGGCAGGGGGAATTCGAGTTGCCAGCCGTCGCGCAGGCATTCGGCGCGGGCGCGAGAGCCGTCGGGGCGTGACTCGAGCACTTGGAGATGATACGCCGCGGTGACATCCACAAAATTCCCGGGGCCGATGCCGAGTTCGCCGGCGCGGCGGAGGACAACGGCGGATGCTTCCGGATGTTCCGCGGCGGAGACGACGGTGACGCCCGGCTTGAGAATACCGGCCTTCTCCGCGGCGATTTCGGGAATGGAATGGCCGAGAAATTCCTCGTGGTCGAAATCGATGGAAGTGATGATGGCGACTTCGGGCTGGATGACATTGGTGGCGTCGAGGCGACCTCCCAGGCCGACTTCGTAAACGGAAAATTCAACGCGGGCGCGGAGGAAATGATCGAAGGCCATGGCGGTGAGACATTCGAAAAAGGTGGGATGGGCGGCGAGTTCGCCGGAAGCGAGCATCTGCTCGATGAGGGTGTGAACGCGTGTGAAGGCGGAAGCGAAATCGTGGTCGTAGATTTCCAGGCCGTTCACGCGGATGCGTTCGTTGATGCGCTCGAGATGCGGGGAGGAATAGAGCCCGGTGCGGGCGCCGGAAGCGTAAATGATGGATTCGAGGATGGCGGCGGTGGAACCCTTGCCGTTGGTCCCGGCTACGTGGGCGCAGGGGATGGCGCGGTGCGGGGAGCCCATGCGCGAGGCGAGGCGGGTGATGTTTTCCAGGTCGAACTTCTGCACGCGGGCCTGGCGGGGCGCGGAAAGTTCCTTGCCGAGCGCGAGCAGGTCGTGGACGGCTTCGTCGTAGGTCATGAGGGCCGCTCGCCGGGGAGCGGCGAGAGACAGCTATTATGCGGCATCCGGCCGATGGAGGCGCCGGCTCTCTGTGAGAAGTCGGTGTCTATTCCGGCCTGTGACCTGACGCACAGACTCGCCAGTGCTTCCCTAGGTCTGATAACAGAGAGTCCACTGCGCGGCTTCACCCGCGGCCGCTCTCAAAGCTCAGGATACGAGAGGAATCGTTTATGCGGAAGCTGCTGAAAGTCGCGGGATGGATTCTCCTATCCCTGTTTCTCCTGGTCCTGGCCCTGGTGTGCACAGGCCTGGCCCTTCGCGCTCGCCGCCAACAGGAAATTGCAAAAGCGATTGCCATCCGCACGCCGAACGGAATCGACGAGGCAATGTACGTCAGGATTGGCGGCATCGACCAGTGGATCCAGATCCGCGGGCAGGACCGGGCCAGTCCGGTTCTCCTGTGCCTTCATGGCGGCCCGGGAGGTTCCTGGCTGGCTCTAACCAGCACACTGCTGCCCTGGGAAAAAGAATTCACCGTGGTGCAGTGGGACCAGCGCGGCACCGGCAAGACGCTCGAGACCACCGGCCCATCGGTCGCCGCAACCATGACCGTCGCGCGCATGGCGCAGGACGGGATTGAAGTCTCCGAGTATGTGCGGGCTCATCTGCACAAGGACAAAATTGTCCTCCTGGGTTTCTCCTGGGGCTCGCTGCTGGGCGTTCACATGGTTAAACAGCGCCCGGACCTCTTCTACGCCTACGTAGGAACCGGCCAGGTGAGCGATATGCGGAAAGCGCAGCAACTGAGCTATGCGTATGCTCTGGATAAAGCGCGCGCGGCCAACGACACCAAAGCAGTCGCGACGCTCCAGAGCATCGGTCCTCCTCCTTTCGCCAGCATGGAAAAGATCGGGGCATTTTTCCGAATCCTGGGAAGCTACGAGTGCGAGGCCGACAGGAACGCCGGACCCAGAACTCTCACCGCGCCGAACTATTCCCTCCGGGATATTTATTATTTGTTTAGAGGCTTCGCGCAGGTGCCCACCTTTCGCGTGTACAACGAGTTGCTGACCGCGGATGCAGCTGCGCTCGGGACAGATTTTCAAATTCCCGTCTTCTTTTTCCAGGGAGCGCTGGATGAACGAACCCAGGCGCCGCTGGCCAAAGCGTACTTCGACGCAATCCAGGCCCCGCACAAGGAGTTCGTGCTCTTTGAAGGCGCCGGCCATTTCGCGGTGTGGAGTTCATCGGACCAATTTCTTCAGGAGCTCGCGAGCCGCGTCCGCCCGTTCACGCACGAACCATGAATCGTGCAGACAGCACGCCGTTCCATGAAATCCGGCTCAATGAGCGAACAGACCCCAGAAACTCTTGAATCCCTTCGGAGAGAATCGCCCATCCGACCAGGATGCGGATCAGCACGATGGCCTTTGCTCCCTGGCTGATCCACGCTTCGCTCATCTTTGCGGCCATGAAATCGCCTCCTCGCTCCGTGCCGGGTTCCGGCGCGGTCTTGCCGCTTGCGTTCACGCGTAATCAAACAGGGTCATGAATCCGAAATCCATGTGAAGCTGCTGGTGGCAGTGGAAGAGGGTGAGGCCGGGATTGTCGGCGACGAAATCCACGGAAACCTCCTGATATCCGCCGAGCATGACCACGTCCTTCAGAATTCCAGACGCGGGAGTGCCCGCCAGATTTACGAGCTCGAAGCTGTGCCGGTGGAGATGGATGGGGTGAATGTCGTCGCTGGCATTGCGAAAGTGCAAGCGATAGCGCCGGCCCTGCTTCAGGTGGTAGGAAGCGGGGATCATTTCGTTGCTCATGGGAAAGGCGACGCCATTGATGGTCCAGCGATTGAAGCCGTGGTCGGCGGCGTTGTCCTTGGCAAAGGTCATTTCGATAACTTCGTCCGCCACGGGGGCGGCGCCGGGCTTGCCGAATCGTGCGTAATTCCAACGGTTGGCAGGCGGAGCGAGCCACTGCGGTTTGCCCGTGCTTCCCGCATATTCGACGACGATGCCCATGCCGTGGCGGCGATCATCGTCGGCGGTGTCACCGAGAATCCATGCGCCGGGATGATTCATTTCCACGATGGCGGAGACGCGTTCTGCCGTGCCGATCCAGAGGACGGGAACCGTGGCGGGATTGGGGACGGGATTGCCGTCCAGCGCCACGACCTGGAAGGTGTGGCCGGGAAGCGCGAGGCTGCGAATTTCCGTGGCGCTGGCGTTCAGGACGTGGAACAGAACGCGCTCGCGCGATTTGACGCGCACGGGCTCGCCGTGCCCCAGCATGCGTCCATTGATGGTGAATGAGTTGTAACCGACTTCGTAGCCATGAGGCATTCCGCGGGCGAGAGAAGCCTTCATGGCCGACTCGCCAGCATCCTCGAGGGATTTGACGCGTGTGGAGGGCGAAAGAAAATTCTGGGCCATGTCGCCGCCGCGACTGAACGCGGGCTCGAATTCCTTGAGCACCAGAAATACTTCGCGGTCGTAGCGGCCGGGCTCGTTTTTCGGCTCGATGTAGACGGGACCGGCCTGGCCGCTGTAGAGCCCTGCGGAAAGGCCGGCGCCGGCGCGGTTGTGCGTGTGATAGAAGCGGAAGCCGGCGGGCTTGGGAGTGAAGACGATGCGTCGCATGCCGTGAGCGGGGATCCAGGGAGTGCCTTCCTCCGCGGCGCCGTCCACGTCGGTGGGCAGGAACTGACCATGCCAGTGCAACTGCTCCGGCGTGTCGGTGTCGTTGAACGCGTCCACGATGATCTGGCGGCCTTCCTTCATGCGCAGCAGCGGCCCCGGGAACCGGCCGTTGTAAGTGTTGACGGAGATGATGTGATTGGGAGCGATTTCAAGCGGAGTGGCCTGAATGTGAAGCGTGTAGTCGGCGGGGGCCGCCTCGCCGGGTACGGAGGCCGGCGAAGGAGAACGCGATGGAGCGAGGATTGGCGCCGCCGGGGAGCGATCAGAAACGATCACGCCTGCCGCGGCGAGACCGGTCGCCTTCAGGAACTGCCGCCGGGATGCTGTGCGTTTCTTCATGGCCCCTCCCCCATGTGGATGCGGTGAGCAGAATATCTGGAGCGCGCTAGCGCCAGGCGCCGAGAAGCCTGCGAACCAGAATGAATTGGCCCAGGTGATACGCGTTGTGGTCCGCGGCGAGAAGAATTTCCCGGAGGACGGTCTGTCCGGAGCCGTGCGGGATGCGCGCAAAGAGATCCGTCTTCGAATTGGAGACGAGCTGCTGGAATGATTTGCGGTCGCGGAGGAACGCCTTCACGCTTTTCGTCCACGCCGCAGGGCTGGGCGGCGCGGCGCTCGCGGGCCAATAGCCCGCGGGAAACTCCGGCGAGACGTGCTTCGGATTGCGGCTGAATTCCAGGATGTCCCACTGCGCGAGGCGGACATGTTCGAGGAGTTCCCAGGGAGAGTGAGGAGAGCCTGGCGGGCGCACTCCGCGGAGGCCAGCCGGGAGTCCGGCGAGCGCTTCGGGCCAATCCACGTGCGCGTCACCCCAGGCGAGCGAGGCAGAGAGCTGACTGCGGAGCGGTTTCTCGGTCATCATTCGTTTCCTTCTCCCAGAACATGGTAACGCCGCGAGGCCCGGGAACGAGGGGCGCGGAGTGGGCACATGCGGGGATTTCTATTTTGCCAGCTTTGAGCAGGCTCGATACACTCAGCGGAACGAAGCGTCACCGTGACTGAGCCACGCAAATCCCGCTACGCGGGCTTCGTCATCCTCGCGGTTCTCATTTTCGGCTTGATTGTCGTTTCCAGCATGCGGGGAACCGACGTGCAGATCCTCGGATCCATTTTCCTGATGGTAGGCGCGCTGGTGGTGTGGACGATCGTTCGCGCCGTGCGGCAATACCAGCGGTTCCGGGAGATCGAAGGGCGGCTGGGGGCGATCGAATACCAGCTGGGAACGCGGCTGAAAAAACTGGAAGAGAGCGTGGCGCAGATCCAGGTGCAGCTGGCGTCGCGCGGCGCCGCAACGCAGGCCCCGGCAACTGCACCCCATGCTGGACCCGAAACTGCGAAGCCAGCTCCGGCGGCACAGCCCGCAGCGCGGGTGCCTGCAGCGCCCGCGTCTGCGGGAATCCCGCCGGTTCAACCGGCAACCCAGCCAGTAATCGCCGCGACGCCGCCCGCGCGGCCTTCCGTGCCATCTCCCGCGGAGGCGACGGCTGCGGCACTTTCGGTACACGACGTGCCGAAGCCGCCGGTTTCTTATAGTCCGTCCCTGAGCCCCTCGGAAACGGCGAGAACCGTTCGCGCGAAATTGCCGGACATCGAGGAAATGCTGGGGACGAACTGGCTGAGCAAACTCGGGATCACCGGACTCGTGCTGGGAATCGCGTTCTTCCTGGTGCTGGAGGCGACTACACCCGCACGGCGAGTGGCTGTGGGGTACGTGAGCGGAATCGCGCTGCTGGCAGCGGGGATTCGATTTGAGCGGCTCGAGCGCTACCGGCTGCTGGCGCGCGTGGGAATCGCGGGCGGATGGCCGCTACTGTTTTTCGTGACCTACGCGATGTACCACGTGCCGGCGGCGCGGATCGAAGGAGTAACGCTGCTGGCCGACCTGTTCCTGATGCTCGTGGTGGCGGGAGCGATGGTGTGGCACACATTGCGCTACCGCTCGCAGATGGTGACCGGACTGGCGCTGCTGCTGGCGTTCCTGACGATCACGGTGAATCGCGAGGGCGGCGTCTGGAGCCTGTCGGCGTCGGTGGTGCTGGCCCTGGCCGTGGCTGTGCTGTCGGTGCGGATGAAGTGGTACGAGCTGGAAGTGTTCGGAATCCTGGCGACGTATCTGAACCACTTCTGGTGGCTGGTGCCGATCATCGAGCCGATGTCGCGGCCGCTGCGGCCGTTCCCGCAATTCGGGGCGAGCATCACCTTCCTGCTGCTCTACTGGGCGGTTTTCCGCGCGTCGTATGTGGCGCGCGCGGCACCGGAAAATGAAAGCACGTCAAGCGTGGCGTGCATCGTGAATACGTTTTTGCTGCTGGCGCTGGCGAAATATCAGTCGGTGCACCCGGAGCTGGCCTGGAAATTCCTGCTGGGAGTTGGCGGCGTGGAATTTGCGCTGGGGCAATTGCCCATCGCGCGGCGGAGGCGCGCGGCGTTCGTGCTGCTCACCACCATCGGCGTGACGCTGATCTTCACCGCCATGCCGACACACTTCTCGCCGGAAAACACCTCGCTGCTGTGGCTGGCGCTGGCGGAGGCGCTGTTCTTTGCGGGAGTTTTCCTGAAAGAAATCGTGTTCCGGCGGCTGGGCTACATGGCCAGCGCGGCCGCGGGAATTCAATTGATCGGCGTGCACGCGGCGCGGGTGTTCGGCGAGCGAATGGATCATGCCACCTATGCGCTGCATATCCCGCTGGGATTCACGTGCGCGATGGCGGCGGGGCTATTCCTCTTCACGGCGCATGTGGCGCCGCGCGGGTGGCCAGAATTATTTCCGGAACGCTGGGACGCGTTTGCCTGCGAGGTGATTTCGTGGCTGGCGGGCGGAGTGGCCGCGGCGGGCGCGTATGTGGCGTTTCCGTACGCGTGGATCGCGGTGGCGTGGGTGGCGCTGGGCGTGCTCCTGCTGGGCGGAGCGAAGCGGTGGAAGGAATACCGGCTGATGCCGGAGGCGTGCGCCGCGGTGGCGCTGGCGCTCGTTCGGGTGCTGGCCGTGAACCTGCACGTTTCCGGCGGGGTGCTGGAGGGCGGAAGGGGAATATCGCTGCGGCTGGCGACGCTGCTCGCGATCGGGACGCTCTGCTACATGGGCGCGCGCTGGGGAGAGGCGGAAGAGCGCGCATGGACGCAGCATCTTCCAGCGGCGCTCGCGTGGTGCGGCACGGGCGTGCTTGCGCTGCTGGCCTGGTACGAACTGCAGCCGGCGAGCGTGGCGCTGGCCTGGGCGCTGCTGGGCATCGCTCTGCTGGAGACGGGCATGGCGAAGCGGTGGCTGGCGCTGCGGCTGCAGGCGTACACGCTGTTCGTCTCGGGATTTCTTCGCATCTTCTTCGTCAACCTGAATGCGGAAAGCGGCCCGGAAATTTTGAGCGCCCGGATCTACACCGTGGTGCCGATGGCGGTGGTGTTCTACTTCGTCTACGAGCTGCTCCAGGGACGCACGGACGATTTTCTGTCGGGCGACCGGCGGTGGCGAGTGGCCGAAGCACATTCGTGGATGGGATTGCTGACGGCGGTGGCGTTACTACGGTTTGAGGTGCCCATCGACTGGGTGGTGGCGGCGTGGGCCGCGCTGGCAGTGGCGCTGCTGTTCGTGGCGGCACAAAGCGGGCGGCGGCTGTTCCTATCGCAGAGCCTGGTCCTGGGACTGGCGGTGGCTGTTCGCGGAGTGCTGCACAATTTTTATGAGCGAAGTTATTTCTCCCTGCCTGCGCCGTTCGCTTTCGGACGCTTTTTCGTGCTGAGCGTGACGTGCGCGGTGCTGCTGGCCGGGCTGCCGCTGGCGTTCCGGCTGCGCGTGCGGGGTGCAACGGCGCCGGAGGGGGGACGCATACGGCGGGGATGGTTTTATTTCGTGAATCGGCCGGAACAGACACTGTTTTTCGTCGCTCTGCTGCTGGTGACGTCGCTGCTGGCGGCGGAGCTGAGCAAGGGCATGGTGACGATGGCGTGGGGGCTGGAGGCCGTGGCCGTGTTTTTGTTCGCGCTCCAGGTGAAAGAACGGAGCTACCGGCTGGCGGGTCTCGCGCTGCTGCTGCTGTGCGTGGCGAAAATTCCGCTGGTGGACATCTGGGACATGACGCTGACGGAACGGGCGCTGACGTTCGTGGTACTGGGCGCCTCGCTGCTGGGCGTGGCGACTCTGTACACGCGGTTCCGGGAAAGGATCCGGCAGTACCTGTGAAGCATCGCGTCTATCTGCTGGTGGCCGTGCTGCTTGCCGCGCTCGGATTGGTGCTGAGCGAGCTGCAAAAGCCGGACGTGCCGGTGAGCCCCGCGCCGCTGCTGTTCTTCCTGGCCGATACGCAGCGTGAATTGACGCGCATGCCCATGGCCGTCACTCGATTGCCGGACGGAAAGGAAATCGAGATCGGCAATCAGCTCGCATCCCAATACTCCTGGGAGTTCAGGAGCGAGGCGGAAATCCAGGAGAGCCAGAAGATCGAAGCGTATCTGCGCGAGGTGGGGACGAAGGTGGCAGCACACGCCCACCGCAAACTGCCCTACCGGTTTCACTACATTCCGGACCCCGATTTCATCAACGCGTTCGCGCTGCCCGGCGGGCACGTGTTCATCGGGGAAGGATTGATCGCGCTGATGACGACCGAGGATGCCCTGGCGGCCACTCTGGGGCACGAAATCGAGCATATCGACCACTACCACTGCGCCGAGCGGCTGCAGATCGAACTGGCCATGCGGCGCATTCCCCTGGCGGGAGTGGCGGCGCTTCCCGTGGCCGTGTTTGTGGCCGGATACACGAAAGACCAGGAGCTGGAAGCGGACCGCGAAGGAGCAAAGCTGGCCGCGGCGGCGGGCTATTCGCCGCTGGAAGTGATCGCGGTGTTCGAGGAGTTCGACAGGCTCTACAAACAGACGCGCAATCGCGCGCGGAATCCCGCGGAGGAACTATCGCGCGTGGCGACGCAAACCCTGGAGGGCTATTTCCGTTCCCATCCGCTGCCGCAGGAGCGCATAGCGGCGGTGCGGCGCGAAGTGGGCTCGCTGCCGGCGCCGCCACCGCGGCCGCTCCAGTTCCAGGAAGTGTTCGCGCGCGACGAGGCCATGAAGGCGCTGGCGGAGGGCCGGTACGGGGCCGCGTCCACGCTGGCCACGCGCGTGCTGACCATAAAGGCGGACGACGTTCCGGCGCTGAAGGCGCTGGCCGAGTCGCGCTTTGCGCTGCGCGATTACGCGGGAGCGGTGGCAAATTATCAGAAACTCGTGCCGCTGGATCCCGTGGCGTCGGGCGAGGTGCGCGACTTCGCCGTCCACATGGCGTCCGCGGCGCTCCAGCGGCAGGACCTGAAAGCGGCGGCGGAGCTGGCGCAGCATGCCATGGAGTTCGAGCCCGTGTCGCTGGAAGCCTATCTTCTGCGCATCCGCGCGCTGCTGCTTTCCGGCGACGTGGAGACAGCCTGGGGGACTACACAGCAATTGATGAAAATCGCGCCTGGCGGGCACGGCGAGCTTCCCGAGGTGGCGCGCGCGCGCGCCGACCAGTTGATGAAGCTGCATGATTACGCGCAGGCGGAGCGGCTGGCCGAATACCCACTGCGCATACTGCCGAATCATCCCGACTATCTGCCGACGTACGGGCGCGCCGCATTTGCCGCAGGGGATTTTGCGCACGCCGCGGATGCGTTCCTGAGTCTTTGCGAGGTGATGCCGGATCCAACCGCGGGCACCTCACAACAGATGAGCTGGAACGCCGCGCTGGCCGCGGCGACGGATGCGTTTGCCGCTTCGGGCGACACGAAGCGGGGAGTGGCCGCGCTGGAAGCCGCACGCGCCAGGCAGAAGCCGCGCGACCCGGCGCGCGATGCCGTCTTCGCCGAGGAGCTCGCGGGACTGAGGTTGTTTTCGGGCGATGAGAAGGACGCGCAGCGTTACGCGGATTACATCCGCGCAGGCCAGTGGGGAGCGATGCCGGTGATCGGGCTGGACCGCATTGGCTGGTGGTATTACCGCGCGGGACAACCCGTTGTGGCCGTGACGCTGCTTTCGCGGCTGGTGGGAGTGACGCCGAACACGGACGAGGTGATTCTGGAGCTCGGATGGGCGCAACTGGAGGCCGGAGCATATCAACCGGCGCTGGCCAGCTTCCGCAGGTCGCGCAGCGTGTTCGATACGTGGCGGCTGCGCGCGGATGATCCGCAGATGGGCCTGGCGCTGGGAGAATGGCTGGAACGAAACCCGGAGCAGGCGCTCCGCGACTTCACGGCGGAGATACGCGAGCGGCCGGAATGGCTGAACACGGCGTGGGTGGGCGCGCTTTATCCGCGCAACACAGTGAGCCTGGCTGACGCGGCGAACCGGGAACGGCTGCGGCGCGAGGCGCTGCAGAAAACCTTCTCGCAAGCGAGGCGATAAGAACGGGCCGCGGGGCCGGGTCCTGCACGGAACGTCCGGGGCAGGAATTCCGTTTGACCTCGGGGCGCAATGTTGGTATTCAACGGGCATTATGGCTATCGCACGGAGACAATTTTTTCAGCAAATGTTCATGGGGCTCGGAGCCGCGGCGGCGCTGCCATCGGTGGCGAGTGCCGCGTGGCCAGGCAACTGGCGCACGCTGCAGGCCGGCGGCGCGGGAAGTCCAACCCTGCTCGATTCGAACGAGAACGCATACGGCCCGTCGCCGGAGGCTTACGCGGCGCTCGAAGCGAGCGGGGCCGTTGCCAACCGCTACCCGAAACACGAATACGAGAATCTAGTGGAGGCGATTGCGGCGAAACACGGCGTGAAGCCGGAGCAGGTGACGCTGGGCTGCGGATCTTCGGAGAATCTGCGCATGGCCGCGGAGGCGTTCCTGGGGCCGGGGAAGACGCTGATCTACGCCACGCCGACGTTCGAATTCATCGCGCATCGGGCAGCGGACACAGGCGCGCAGCTGGCGGCCGTGCCGCTGACGAAAGACTATGCGCACGACCTGGACGCGATGCTGGCGCGCGCCTCGAGCGGCGGCGGACTGGTGTACATCTGCAATCCGAACAATCCGACGGCAACGCTGACGCCGCGGAAGGATCTGGAAGCGTTTTTGCAAAAACTACCGGCGAGCTACTACGTGCTGATGGACGAGGCCTACCATCATTTTGTGACGGACGCTCCGGCGTACACGTCATTTCTCGACCGGCCGGTGGACAATCCGAGACTGATCGTGACCCGGACATTTTCGAAGATTTATGGGCTGGCGGGGGCGCGCATCGGCTATTCCGTGGCCACCCTGGAAACGACGCGCGGCATGACGGCCGAGAAGATGCAGTTCGCCGTGAACGTGCTGGGCGCGCGGGCCGCGCTGGCCGCATGGAACGACGCGGATGCAGTGCCGAAGGGCGCGGCACGGAATGCAGCGGACCGGCGGGAATTTTACAAGCAGGCGAAATCGCGCTCGCTGGAAGTGATCGAATCGCAGACGAACTTCCTGATGGTCCGCGCAGGCCGCCCCGCGCAGGAGGTGATCGAACACTTCCGGGCGAACAACGTGATGATCGGACGGCCGTTCCCGCCCATGCTGGACTATGTGCGCATTTCGCTGGGCACGCCAACGGATATGCAGGAATTCTGGCGCGTGTGGGACATGCTGCCAGCGGCAAAACCCTCCTGAAAATTCAAAGATTCCAGCCAAGGCCGGCATTGACAGGGAATTTGTCGAGTGCCTCGCCGTCGTTATGCGTCAATCCACGCCTTAGTCGCCACTGCGCACTCTGACGCTTGCCGGTATCCAATCCGGGCTCCTACCGTGCGGCTCGGCACGGACGTGCCGTCCGAAAAAACGGAAAGGAGCCGATACCGATGCAGATATTCCAAAAGAACTGGTGGAGTAGTCTTTGCCGTATGGGCCTGACGGCG